>NZ_SMME01000870.1:0-85283 GCF_009711465.1 Parendozoicomonas verongulae | reverse complement strand
TTTGACCATGTGGGCCTTTATGGTCACATCATCCGCTTTTATCTGGAACAGGGGTTTTCTGTGTTTGCCTATGACCAGATTGGTCACGGGTTATCCTGCGGTGATCGCGTTAACATTGATTCCTTCAGCTCTTACACCAGAGTACTTCGCTTATGTTTAGGCTGGTGTAAAAATGCACAGTTGCCCGAGCCTTTCCACCTGAGTGGGCAAAGTATGGGCGGAGCAGTGATTTCCGAGCTACTGGCTGGTGAGCGTTGCTCAAGGGGTGAGTATCCTATTGGCAAAGTGATTTTGTTTGCGCCGCTGGTGCGTCCTGTGCTGTGGCGTTGGGGGCGTATTCAATACAATCTGGTGCGGCGCTTTATTTCCAGTATTCCTCGCTCTCGCTCCAATAATTCCAGCGACCAGGAGTTTCTTGAGTTTCTGGCTAAGGAACCGTTGCAATCACGGGTCTTACCGGTGGGCTGGGTAGGTGCCATGAACCGGTGGATCAAAAGAATCGAATCTATTGCCAGCCCCTGTGGTTTTGATGCGCTAATTATTCAGGGGCAGAAAGATGGGACTGTGGACTGGCGGCATAATATGCCGGTGTATGAGCGGCTGTATAAGTCAGTGGACGTTCTCTATATTCCAGAAGGCCAGCACCACTTGGTGAATGAATGTGAAGCTATTCGGCAACGTTACCTGACCTGGCTGCAAAAAAAACTTTAGCGCTTCTTAATGTGACACGACTTTTTTGAGCAGCTCGTACTCACGCTCGACTCGTTGATGTCGGGCATCGAGAAAGCGGTTTGCGGCTGCTCTCATATCTGCCAGAATTGCGTCAGGCAGGCCTGCACAGATATAGGCTCTCTACACTGGCTGCCGGAAAGTTGCCAGTGAGGGCGGTGTAGAAGGTGGGCCTTTAATCGTCTTCTGGTAAGCAAAGCTGGCCTTTAAAGTGGCTGTGCAGATGTTTCTTGAACATTGATAGAGTCTGAGTCGGTAAAGAGAGATGCAGAGTGAGGGTTTCGCCGTAAACGGTGTCGATCACAGAACCGCCATGTTGTGCTAACACATGCTGAATGTCGTTTAACTGATGGTACTGACAGTTGATATGCAACTCAGACTGGGGAACCTTGACTATGGTATCCAGTACCTCCAGCGTTGCACCTGTACCGCCTCCATAAGCTCTTACCAAGCCACCGGTGCCCAGCTTGATACCGCCGGAATAACGTACGACAACGGCACATAGCTCCCCTATTCCTGAACCTTCGAGGCGAGCAAGAATCGGTTTACCTGCTGTACCTGATGGTTCACCATCGTCGCTGAACCCCCACTGTTGCGCGTCCTTTGGCGTGCCAGCAATAAACGCCCAGCAGTGATGACGGGCGTCGGGATGCGCCTGACGGACAGCTTCAATAAAGGCCTGTGCGTTCTCTCGGCCGGGAGTGTGGGCAATGAGGGTGATGAAACGGCTTTTCTTGATGGTTTCTTCAGTTTGAGCTGTGACTGCGGGAATGGGATAGGCGTCGGATGTCATGAAATGGGAAGCCATTAGAAAGTGTTGTGCCGGTCTGCTCACTGCGAAAGGAACAGACCGATAATCATATCTTACTTCTGTGCGGTCTTCTGTACAGAGCGGGCAGCCCAGTCCAGGAAGCGCTGGCGGGTCTGTGGGTCAGCCTGTTTAAACCAGTAGTGCAGCATCTGCTCAGACATCAGTACTTCGCCCATACGTTCCTGGGTGCCGACCTGTGTTGGCAGCTTGCCGGCATCGGCACTGTTCATCATCAGAGCGGCGAAAGGTGCACGGGACTCAATAGCTGCCGGGTTGCCGGTGGCGTTGAACTCTTTCAACTCGTTCACAAGGTTACGGGACAGCTGCATACCATCTTTCTTCAGCACGGCCTTTTCAAAATGAACAGCGCTGCCGTCATCTGTTTTCAGCATGAACGGTGAGGTTTCATCGAACTGACGAGCCTGATTGATGTTATGCATGGCTGGCACGGATATGTTGAGTTTTTCATCCCCTTTAGTCTTGAATGTCAGTACATAATATTCAGATTTGTAGAGTTCCTGAGAGTTTCTGGTGCCGAAACTATCCGATACACGCAGAACCAGCTGTTGGTCACCTGCACCCAGATCAATTACATTTTTCCCAGCGAACAGGCTGACAGGAGCATTGTATTTCTGGCCATTCACCACATGAATATCCAGATTGTTAGCAACCGTGAGGTCAGCAGCCCATACAGAACCGGCAGCAAGGGATGCAGCCATAGCAAGCAATCGTACAAAATTCATCTACTACTCCAGAAATATACGTATCTATGTTGACGCGTTGAAAAGGTTTAGTGAGGCGGTATATCACGCCTGAGGACATGTGGCAAAGCAGTAGGACAAATCAAGTTGGGGGTAATATGTGGTTGCCACACTTGTAGAGGTATTTAATGTCGGTTGTCGTATTCTGTGTAGGTGGAACACGTCACCTGCAGTGCTCAACTCGAAGTAAAAAACTCAAAGAGTATTGATATGTAACAATCCCAATTTCAGTACATTCAACTATAGTTGAGCTACGGTTAGGGGGGACCCTCTATTGGCTCGTTCGCATTTACTGATATATATTCTTGCTTATCAGTCATTATACGTGAAGAGCTGTATATAAACCTACACTCCACTCTTTAGGTTTCAGGCAATATCGATGATTGATGATGCAGTCCTTTCATCCTGTGACAAAGTTGTGTCCGAGGATGTATCCCTCTGGCGCCATACTTTCAGCGATGATGATCGTAAGATAATCCACTCATTGGAAACGGTCGTAGACGGCATTGCTAGTGTATTTGGTTCCTTCTGTGAAGTCGTATTGCACTCTCTCGAAGACCCTTCCCGCTCTGTTGTTAAAATTGCCAACGGCATCGCGACAGGCCGTGATGTTGATAGCCCTGTAACCGTAGAAGCCCTGCAGCAGTTACATGAAATTGCTCGCCAGGAAGGCGGTGATATTCGTCACGCCACAAAAAAAACTCAGGACGGACAACTCTTTAAATCCACAAGTATGGTGATTCGCAGCCATACTGGTCAGCCAGTGGGCATGTTGTGCATCAACATCAACATGAGCGTACCAGCCAGCGATTTTCTGGAAGCCTTTGTTCTGGAAGGCGTGAACAACGCCGCACCTGTCAGTGGCCACTTTCCATCCAGTGTTGATGATCTGGTGGAAAACACAGTGGATCGTACTATTGCTGAAATAAACAGCAATCACCAGCTGTCCAACAAGGTGAAGAATAAGCACATCATTATGTCTCTGTTTGATAAGGGCATTTTCGACATCAAGGAAAGTGTCCCGATGGTGGCAAGGAAACTGGGTGTCTCCCGACACACCGTTTACCTTTACATTCGCCAACGCAAACTCGGAGATTGCTGAGCAACCGCTCGGCGCTGAACTTTAACAACAGGTGGCCCTGCAGTGTTTCTGTTGGGGCCTGTTAGTGGGTCATAGACCGGATACCCGAAAGATTATGCATACTTTTTACGTTGCGCCAACACACTACGGTGTTGGTCTGACTTCAGTTTCACTGGGTCTTGTTCGTGCACTCGATAAGCTGGGTTGCCGCGTTCGCTTCTTCAAACCAATCGCTCAAACTGAAATCGCAGGCCCTGAGCATTCTGTAGAAATGGTGCGCGCCACCATGGCACAGCAGCCTGCTGATCCTATCCCCTTCAGCCGCGCAGAAGATTTGCTGGGCGCAAACAAGCGCGATGTTCTGATGGAAGAGATCGTTGCCAGTTTCGACCGTGTTTGTACGGGTGCTGACGTTGTTATCGTTGAAGGTATGGTTCCTACCCGCAGTGCTCCTTACATGGGCCGCCTGAACGCGGAAATCTCCAAGAACCTGAACGCAAAAGTGATTCTGGTGAGCCAGGCTCAGAACGAAGAGACTCTGGAAGACACCGTTGATCACCTGAACATTGCTGCAGACAACTACGGTGGTCTGTCTGGCAAGAACATCCTCGGCTATGTTCTGAACAAGCTGACTCCAGAAATGATCGAGCAGACTGGCGGCGACGCATTCAACGCTCTGCCAGCTCTGGAAAAAGCCAAGGCTATGCCTCTGGGTTACATCCCATGGCGCAGTGAACTGTCTGCACTGCGTACCAAAGACGTAGCGGCTGAGCTGAACGCTGAGATTCTGTTTGCCGGTGAAATCGCACAGCGTCGTGTAACCAGCTACGTTCTGTGTGCACGCACCGCAGCCAATATGAGCCACCTGCTCAAACCTGGCGCACTGGTTGTTGTATCCGGTGACCGTGATGACGTCATCCTGGCCACTTGCATGGCTGCACAAAACGGCGTGCCTCTGGCTGGCCTGCTGATTACCGGTGGTGTGAAGCCTGCTGAAGGCATTCAGGCGCTGGTTGAGAAGTCTCTGGGTGATTCCGCTCTGCCAGTTGTGATGGTAGAAAGCGGCTCTTACCAGACGGCTACCATGCTGGATCGCATGAGCACTGCCGTACGTTCCGACGACCTGGAGCGTGTTGAGCAGGTGATGGAATCTGTTTCCGATCACATCAACGTTGATGCCCTGCAGAGCATGATCGCCACGACGAGCGAGAAGCGTCTGTCTCCTCCTGCTTTCCGTTACCAGCTGATGCGTCAGGCGCAAGCTGCTAACAAGCGCATTGTTCTGCCTGAAGGTGATGAGCCCCGTACCATCAAAGCAGCTGCTATCTGTCAGGAGCGTGGCATTGCCAACTGTGTCCTGCTGGGTAAGCCAGACGTTATTCGCAACGTTGCTGAATCCCAAGGCATTGAACTGCCAGAAGGTCTGGAAATCATGGACATGGACGAAGTTCGTGGCCAGTACATCGACCCAATGGTAGAGCTGCGTAAGAACAAGGGCCTGACGGCTCCTATGGCAGAGTCCCAGCTGGAAGACACTGTTGTTCTCGGCACCATGATGCTGGCACAAGACGACGTTGATGGTCTGGTTTCCGGCGCTGTTCATACTACTGCAAACACTATCCGTCCTGCATTCCAGCTGATCAAAACCAAGCCAGACGCCAGCAATGTGTCTTCCGTGTTCTTCATGCTGATGCCTGAGCAGGTTCTGGTATACGGCGACTGTGCTGTAAACCCTGACCCTACCGCTGAGCAGCTGGCTGATATCGCTATCCAGAGTGCTGACTCTGCTGCAGCCTTCGGCGTTGAGCCTCGCGTAGCCATGATCAGCTACTCCACCGGTGCGTCCGGTATGGGGGCTGATGTTGAGAAGGTACGTGAAGCTACCCGCATCGCCAAAGAGCGTCGTCCTGATCTGGAAATCGACGGACCTCTGCAGTACGACGCCGCTTCTGTTGAATCCGTAGCCAGCAGCAAAGCGCCCGATTCTTCTGTTGCTGGCCGTGCGACCGTGTTCGTCTTCCCAGACCTGAACACCGGTAACACCACTTACAAGGCTGTACAGCGTAGCGCCAACGTCGTGAGTGTTGGCCCGATGCTGCAGGGCCTGAACAAGCCTGTGAACGATCTGTCCCGTGGCGCGCTGGTAGACGACATCGTTTACACCATCGCCCTGACCGCGATCCAGGCCAAAGCCGAAGAAAAGGCTTAATAAATCTGTGAGGGGCCGCTGGCTGCTATTGTGACCGCGGGCAGCGCTCTAGCAAGAACCCTGACTTATGACGCTGCACGACAGCGATCGAGGGAAATAATATGACTACTGAAAACATGCAAGGCTGGGAAGGCTTCGTTGACGGTGAGTGGAACACTTCCGTAGACGTACGTGACTTCATCCAGAAGAACTACACCCCATACGAAGGCGATCACGCTTTCCTGGCGGGCGCAACTGAAGCGACCGACACCCTGTGGGCGAAGGTTATGGAAGGCATCAAGGTTGAGAACAGCACTCACGCGCCTCTCGACTTCGACACCAAGCTGCCATCCACCATCACCAGCCACGATGCCGGTTACATCAACCAGGATCTGGAAACTATCGTTGGTCTGCAGACTGAAGCGCCTCTGAAGCGTGCCATCATGCCTAACGGTGGTATCCGTATGGTTGAAGGTTCTGCCAAGGCTTACGGCCGTGAAATCGATCCACAAACCAGTGAAATCTTCACCAAATACCGTAAGACTCACAACCAGGGTGTATTCGACGTTTACACCGCAGCCATCCGTGCCTGCCGTAAGTCTGGTGTACTGACTGGCCTGCCTGACGCATACGGCCGTGGTCGTATCATCGGTGACTACCGTCGTGTTGCTCTGTACGGTATCGACTTCCTGATGAAGGACAAGGCTGCTCAGCACGCGTCCCTGGAAGAAAAGATGAACTCCGGTGAAGATCTGGAAGCCACTATCCAGCTGCGTGAAGAGATCTTCGATCAGTACCGTGCCCTGGGCGACATGAAGACCATGGCGCAGAAGTACGGCTTCGATATCTCCAAGCCTGCTACCAACGCGAAAGAAGCTGTTCAGTGGACTTACTTCGGCTACCTGGCCGCTGTTAAGAGCCAGAACGGTGCTGCTATGTCTCTGGGCCGTGCTTCCACCTTCCTGGATATCTACATCCAGCGTGATCTGGACAACGGTACCATCACCGAAACGGAAGCTCAGGAATACATCGACCACTTCGTAATGAAGCTGCGTATGGTACGTTTCCTGCGTACGCCTGAGTACGATGAGCTGTTCTCCGGTGATCCAATCTGGGCAACGGAATCCATCGGTGGTATGGGTCTGGACGGTCGTACTCTGGTTTCCAAGACCAGCTTCCGTTTCCTGAACACCCTTTACACCATGGGCCCATCCCCTGAGCCAAACATTACTGTACTGTGGTCCGAACAACTGCCACAGGGCTTCAAAGAGTACTGTGCCAAGGTATCCATCGACACCAGCTCCATCCAGTACGAAAACGATGACCTGATGCGTCCAGACATGAGTAGCGATGATTACGCTATCGCTTGCTGCGTATCTCCAATGGTTGTTGGTAAGCAGATGCAGTTCTTCGGTGCTCGCTGCAACCTGGCCAAGGGTCTGCTGTACGCCATCAACGGTGGTGTTGATGAGAAGCTGAAGACTCAGATCGCGCCTAAGACTGACGCTATCACTGATGACGTTCTGAACTACGACGACGTATACGCTCGCCTGGACACCACTATGGACTGGCTGGCTACTCAATACGTGACGGCTCTGAACTGCATCCATTACATGCACGACAAGTACAGCTACGAAGCCGCTCTGCTGGCTCTGCACGACCGCGACGTATTCCGCACCATGGCGTGTGGTATTGCTGGTCTGTCCATCGCTGCTGACTCCCTGTCTGCTATCAAGTACGCAGAAGTTAAGCCAGTGCGTGATGAGAACGGCATCGCAGTAGACTTCGAAATCAACGGCGACTACCCCAAGTACGGTAACAATGACGACCGCGTTGACAGCATTGCCTGTGAACTGGTTGAGCGCTTCATGAAGAAGGTGGCTTCTCACAAGACTTACCGTAACGCTGTGCCTACTCAGTCTATCCTGACCATTACGTCCAACGTTGTGTACGGTAAGAAGACGGGTAACACTCCAGACGGTCGTCGTGCTGGCCAGCCATTCGGCCCAGGCGCTAACCCAATGCACGGCCGTGACACCAGCGGTGCTGTTGCATCCCTGAGCTCCGTTGCCAAGCTGCCATTTGAATACGCGAAGGACGGTATCTCCTACACCTTCTCCATCGTTCCTAAAGCGCTGGGTAAAGACGACACCAACCGTCAGAAGAACCTGGCTGGTCTGATGGACGGTTACTTCCATAACGAAGCAGCCCGTGAAGGTGGTCAACACCTGAACGTGAACGTTATGAACCGTGAGATGCTGGAAGACGCTATGCAGAACCCAGAGAAGTACCCTTCTCTGACTATCCGCGTATCCGGCTACGCTGTGCGTTTCAACTCCCTGACTCGCGAACAGCAGATGGACGTTATCACCCGCACCTTTACTGAAACCATGTAAAGACACGGGCTGATGTCCGGGCGTTAAACCTTGTAGTGAAACCCGAGGCCGCTGAGTTCTTTAATGAGAACTCAGCGGCCTTTTTACATGCAGCGTATAGGGAAATTAAGCGACAGGTTTCAGGCGTGCAGTGAAGTGACGCAGCACTGGAGGCTCGTATTCAAACTCCAGACCTTTGATTTCATCGCGACGGTTATACACAGCAATCAATGAATCAGCGATGTAATCCATGTGGTCGTTGGTATACACACGACGAGGAATTGTTAAACGCAGCAGCTCCAGAGAGGAAGGTTTCTGCTCGCCGGTTGCCGGATCACGGCCCAGAAGCAGGGAGCCGATTTCCACACCTCGCACACCACTTTCCAGATACAGTTCGTTAGCCAGCGTATGGGCCGGGAACTGATGACCGGGAATGTGGGGTAGCATTAACTTGGCATCCACAAACACGGCATGGCCGCCGGTAGGATACTGAATAGGCACACCACCTTCCCGCAGTCGCTCGCCCAGATATTCCACCTGGCCGATGCGATAGCTCAGGAACTCCTCATCTGTACCCTCTTCCAGACCGATAGCCAGTGCTTCCATATCACGGCCAGCCAGGCCGCCATAGGTTACGAAGCCTTCCATTGGTACACAGCGGGTCTGACAGGCCTGGAACAGCTCTTTGTCATCACGGATACACAACAGGCCACCGATGTTCACCATGGGGTCTTTCTTGGCGGACATGGTGAGCATGTCGCCGTGGGAGTACATTTCGAAGATAATCTCTTTGATGGATTTGTTCTCGTAGCCCTGCTCACGGCGTTTGATAAACCAGGCGTTCTCGCAGAAACGAGCAGAGTCGATCACCACAGGAATATTGTTCTTGCGGGCGATCTCGCTGGCGGCTTTGATATTTGCCATAGAGATTGGCTGACCACCAGAACTGTTGCAGGTGACGGTGATAATCACACCGGCTACATTGTCGGCACCGTGCCGGGTAATGGTCTGTTCCAGCTCTTCCAGATTAAAATTGCCTTTCCAGTCATAGTAAGACGTGGTGTCCAGCGCTTCCGGAGTCAGGGTATTGATGGCCCTGGCACCATTCAACTCAACATGGGCTGCAGTGGTATCAAAGTGATAGTTGGAGATGAAAACCGGGTTATCGCTTTTGGCCTTGTTAATCAGGCAGGGAAACAGCACCTGCTCTGCACCACGGCCCTGATGAGTCGGGATCGTATGCTCGTAGCCAAACATCTCTTTTACGCGGCTCTCCACGTTAAAGAAGTTACGGCTGCCAGCGTAGGACTCATCCCCCATCATCAAGCCAGCCCACTGGCGATCGCTCATTGCGCCTGTACCAGAGTCGGTCAGCAGGTCGATATAAACATCTTCACTTCTCAGCAGGAAAGGGTTATAGCCGGCTTCTACCAAAGCTTTGCGGCGATCCTCTTCAGTAGTGACACGAATAGGTTCAACCATTTTAATGCGGAAAGGTTCTGGAATACGTTTCATTTTTTATGCCCATTTATTCGAGGTATAAGGGGTCCGCTGCTGAAAGCAGAGATGGTTCGATTATCGACAGTAGCCCGAAGGTGAACAGGGCAATTAGAAATGAAGAAGGAATGCAGACCGTGATTCGTCAATGACGTACCAACGCGCACTCATATTACTGGTAATGATGTTATTAAATCGCATGACTATTTCGTTTGATTAGTGAGTCAGTACGCTATGAATATAGAAGCTAGCCTGATTTCGCGTACTGATTCATGTCAAACCGTTAAAGGGGTATCAAAGCTTTATTGGGATGACAATGTGGCGGATAAAACACTCAATACGCCGGATTTGTTGTACAATTTTTCAGGCATATACAAAAAGAGCAGGTGTGCAATGGCCATAGTCGACCGTCCCGAGCCTGAAAAAACAATCACACTGGGAATCAGTGCCTGTCTGGCAGGTGAGAAAGTACGCTATAACGGTGATCACAAACGTTCAGGGTTTGTCGTCAACAGTCTGACTCGATTCTTCCATCTCAAATCTGTTTGCCCTGAAGTAGCTATAGGGCTTGGTATTCCCAGAGAGCCAATTCGCCTTGTCGGAGATGCTGATAAATATCGCGTGGTGGGTACAGATCATCCTGAGAATGATTTCACTGAACCACTGGCGGAATATGGCCAGCAGGTTGCGCGCTCTCTGGAGCGCAGCATCAGTGGCTATATCCTGATGCAAAAATCTCCCAGCTGTGGCATGGAGCGGGTAAAAATTTATCACCCTAATGGTAATCCGGCTGGAGCCAGCGGCCCCGGTATGTTCGCCCGCTCCCTTATGGAAACGTCACCGCTGCTTCCCGTTGAGGAGGAAGGGCGGCTTCATGATCCTGTTCTCAGGGATAACTTCTTTGTTCGGGTTTTTGCCTGGCATCGCTGGCAGCAAGAGATGCGGGATAACCCAACCCATGCCGGGCTGGTAGCATTTCACGCATCGCATAAATACCTGATTATGGCTCATAGCCCGCAAAATTATCGTAAGCTGGGGCAGATGGTCTCTATTGGTAAGAAGATACCTGTTAATGAGTTGGCAGCTGAATATATTGCACTGTTTATGGAAACCTTGTGCTTCAAGGCCAACCGAAAAAGCCATACGAATGTACTGCTGCATCTGCTGGGTTATATGAAGAAAACTCTCAGTGAAGAATCCAAGAAAACCCTGCTGGATATTATTGAACAATATCGTATCGGCACGATTCCGCTGGTGGTGCCCATTACCATGCTCAGGCATTTTTTGAATATTCACGGCAGTGACTATGTGAAAGAGCAGGTGTATCTCCAGCCTCACCCTGAAGAGCTTGGGTTGCGCAATACATTGTAAATCTGCATGAAACCCTTTTGCCGGATACGTCATCCCCGCGCAGGCGGGGACCCACTGCCGTGCATACCCGATAGCCCGAATTGGTGTGTACAGGCATAGTGGTTTTTATTCTTCTTAGTTGTGATGATTTAGATAATGGCTTCAGTCGCTAACTCGTAGCGTGTTGTAGTAAGTAAACCCCGCAAGCGGGCGCGCTGCTCCTGAGCCTTTTGGTAATTGACATCCTTTACCGGACCATAACCGCGAATCATGGACGGTAAGCGGGCAAGCTCGCAGGCGTCGTTGTAGTTGGTAGTGTTCAGATGGTGCTTGATGCGTCTCAAGTCCTGCTCATATTCTTGAATGATTTTTTGCTCAAGCCTGCGGTCATGGCTCCAACCGAACGGATTAAACGGTGTGCCCCTCAGGCCTTTCATCTTGGTTAACAGACGAAAAAGCGGAAGAATTTTCTCGCTGAATACTCGTTTGCGAGGGCGTCCGGTGGCAGGATCAATACGGCTGATCAGTGGTGGAGCCATATTGAACTCTAACGTAAATGCTCCTTCAAACTGCTGTTCCAGTTTTTGGCGGAAGGCTGGAGAGCTGAGTTGGCGGGCGACTTCGTACTCATCTTTATAGGCCAGTACTTTGCTGTAGTTTTCAGCTACAGCTTGGGTGAGAGTCAAATTCGCATCCATAGCCTGCAGCTTGCGCACCTGCTCTTCGTAGCGGTTAGCCAGTGCTTCGTTTTGGTATTCGGTGAGATGCCTGCGTTCCCGTTGAATAATGTCTTCAAGGCTGGGCACAAAGTTAATGACCTGGGGCTGAGTATCGAGAGTGCCATAGGCAATTTTCTTGACTGTTTTCAAATCGTGAGCAGCACACCGCCCCCACTCAAAAGCTTTGATGTTTGCATCCACAGCCGTGCCGTTGAGAGTGACAGCTTCCAGAATGGACTCCTTCTTGAGAGGAATCAGCCCTTTCTGCCAGGCAAAGCCGATAGTAAACAGATTGGTTGCCATGCTATCACCCATCAGCGTTGTGGCGAGTTTGGTTGTATCCAGAGCGATACTTTTCGATGGTTGGCAGGTGTCTTCTATAACGTGCTGCATTTGGGCATTGGGAGTGTGCAGGTCAGGATTACGAGTGAAGTCTGCAGGCATGGCTTCATGGTTATTGATGACCGCACGAGTACGGGTTCTATCCAGCTTACCCAAAGCTTCTTCACTGGCACTTACCATTAGATCAAAGCCCAGCAACAGGTCCGTTTCACCGGCGGGGATGCGCACACAATGAATTTGCTTTTGTGAAGATGCAATGCGGATATGGCTCATGACTGCCCCGAACTTCTGTGCCAGACCAGTCTGGTCGAGCACACCAACGCCCCGGCCTTCTATGTACCCTGCCATACCCAACAGGGAGCTGACTGTGACAACGCCGGTGCCACCCACACCAGAAAGGAGAATGTTATACACTCCTGCACTGTCTGGCCGTTGAGGTTCCGGCAGGTCAGTAAAAGGCAGTGGGCTTTCGGCTGTCGTGGCCTTACGCAGTTTACCGCCTTTCACCGCGACAAAACTGGGACAGAAACCTGTGGCACAGCTGTAATCTTTGTTGCAGGCGGACTGATCAATGCTGCGTTTGCGGCCTCGGTCAGTTTCTTCCGGCAGCAGAGACAGGCAGTTGGATTGTACGCCACAGTCGCCGCAACCCTCACACACTTCAGTGTTAATCACCAGACGCTTATCCGGCTCAGGCACCTGCCCGCGCTTGCGGCGACGACGCAATTCTGCAGCGCAGGTCTGATCGTAGATCAGGGCAGTACAGCCTTTTTCTTCACGCAGCATTTGCTGTACCGCTATCAGATCCTCCCTGTGGTGGAAGGTGACCCCCTTGGAAAAGTCGGCGCGGCTAGGGTATTTGTTGGGCTCGTTGCTGACCACTGCAATGTGCCGAATACCCTCCCCGTACAGCTGATGGGACATTTGCTGCACAGAGAGCTCGCCATCCACAGGCTGACCACCCGTCATGGCGACAGCATCGTTATACAACACCTTGTAGGTAATATTGATATTGGCGGCTATGGCGGCACGGATAGCCAGCAACCCTGAGTGGAAGTAGGTGCCGTCACCAAGGTTCTGGAAAACATGCTTGTTTTTGGTAAATGGCGCCTGCCCAATCCATGTGGCACCTTCCCCACCCATCTGGGTGAAGGTGTCGGTGCCGCGATCCATCCAGGTTGCCATGTAATGGCAACCGATGCCTCCCAATGCACGGCTGCCGTCTGGTAAGCGGGTTGAGGTGTTGTGGGGGCAGCCGGAGCAGAAATGCGGGGCTCGCTCCAGCACTTCCCGGGGGGTTGCCAGCTCGGCTTCTTTCTTTTCCAGAAACGACAGGCGTTCTTTAATCTTCTCACTGGTGTAAAAAGAATGAATGCGTTTGGCGATGGCGCGGGCAATCATGGCTGGGGTCAGTTCTGCAAGAGAGCTGAGCAGTTCACTGCCATCAACGTCCTGTTTGCCGGTTACAATGGGGCGCTGATCATCTTGCCAGCTATAGAGCTGGCTGCGCAATTGGTCTTCAATCACGCCTCGTTTTTCTTCAACCACTAAAAGCTCTGCAGTGTTCTGGGCAAACTCCCGTATCCCAACCGGCTCCAACGGCCAGGGCATGGCGACTTTGTAGAGTGTGATGCCGAGGGATTTCGCTTTATCGTGGGTGATTCCTAAGTCCTCTAAGGCTTGCAGTGTATCGAGATAGGATTTTCCAGCGGTCACTATACCCAGTTGGGCTTTACCAGCAGTGCTAATGATGGTTTTATCCAGTTGATTGACACGGGCAAAGGCTTTGGCCGCTCGAAGTTTGTACTGATGAAGGCGTTCTTCCTGCTGCATGGGCTTATCAGGCCAGCGGGCGTTCAGACCATCTTTGGGAAGCTTGAAGTCTATGGGGCGTTTGATGGATATACGGTTTAGGTCCAGCTCGGCAGAGACAGAAGAATCCATCACCTCTGCCAGCACTTTAAAGCCCACCCAACTGCCGCAGTAGCGGGACATGGCCCAACCGTATAGCCCTAAATCCAACACTTCCTGAATACCGGACGGATATAACACCGGCATCATGGCGTCCATAAAGGCGTAGTCGCTCTGGTGTGGAAGGGTGGAGGATTTGCAGGCGTGATCGTCTCCGGCCACAGCCAGTACGCCACCGTTAGGCGTAGTGCCAAAAGCATTGGCATGTTTGAACACGTCACCGGTTCTATCAACACCCGGACCTTTGCCGTACCACAGCCCGAATACTCCGTCGTAAGTAGCCCCTTCAAAGACATTCACTTGCTGGGTGCCCCATACGGCGGTTGCGCCGAGATCTTCGTTCACGCCCGGTTGAAAGGTGATGTTGGACTTTTCCAGGTGGTCTTGGATTTGCCAGAGGGTTTTGTCAAAACCTCCGAGGGGGGAGCCTCTGTAGCCAGAGATAAACCCGGCGGTCTTTAAGTTGTTCTTTTTATCCAGATCGGCCTGCAGCATTGTTAGCCGAGCCAGGGCCTGACTGCCATTGAGATAAACCCTGCCTGAGTTTTTCTCCCATTTGTCCTGAAGTGAGATGCGTTGTTTCATAGTGAATGCTCCCTGAACACAATAGACCAGAGCTGAAAACTACGCCTGTACGAGCATAGAAAAATCCAACGTTTTCAGCAGGCATTTGTTTGGAAATGTTGAGATGAAATCAAAAACTCCGGCCGGGCGTATCGGGAGCAGCCCACTTCTGGTACTTACGGAGGGCGAGACAGCAGAGCGGCGTCTGCAGAGATTGCTTTGTATTCATTGGAACGCACCTTGCCCTCTGCCGGATTGCGGCGTTGGGAGCTTCTTTATTTTTGTTATGTAGCTGATAGGCCAGCGGTACAACGTGTTGCCCTTGTGGGGCAACTTGTCCTAACAATACTGGTAAAGAATCCGGAGCGTCAATATTACTTTCACGGCAGGTGCAGGGGGGCTTGATATTTTCACAGGCTATTCTTACCAGATAAAAAGATGTTGTTCATGGAGGAATGACTGTGATCTGTTCAAGTTTGAAAACTTCACTGTTGGCTCTGGTTTTTGTTTTTGCTGGCTTTTCTGGAAATGCTCAAGCTGGCAGCAGTGAGTATTACACCACTTTTATGGGGAATGCAGCCGTAGGCGGTTTTGATACGGTGGCTTATTTCACCATGGGTAAGGCTGTAAAAGGTAAGCGGAAATACTCTTGGGAGTGGGCCGGGGTGAACTGGCGTTTTGTGAGTCGTGATCACTTGGAGATGTTCAAAGCCAACCCAGAGAAGTACGCTCCCAAATATGGAGGTCATTGTGCATGGGCAGTGTCAGAAAAAGGCATGTTGTACCGGGGAAGTCCACAGCACTGGAAGATAATTGACGGAAATTTGTACCTGAACCATAACCCCTCAATCAACAAACGCTGGCTTAAGGATTTTCAATCCCACATTGAGAAGGCTGACGTACAGTGGCCAGCCCTCAAGGAAAAGTACATTCCTTAATAAAGAACCCGGCAACGAATCGTACCTTCAATCTTTTTCAATCTGGTGATGGCCTCTTTGCTGTGTTTGGCTTCTATGTCGGTTACCGCATAGCCAATCTTCTCATTGGTTTGCAGGTACTGGCCGGTGATGTTGATGCCCTGCTCCGAGTAGGTCTGGTTGATACGAGTCAGGATGCCGGGAATGTTATCGTGCACGTGCAGAATGCGATGGTGGCCTGCATGAGCTGGCAATGAGGCTTCCGGGAAGTTCACAGAGGACAGGGATGTACCGTTATCACTGTAACGCACTAGTTTGTCCGCCACTTCCTTACCGATGTTAGCCTGAGCTTCCAGTGTACTGCCGCCCACATGTGGTGTAAGAATTACGTTATCAAACTCGCGGAGTGGCGAAATGAATTCTTCGTTATTTGACCGAGGCTCTACCGGGAATACATCAATGGCAGCGCCGAGCAGATGCTTGTCTCTCAGGGAAGCTGACAAGGCATCAATATCCACAACCGTGCCGCGAGAGGCGTTGATCAGGATACTGCCCTTCTTCATGGCGGCCAGCTCTTTCTCGCCAATCATCCACTGAGTGGATGCTGTTTCCGGAACATGCAGGGAAACAATATCTGCTGTGGTGAGCAGCTCTTCCAGAGAATCAGCCTGAGAAGCATTGCCCAGAGGCAGCTTGGTAACCGTGTCGTGGAAGATCACTTTCATACCCAGCGATTCCGCCAGAACACTCAGCTGAGAACCGATGTTTCCGTAACCGATGACTCCAAGTATTTTGCCACGAACTTCAAAGGAGTTGGCTGCACTCTTGAGCCAGCCGCCCCGGTGAGCCATAGCGTTTTTCTCGGGAATGCCGCGAGCCAGCATAATAGCTTCGGCCAGAACCAGTTCAGCAACGGAGCGGGTGTTGGAGTATGGCGCATTAAAAACAGCGATACCCTGTTCTGTAGCTGCTGCCAGATCAACCTGATTGGTGCCAATACAGAAGCAGCCAACGGCAATCAGGCGTTCTGCGGCTTCAAACACATCACGCTTGAGCTGTGTGCGAGAGCGAATTCCAACGAAGTGTGCATGGGCGATTTTCTCTTTGAGTTCTGCATCCGGCAGAGATGTTTTCAGATACTCGATGTTGTTATACCCAGCTGCCTGCAGTGTATCCACGGCAGACTGATGAACGCCCTCAAGAAGCAAAAAGCGTATTTTGCCTTTTTCGAGTGATGTAGTGGCCATGGTGCTTTTCCTGACGGCTCCTGAACTGCTTTATCATTGTGTGTTGCGCGCCCAGCCCCTCAACTGGGAAGGTCATACTACCATAGCTGTTTCGGGATATTAGCGCCGATCAAAGAAAAAACCTCGGTAAATGCGTACAATGGCCGCGATTGACGTTCTCAATGGTAAGAAAGGCAGAAAAATGAACAAAAAGCAGTTGGTGAGCCTTCTTGAAGCCGAACTTGTTAAAGTGGCCGGTGCAACGCCTCGTATACTGATGGATGATGATTCTCTCCTGAAGTATGGCCGAGACTGGACCCGCTTCCATGATCCGGCTCCTTTCGCTGTTATTCTACCGTCGTCTGTTGAAGAGGTGCAGGCCATTGTCCGGTTTGCCTGTGAGCATACTATCGGGCTGGTGCCGTCTGGTGGTCGCACTGGGTTGAGTGCTGGTGCAGTAGCGATGAATGGCGAAATCGTTGTGGCCTTCGACCGTATGAACACCATCAGTGATTTCAGTGCTATCGACAGAACCGTTGTGTGCGGTCCCGGTGTTATCACTGAACAACTCCAGCACTTCGCCGAAGAGCAGGGGCTTTTTTATCCTGTTGATTTTGCATCCAGTGGCTCCAGCCAGGTTGGCGGCAACATCTCTACCAATGCGGGCGGTATTAAGGTGATTCGCTACGGCATGACCCGGGACTGGGTCGCCGGATTAAAGGTAGTAACCGGAACCGGTGAATTACTGGAGCTGAATGGCGGACTTGTTAAAAACAACACGGGCTACGATTTACGACAGCTGTTTATTGGTGGTGAAGGCACTCTCGGCTTTGTAGTGGAAGCCACCATGCGGTTGGCGCGCCCGCCGCAGGATCTCACCGTGCTGATGCTGGGAGCGGAAGATATGAATGGCGTGATGTCCATTCTCGAAAGTTTCCAGCAGAAGATAGATTTAACCGCCTTTGAGTTTTTCTCCGAGCAGGCGCTAAGCAAGGTGATTGCACACAGCGGAATACCGCGCCCTTTTGAAACGCCCACGCCGTTTTATGCACTGCTTGAGTTTGAGTGCACCAGTGAAGCGGTATCCGACACAGCCATGGAACTGTTCGAGCACTGCATGGAGCAAGGCTGGGTGCTGGATGGAGTGATGAGCCAGACCCTGTCTCAGCTGGAGAACCTGTGGCGCTGCCGGGAAGATATCAGCGAGACCATTACTCGCTGGACACCCTATAAAAATGATATTTCCGTGGTCGTCTCCAAAGTCCCTGCGTTTCTGGCGGAGATTGATGATGTTGTTTCCCGGGAATATCCGGATTTTGAAATTATCTGGTTTGGTCATATCGGCGATGGCAATTTGCACCTGAATATACTCAAACCCGATACCCTGAACCGTGAGGAGTTCCTGCAGCAGTGTAACCGGGTCAGTAAATGGGTATTTGAGATTGTGCAGAAGTATGGCGGCTCAGTGTCGGCGGAACATGGTGTGGGGCTGCTGAAAAAAGATTATCTGACCTACACCCGCAGTGAAGAGGAGATTGCTTTGATGCGCGGGGTAAAAGCTGTATTTGACCCGAAGGGGATTATGAACCCCGGGAAGGTTTTTGATCTTTAGAGGGGCTATGGCATCAAAAGACGCCGCCAGACTATGCGAAAGCAATGGTCCGAGTGCTTACAATGCAGTCCAATGATTTTGCCAGGGCCAGTGGGTGAAGATTCTTGTAAACGAAAGGGATTGTTTCTTACGCCAAGATTGAGGCTTTAACAGCCCGAAAGCAAACTTCCCGCTGGCACCGCAAGCAGCCGGTCGGAGAAGGGGAGTATTTGATCACCGTTGTAGACGACGACACCACGCTGGATAACTCCTGCTTCCAGTAGCATTTCAAGGGTGGAGAACATGGACTTTTTAATAGTCATACCTGCTTTAACTTCAATGCCTGTGGCCTGACCATCCTGACCTTCGAGGATAAAGTCGACTTCTCGCCGGTTTTGATCTCGATAGTAAAAGAGATTTGACTCTTGTTCACTGACGGCCATTGCCTTTAGCAGCTCAGAGCCTACCCATGTTTCCATAAGGGGGCCCATCAGATTGGGGTTTTTATGCAAGTGGGTGGTTGTAATGCCCCGAGTCGTGCAGAGTAATCCTGTATCAATAAAGTGAACTTTTGGCTGCTTCACTGTGCGTTTTAATTCGTTGCGGTGCCAGCCGGGAATACGCTTGATCAAGTAAAGGTTCTCAAGGGCAGCAACATACTTTTGAACCGATTTTGTATCCATCTGTGCAGCTCTACCTAAAGCGGCATAACTCAGGGCTTCCGAGCTAATAGCGGCCAAGGCCTTGAATAGCTGTCCCATTTCATCCAATTTCTGAAGCTGGAAGAGTTCCTTAATATCTCGACGAATGACGGCATCGGCATACGACTTATGCCAGCGGCTACGGCGTGTACCAGAGCGGGTTACTGCTTCAGGGTATCCACCTTGGAGAATAATGTCCTGTAATTGTCGGAGAGAGAGGGGAGCCCCAGCTTGGGGGGAGTAGTCAGGGGCTAGAAGTTGGCTGATGATATCCGGTGGTGTACTGGACTGCCCCTGATAAGCCCTTTCAGGGTGACTAAATGGGTAAAGAGTGATGAATTCAGCACGCCCTGCCAGTGAGTCTGCCAGCGTTGGTAGTGTCATCAGGTCAGCAGAGCCAGTCAGGATAAAAGCCCCGGGTCGACGACGCTCATCAATCAGCAGCTTTATTGTACGGATGAGGCTGGGGGCGCGCTGTATCTCATCAATAATGATGGGGGCGGGTGCTTCAGGGTGTGTCTGTTGGCTTTGCTGCTGACGTAAAAAGCCAACAGGGTCAGCTTCGGCAAGAGCGAGTATATTTTCATCATCCAGAGTGTGGTAGCTACCTCCGCCACACTTTTTCAATAGTTCTTTAACTAAGGTGGTCTTTCCAGACTGCCGGGGACCAGTGATTATGATAGCTGGAGTGTCGGCTATGCAGGCCTTCAGGTTACTCTCAATTGCTCTGGGGCAGTAGCCGGTACTCTTAGGGTAGAGAGGTTCTGAAGAAGGGCTTAATGTCATAGGAATTATGGATTCCAAGATGGATGAATATGGAATTTTACTCCAGTAATTATGGATTTTAGTATGAGTGAATATGGAATTCTAATCCAGTAAATATGGATTAGACTGCCTGTAAATATGGATTTTTGTGGCTGCTAAACAAGCCATTGCCTTGTTTTATAAGGCTTCGTGCCCTATAACGGCATGATGGTGGGCTGTGAACGTTTGGATAAGTCCAGCATCTGTTTGCACAAGTGAAGCTGGACTTTCATAGCTGGGGTATTAGATACCGATATTATTGAGTGTATTCACAACCTGCTGTATCGCTTGCGAAAGGGCAGGATGGTTCTCAGAAAATTGCAAGGCCTGTCTTTCCAGCTCTTCGTTGTAGGATTCCTGGGGAATGGTGCCATCGGCCTGAGCGAGTGCCAGTTGTAACTCAGTGGTGATGTGTCTTAGGGATGCAGCGGTGCACTCGTCAACTGGTTGCCCTTCCAGTATGTCGTGCAGCGTTTGGATTCGGACCTGAAGCTCTTCATTCATGGTTTTTCTCCTTTGGCTTTGCACCTCCATCATAGACCAGCTACTTTCCACGAGGGAATAGCTGGTCTGGGTACTTACACAATCAATCCTGGCCTTTCAGAAGGGAGAGTGTTTGGGGTAATTGGGACAGTTGATACTTTTCCTGAGAGTAATGCTCCCTGACAATATCCCACTGGCACATAAACGCCTCTGCGCACTCCGGAATTGGGAAGTTGACAGGCTGTTCGTTGTGCAACATTACCACCTGTACATCATAACCTTTACGCCAAACCTGCCAGACAATATTGGCGGACATGGGAGACAGCTCTTTCATGGAAAATGTTTCCATACGCTCTTTGTTGTTGCCTTCTGCTTTAATGAGCCCGAGGGTTGTCATGAAGGAAATGAGTGAGGAGTCATGGCTGAAACGCAGATTCATGTGGGGAGCCGTCTCTGGTTCTTCCACAATCTCCTGTGCTGCGGATAAGAAGCTATCGAGAATAGGAAGACCGAGGGCAAATACAGCTCCTTTTTTTTCTACCGCCGGGCCAGCAGCATAAAACTCGAAGATACGGGTTATGTCGTAGAGAAAGGAAAAGAGCCCGACACTGTTTTCTGTTTTCGAAAATGTCTCAAAAGGTGCGCACAGTTCCCACTTCATATCTTGTGGCGAATCCAACCTGCACAGCTGCGCCATGGTTTTCACCAGTTGCCGTGCGTCTTCCTCATTTAAACCACTGACGACAGTTGCTGCAAAGTCATAAAGTGATTGAGGGGGCTCTGACCACTGCTGGCTGGCAAGCACCTTCCCAATAGCTTTGGTCACGTCATGGAGAGGCCTGTAGTTGTAGTAGGTGTGGGGGTTAGTCGCTTTCAGATCTTTATGGGTATGGATGTTGTAGGTGTGCACAGCCCTTTCTTGTGCAACGGCAAATGCCCCGGTTACTCCAAAGATAAAAGCTGCCTGACTTTCCTGGGTGCGTTTAAGGCCAGAGTTTATAGCTCGCACACGTACGGGTGTATTACCCTCTAAATGGTCCATAAACCTCATGGCCATGCGAGCCCCCAGATGAAATTGCTCCATTACACCTTCATAGGTGAGCCTGCCAAGTGCGTTTGTCTTTTCATGCCACTCGTAATAGTTATCAATCTGCTGCAGCAGTTTTGCTCCTGCAGGCGTTGAGGTACCTTTTTTAAACAAGTCATGGGCAGACTGACGAAGTTCTGCCAGCTCGTTAGGATAGATACCTTGACGGGAGCCATGGCGACCCAGATGAACCTCTCCAGCCAGGGTATATCCTGTTGGTACAAGACGGGAGCCCTCCTGCTGAGTGGAGGGATACATGGTGGTTAACCCAAGAAAGTTTTTCCACTCCGCCGGTTCGTTGGTTTCTGCCTCTGCAGTAACCAGAGCGGGCAATAACAGGGCAAAGAGGCAGAGCAAATCGGACAAGAAGCATCTTGACTTCATCTATCGTATTCCTGAAGGCTAGGGCACACGGCCAAAAAGAAAGCCAACAAGATAGACGCATTATAAAAATGAAGGGGGAAAGTTTGTATCAGCACCAATGGTTTGATGGTTCTCAGGTTGATTTACCCACAGGCAAGGTTGTGTGCGTGGGCCGGAATTACGCTGAACATGCACAAGAATTAAATAACCCTGTTCCCACAGAGCCGCTTCTGTTTATGAAACCGGCCTCGTCTATTGTGTCTCTGGAGCAGCCTGTTGTTGTGAAAGCAGACTTTGGCAGTGTTCACTATGAAACGGAGATTGCTGTTCTGATTGGGAAAAAACTGGCGGGTGCCCCGGAAGGTGAAGTGGCAGCAGGTATTTCTGGCGTTGGGATCGCCCTCGACCTGACCTTGCGGGAGCTCCAAAGTACACTGAAAGAAAAGGGTCACCCATGGGAAAAAGCCAAGGGATTTGATGGCTCATGTCCTCTTTCAGCATTTGTTCCTGCCGAATGTATCGTTGATTGGCAGGATGTTCCTGTGCAGCTACATATCAATGGTAAATTGCGCCAGAGCGGGAACAGTTCGCAGATGCTGAACGGTATTCTTCCTTTAATTGCTTACATCAGCACCTTTTTTACTCTGGAACCGGGTGATGTGGTGATAACCGGAACACCTGCTGGTGTAGGGCAGCTGGAACCAGGAATGCAACTAAAGGCTGCGCTTCCTGGGCTGCTGGACGTTTCGACTGAGATTGTTTAGCGAATGCGACGGGTGCGGCGGTTTTGGTCGATGGCTACAAACACAAAAGTGCCTTCAGTCACTTTGTTAGGCTCTTGATCAGACGCCGAGCGCACCCACACTTCCACATCTATGTGAACAGAGCTGCTGCCTACGTTGGTGACATTGGTGTAGCAGCTCACCATATCTCCCACTTCTATGGGGCGCAGGAACGTGAGCTGGTGGATAGAGATGGTGGTCACTCGCCCTTTGGCCACTTTGCGTGCAGTGATTTCTGCGGCCAGGTCCATCTGGGATACAACCCAGCCACCGAAAATATCATTATCAGGGTTGGTATCTCTGGGCATCGCTGGAATTTGCAGAGCCAGCTCCCCGTGGGGTGTGGGGTACAGGTCTGCGTCGAGAGTATCAACAGAATCAAGTTCTACAGCGTTAATTTCTGTGTCAAACATCGTGCAGGCTCTTTTTTATTGTTATTGGGATCAGTATACCGATATGCGCTCAGGGATTTAAAGTCGAAAAAGAAATAAACACCAGTGCACGTGAAAATATTGAGTGGTGTAGCAAATCTGTAACAAACGATTCATATATTTGTCACCTGTGCATCGGATACTGGCTTCGCTTTAGATACTCAAAGAAGAATAAGATCCTGAAAATAGATAAGCACTGGAGCTTAAAATGAATCTGAAAGGTATTGCTACCGCCCTGACTCTGGCCGCTGCCAGTGTCTCCCTGAATGTCCAGGCCAGTAAAGTGGATGCAGATATTCCCACTTACACCAAGGCCAGTGGCGTATCCGGTAACCTGTCCAGCGTGGGTTCAGACACTCTTGCTAATCTGATGACCCTTTGGGCCGAAGACTTCAAGCGCACCTACCCTAACGTCAATATCCAGATTCAGGCGGCGGGCTCCTCTACTGCGCCTCCGGGGCTGACGGAAGGTACCTCTAATCTCGGCCCCATGAGCCGTAAGATGAAGGATAAGGAGCTGGCGGCTTTCGAGAAGAAATTTGGTTACAAGCCCACTGCTGTTCCTGTTGCTATCGATGCTCTGGCGGTATTCGTCAACAAAGATAATCCGATCAAGGGCATGACCATGGCACAGGTTGACGCAGTGTTCTCTTCCACCCTCAAGTGTGGTGGCAATAAAGCTATCTCTTCCTGGGGCGATGCAGGTTTGTCTGGCCACTGGGCAGGTCGTGATGTTCAGTTGTATGGTCGTAACTCTGTATCAGGCACCTACGGCTACTTCAAGAAGAAGGCCCTGTGTAAGGGGGACTACAAGAACAACGTCAATGAGCAGCCTGGTTCTGCATCAGTTGTTCAGTCTGTATCCGCATCTCTGAACGGCATCGGCTATTCAGGTATTGGCTACAAAACTTCCAGCGTACGGACTGTGCCTCTGGCCAAAAAAGAGGGGCAGCCTTTTGTAGACGCGAACCCGAACAACGCTGTAAACGGCAGTTATCCACTATCTCGTTTCCTGTACGTGTACGTGAACAAGCAGCCTAACAAGCCGCTGGCCCCTATCGAGCGTGAGTTCCTGAAGCTGGTTCTCTCTCAGCAGGGGCAGGAAGTTGTGGTAAAGGATGGTTACATCCCACTGCCTTCCGGGGTTGTTGACAAACAGCTGGCTGCACTGGGTTTGTAACCACAGCCTGAGTTGTTAATAAGGCCGATGCATGGATGCGTCGGCCTTTTGCTTTATGGGGTACTTACACAGCCGTCCAGCGCGTCCCTCGTCTGTTGGCAAATAACAGCGACAGTCACAACTCCCGGGCGTTGCAGCACCGTTTTTTTTGAGTGCACACGGCGATGGCTGCGAATATAGGAAGAGGGCTTCACCCTCCTGGCTCGGTGGGATTTCAGGCTATCCAGTAAATACCACTCACCATCCGTTCCCCGTGCAAAGCATACATGGTGGCCTTCCATCGTCAGGGTGAGTCGGTTGCAGCTCAAATCATCAAAACATTTGGGAGTTGGCATTCTGTGGCGATGGCCACGCTCATGCACTATCAGATGGTACTGGTGCATCACCAGAGGGCGGTGAGTGCCTTCAAGAACTTCAATTTCCTGCATGCGGCGAAGCATTTGCAGGGCTTCCATATATTCGAATTCTGGTTGATTGCGAAGAACGCGCTTTTGGTAGAAGGCATTGATAGCGTGTCGGCCACATTGCAACCCCTGTTGTCTTTCAACAAAAAAATTCTGTTCCCTGTGCTCTTGTGTCTGAGGGCGGGGAGCTGGCCTGGCATTGGCAAGACTGAGAATCAGACTGTTGCGATTGTCTTTAAGGGCGACGTTCATCCTCTCAAGCACTTCTGGAAAACACCGCCTTTCAAACGCTGTAGCTGCTGTTTTTTTCAGGTGTCTGAAGACGTGTCTGATCGCTTTATCCCGAGCAACCCTGCCTGGAAAGCGGGATACCAGTTTTTGCTGATGGAGAGACATCTGGCGCATCAGCTTTTCCAGAAGATCATCAACATCCCTTCTGGTGACGAGTTCTTCCGTGTTGATCACTGTGCGATCCAGAGAGCGTTTCAGATTTTTTATAAAGTGTCTGGCTTTATCCTCATCCGTAATGCCATGTTGGGAGCTGACTCTTTGGTGGAGGGTTTTACGCTTTTCAGAGTAGTGAAGCGTGCCTTCAGGGTGGCGGGTTGAACACGTAGGTGCACAGGGCTGAGTGTTCAGCCCCTGCCACGCCTTGCTCATCCAATTGCGAATATTCGCCAGAGGCTGGAAGTAGCCGCTGTCTCTGCCATTTTTTAGACTTTGGGGCATAACTTCGGTCGGCATGGGAAATCTGCTCAAGTAAAAGACCTGATTATCAAAGCGGGACAGGAACAGGCTCCATAACAGTTATGTCAGCAGACCTGACAATTTGGTGAAATACCCTCTTCATCATAAAGAAATAACTCTGTGACAACTTTGTCACATTACTGTCACATAGTGCAGTTAATGTTCGCCCATACAAAGGAATAAACCAGCCCCAAAAGAGTTTATGAGTGATCACAGTATGCAGTCGGCACCCAATGTAAGCTTTGATACGCCGGCCCTGTTGCGTTATCGAAATATCCGCAAACTGAAAGACCGCACAGCCCGCTATGGCATTGCCACTGGCGGGCTTGGTGTTATTGCAGCCATCCTTTTGATTTTCTTCTACCTGCTTTACGAAGTAGCTCCGTTGTTTGAATCTGCCAGAGTACAGGAAGAACACAGATATGTGCTTCCTATGGCCTCTGGTCAGGCGCTGTATCTGGCAATGGAAGAACAGGCCGAGATTGGTTTGAAAGTCAGCACCAGCGGCGATGCGCTGTTCTTTGATGCAGCTGATGGCTCCGAGAAGCTGAAGGCTCACCTGCCGGTGCCCGCTGATGTGACTGTGACCTCTGTCTCCCAATCAGCTCCCGGCGAAAATCTTCTGGTGGCAGGTTTGTCGGACGGTTCCGCCATCATCTTCAAACACGAATACAAAACCACATGGCCAGGTGACAAACGGGTGATTACCCCATCACTGGTTTATCCCTATGGTCAGGACGCTATTGAACTGGCTCCCGGAAAATCCCTGAGTGAGGTCGCGGTTAGAGACTCTGAAGAGCAACTGATTGTGACTGGCGCCCATGGCAATCAGTTGTATATGACCCGCTTCACCAAGGAAGTAGACTTCCTCACAGAAGAAGTCACCCTTGAAGGTGAAGATGTATCCATGCCTTTGGTGAGTGAAAACGTCCGCCGTCTTCTGCTTGAGCCTGACCTGAAGTGGCTCTACGTGCTATCAGGCAAAGATACGCTGACTCAGGTTGATATCAGCACCAGCCTTCCTGCTGTTCACCATGTGATTGAGCTGACTCACGATGCTGCTGAAGTGAATGATCTGGAATTCCTGTTAGGCGGCATCTCGCTGTTGTCCGGTGACAGTCATGGCCGTATCACCCAGTGGTTTATGGCGCGTAATGAGCAGGGTGAACGACAGCTGACCGAGATTCGCAGCTTCCAGCAAGGCACTGCTGCCATTACCCGTATTATTCCTGAACATCGCCGCAAGGGCTTTCTGGCTCTGGACAGCGATGGTGTACTCGGCCTGTACAACACTACCGCAGATAGAAAGGTGCTGACGGTTGATATCGCGGATAAGGATGTTACATCTATCGGTATTGCTCCCCGCGCTGATGCCCTGCTGCTGGGTAACTCCGGTGCAATGAAATTGTTCTCCGTGAAGAATGAGCACCCGGAAGTGTCCTGGAGCGCACTGTGGGATGAGGTGTGGTATGAGTCTTACGACCAGCCTGAGTATATCTGGCAGTCTTCCGCATCCAATAACGACTTCGAACCCAAGCTCAGCCTGATGCCGCTAGCCTTTGGTACACTGAAGGCGGCGTTCTATGCCATGCTGCTGGCAGCTCCGCTGGCAATTTGTGGCGCGATCTACACCGCTTACTTTATGGCACCCGCTATGCGCCGCAAGGTGAAGCCTGTGATCGAGCTGATGGAAGCGCTGCCTACGGTCATTCTCGGTTTCCTCGCCGGTTTGTGGCTGGCACCGTTTATTGAAAACAACCTGCCTGCCATCTTCAGCCTTCTGGTGATGATGCCGGTGGGTATTCTGGTGTTTGCCTTCTTCTGGGATCGCCTGCCATTGGAGGTGCGCAGTCGTGTACCTGATGGCTGGCATGCAGGTTTGCTGATTCCCGTTGTGCTGTTGATTGGATGGTTGTGTCTGGCCATGAGCGGAACGCTGGAAGGCCTGTTCTTCAATGGCGATATGCGCACTTGGATTACCCACGATATGGGCATCAGTTACGACCAGCGTAATGCGCTGGTGGTTGGCCTCGCTATGGGCTTTGCGGTTATCCCAACCATTTTCTCCATCGCAGAAGATGCCATCTTCAGTGTGCCCAAACACTTGAGCTATGGTTCGCTGGCACTTGGCGCAACCCCTTGGCAGACCCTGACAAAAGTGGTTCTGCTGACTGCCAGCCCCGGTATTTTCTCTGCGGTAATGATCGGTATGGGCCGCGCTGTGGGGGAAACCATGATCGTACTGATGGCCACCGGTAACACGCCGATTATGGACGCCAATATTTTTGAAGGGATGCGGACTCTGGCAGCAAACATCGCTGTCGAGATGCCGGAATCTGAAGTGGGCAGTTCCCACTATCGCATTCTGTTTCTGGCTGCGTTGGTGCTGTTCGTATTCACCTTTGTGGTGAACACTCTGGCAGAGCTGGTTCGTCACCGCCTGCGTCAAAAGTACAGCTCACTTTAATTCGCGGAAGAATAAAGACGGTACAGAGAAGATGAAGATAACTGTCAAAAGCTGGTTTAAAAGCGGTTCTCCGTGGGTATGGATGAATGCTAGTGCTGTCGCCATCAGCCTGGTGATGGTGATTGGCTTGCTGGCATTGATTGCCGTGCGTGGATTAGGTCACTTCTGGCCCTCTGCCATTATGATGGCTGAGTACTCTGTTCCCGGGCACACCAGCTCCGCAGTGATGGGACAGCTTGCGGATGATGAAGAGATACCTGCTCAGCGTCTGATAGATGCTGGCTTTACAGGATTAGCGGAAGAAGAGCTGGTGACCCGCCAGCTCCTGAAAGTAGGCAACCGTGATGTGTCTGGCAGCGATTTCGTGTGGGTTGTGGAGCCATGGCTGCAAAGTATCCAGTATCCGGAAGATGCTATCGCCCTTGAACGACGGGAGTGGGGTAATTTCTATGGCTTCCTCAAAGAAGTACGTCAGGGAGATTCTGTTGTTGCCACTGGTTCAGAGGCCTGGGCCGCTCTCAATACCCGCCTTGAGCGTGCGCTGAAGATTTATAAAGAGATTCACCATATCGAGAAAAAGGATATTGGTGCCATCAACAGTAAGATGGAGCGTTTGCGTCTGAAACAGCGCGGTTTGGAGCTGCGCAATCAGGTGACTCCGGCCCTGCTGGCGGATATTGCTGCCCAACGTGCTGAGCTGGATGTAGCCTACAAGGTTCTGGAAAAACAACTGGGTGATCTTTATGTGTCGTTTACCCGAGACAGCGTGCTGGCTGAGACTGTAGGAGGCCAGACTGTTGAGATTAACGTCTCCAAAATCGTGCGCGCCTATCAGCCCAATGCCATGGGCCTTGGCAGCAAGGTTGCGTTTTACGGTAGCAAGATCTGGGAATTTGTGTCCGATGATCCACGGGAAGCCAACACCGAAGGCGGTATCTTCCCGGCAATTTTCGGCACGGTGATGATGGTGCTGATCATGTCGGTGATAGTGGCACCGTTTGGTGTGATTGCCGCGGTTTACCTGCGTGAGTACGCCAGGCAGGGCACCGTTACCCGGATCATTCGTATCGCCGTGAATAACCTCGCCGGTGTACCGTCCATTGTTTATGGTGTATTTGGTCTGGGCTTCTTTGTGTACTTCCTTGGCAGCCATGTGGATGCTGCGTTCTTCCCGGAAGCACTGCCTGCCCCAACGTTTGGTACACCGGGTTTGCTGTGGGCATCTATCACTCTCGCACTGCTGACGTTGCCGGTGGTTATTGTTGCTACGGAGGAAGGCTTGTCTCGCATTCCCAGCTCCGTGCGTGAAGGCAGTCTGGCTCTGGGGGCAACTAAAGCGGAAACTCTGTGGCGCGTTGTGCTGCCCATGGCCAGCCCTGCCATGATGACGGGGTTGATTCTGGCTGTTGCCCGCGCTGCCGGTGAAGTTGCACCTTTGATGCTGGTGGGTGTTGTGAAGCTGGCACCGAGCCTGCCGCTGAATGGCAACTATCCGTTCCTGCATCTGGATCAGAAGTTCATGCATCTGGGCTTTCATATTTACGATGTTGGCTTCCAGAGCCCCAACGTTGAAGCGGCACGACCACTGGTTTACGCCACAGCCCTGTTGCTGGTGATTGTTATTGCTGCCCTGAATCTTTCAGCGGTTGCTATCCGGAATCATCTCCGTGAGAAGTACAAGTCTCTGGAAGTGTAAACCGGAAATAGAGGATATCTGGCAGCAGGCTGCCAGAGAGAAGAACAAGATGAAGAGGGAAGGCTAATGATGAGTGAAGCAGCAGTAGCCAAGAAACAAAGCGAGCGTGCGGATATGACTCAAACTGATACTGAAGCCAAATTCCGCACCCACGGGATTAGCCTTGACCACATTGGTCGTGGTCGTCAAAAGCTCTCTCTGGAGCAGGAAGAAACCTGTCTCGAGATCCTCGACCTGAATCTCTTCTACGGAGAGAAACAGGCGTTATTCGGCATCAATATGCCAATCCCTAAAAAACGTGTGACTGCGTTTATCGGGCCATCAGGTTGTGGTAAATCGACCCTGCTGCGCAGCCTGAACCGGATGAATGATTTGGTGGAAAGCTGTCGTATAGAAGGTGAGGTGCTCCACGATGCGCAAGATATTTACCACAAAAAGGTAGATGTATCGGACCTGCGTCGCCGGGTGGGCATGGTGTTCCAGAAGCCCAACCCTTTCCCCAAAAGCATTTATGAAAATGTGGCTTATGGCCTGCGCATTCAGGGGATTAACAAGAAGCGCGTTTTGGATGAAACTGTTGAGTGGGCACTGAAAGGCGCGGCACTCTGGGATGAAGTGAAAGACCGTTTGCACGAAAGTGCTTTGGGGTTGTCTGGTGGTCAGCAGCAGCGTTTGGTGATTGCCCGTACCATTGCGGTGAAACCTGAAGTTTTGCTCCTTGATGAACCGGCTTCTGCCCTGGACCCCATCTCAACCCTGAAAATCGAAGAGCTGATTAATGAACTGAAGGAACGGTTCACCATTGTGATTGTGACCCACAATATGCAGCAGGCCGCGCGAGTGTCTGACTACACCGCCTTTATGTATATGGGGCAGCTGATCGAGTTTGGCGATACCGATACCATCTTCACCAATCCTCGGGAGAAGAAAACTGAGGATTACATCACCGGCCGTTACGGTTAAGGATGAAAAATAATGCCAGTTGATATGAACACCGATCTGAACCAGCACATCTCTCAGCAGTTCAACGCTGAGCTGGAAGAACTGCGCAGCCAGCTTCTGGCCATGGGTGGTGCAGTGGAGAAGCAGGTGTCTGATGCCATCGACTCACTGATGGAAGCGGACAACGACCTTGCCTTGAGCGTGCGCGCCAAAGACGACGATGTGAACTTTATGGAAGTTAAGGTCGATGAAGAAGCCGCTCGCATTCTGGCACGGCGTCAGCCTGCTGCTTCTGACTTGCGATTGGTGATTGCCTGTACCAAGGCGTCTACTGATCTGGAGCGTATTGGTGATGAAGCGGCTAAAATCGCTCGGTTTGCCATGGATCTGGCAGAGCATGGTGAATCTCCCCACGGCTATGTGGAAGCGCGGCATATCGGTAACCATGTGCGCAAAATGGTGCAGGATACTCTGAACGCCTTTGCCCGCTTTGATGCTGATCTGGCTCTCACCGTGGCTCAGGAAGATAAAAATGTAGACCGGGAGTATCGCTCCGCCATGCGCGAGCTGGTGACTTACATGATGGAAGACCCACGGGCTATCAGTCGTGTACTGAACATTATGTGGGTGTTGCGCTCCCTCGAGCGTATTGGCGACCATGCCCGTAATATTGCCGAGTATGTGATCTATCTGGTGAAAGGCACGGATGTTCGCCACATTGGTCTCAAGCGTGTGCGGGCCGAGGTGTTTGAGGATAACTCGACCGGCGCCTGATTCCACTTTTCCTCTTTTTTACAAAGCCGGACACTTCTCAGGAGTGTCCGGCTTTAATGTTTCTGACTCTTCTCTCTTTATTGAAAGAGGAGAAAGCAATGGTCCGGGTACTTAAAACACCTGCTATAGTGGAAAGGGTGACCGAATCAAGGATGATGGTGACAACGTGAAGATAATCAAGCAGTTACAGGCAGGTTTTACTCTGATAGAGCTAATGATTGTGGTAGCAATTATCGGTATTCTCGCGGCTATCGCTATTCCAGCGTATCAAAACTATACAGCCCGGGCGGCTATAGCGGGTGAGCTTATTCCTATTCTCAGTAAGGGCGCGAAAGATGCGACTGAGTACTATGCAGTTAATAATTCGCTGGTTGGATTTTGTGCCAGCGATGTGGGAGTTGATTTTGGAGCGATATCCAATGAGTATGCTGAAACGTTTGTCTGTAGTATTGAAAGCATATTTCACATACAGGTTAAATTGAACACTAACCGGTTCCCATCGGATGTTCTGCCCAATACAAGAGTACTATTCTTTCCAACCTACGATGGCTCTACACTCAAATGGCATTGTGGTTACCACAATGACTCCATTCTCCGAATTAATAAAAATTATCTTCCTGCAGCCTGCCGTAGTAACTATCTGGGCTCAGGTGGTGGCATGCATATCAATGTTGATGGTGTTGATGTCACAGCACAGGCTGTGCCTGGCGAGTAAGGAGCCACAGCGTCAACAGCGCCTGTTCAACGATGAACAGGCGTAGCTCACTTTCGGGAAAGTTGACTGCTTTATGACGTGATTTCTTCATCTTCTCTCACCTTTGCCATAACCCCCTAGTCTTGCAGATAGCGTACTCAGTAAAGGTTCCATCGGTCTTATGTCTGCTTCAGCCGATGCACAGCAAAACTGGTTTGTCCCCAAGGATGGCAGCACCCATCTCGACCCCCTGTTAGACAGCCTCGTGACTGTCACCCGTATTCATGGGCGACCCAGCAGTGCTGATGCTCTGAAGCACGGTCTTCCCCTGCAGGATGGGAAGCTGACCGCTGAGTTGTTTATTCGTGCGGCGGAGCGAGGTGGCTTCTCTGCCCGGCTGGTGAAAACACCCCTGAGACGTATCTCTCCACTGGTTCTTCCCGCTGTTCTGCTTCTCAAGGGTCGGAAAGCCTGTGTGCTCACCGGCATCGACCGGAAAGCCAAAACCGCCAAGGTAATTTTGCCGGAATCCGGCAGTGGTGCTCAGGAGGTGCCTTTCCTTGCTCTGGCGCGGGAATACGCAGGCCATACCTTCTTTATCAAGGAGAAGTATCAGTACGATGACCGGGCACCGGAAACCCTGAATGTCCGTTCACGTCACTGGTTCTGGGGCACGATTACCAAGTCCTGGCGGATTTACCGGGATGTGTTGCTGGCCTCTTTTCTGATCAACATATTTGCTCTGGCCAGCCCGCTGTTTGTGATGAATGTGTACGACAGGGTTGTGCCCAATAATGCTATTGAAACCCTGTGGGTGCTGGCGATCGGTGCGTTTATCCTGTTTAGTTTCGACACTGCGCTGAAGTTGATGCGCGGTTATTTCATCGACCTTGCCGGTAAAAAGTCCGATATTCTTTTGTCCTCCAGAATATTTGAAAAAGTGATGGGGCTGTCCATGGCCTCACGGCCTCAGTCTGTTGGTTCTTTCTCCAGAAATATTCAGGAGTTTGAGAGCATTCGGGACTTTATCACCTCTTCAACCGTAACCGCGCTGGTGGATTTGCCGTTCACCATTCTCATTCTTCTGGTGATTGGGTTTATAGGTGGCCCGCTGGCGGTGATTCCCTTTGTTGGTGCTGCGCTGATTGCTCTTTACGGTATTGCCCTGCAGGGGCCGCTGCGTCGCTCTGTGGATAAAACTGTGCGTTCCTCCGCCCAAAAGAACGCCACGCTGATTGAGGTGCTGACCAGCATCGAAAGCCTCAAAGTGGCCCGCGCCGAAAGTGAAATGCAGGCTCGCTGGGAAAAGAATGTGGGCCATATCGCCAAGTGGGGTATTCAAAGCAAAATGCTTTCCTCTTCTGCCGGAACCGTGGCCTCGTTTATTACCCAGCTGGTCACCATCTCCATGGTTGTAGGCGGGGTGTATCTGATTGCTGCTGGCGAGCTGAGTATGGGGGGCCTGATTGCTACGGTAATGCTTTCCGGCCGTGCTTTGGCTCCCATGGCACAGGTAGCGGGCTTATCTACACGCTACAACCAGAGTAAGGTAGCGCTGGCTGCTTTGAACGACATTATGAAAATGCCTTCCGACCGCCCGGAAGGAAAATCCTTTGCTCACCGCCCTACCCTGAAAGGTGATATCGAATTTGATCAAGTGAACTTCTCCTATCCTGGTCAGGAGTTCAAAGCCCTGAACAATGTGAACCTGCGTATTAAAGCTGGTGAGAAGGTCGGTATTATCGGACGAATCGGCTCTGGCAAAAGCACTGTTGAGAAAATGCTGCTAGGGCTTTACCAGCCGGAAAGCGGCGCTGTAAGGGTGGATGGCGTGGATCTTCGTCAGATCAATCCATCGGATCTTCGCCACAACATCGGCTGCGCCCTGCAGGATGCCACGTTGCTGTACGGCACCCTGAAAGAAAATATTGCCCTCGGCGTCAGCCATATGGAAGACAGTGCGATTATTCAGGCAGCAGAACTCTCTGGAGTGAAGGAATTTGCTAACCGCCACCCCGATGGACTGGATATGCAGGTGGGTGAGCGCGGAGTGTGTTTGTCCGGCGGGCAGCGGCAGAGTGTCTCTCTGGCACGGGCAATGCTGGTGGATGCACCTATTATTGTCCTCGACGAGCCCTGCAGCGCGATGGATAACACCACAGAAAGCCGGCTGCGGGACAACCTGCGCAAGTACTGTGAAAAAAGAACATTGCTGCTGGTTACCCATAAAGCGTCTATGTTGGAGCTGGTGGATCGCCTGATTGTTATGGATCAGGGGCGAATTGTTGCTGATGGCCCGAAGGAGCAGGTATTTGCAGCCCTGCGTGAAGGCAAGTTGAGGATTTCCTGATGGCGGACAAGAAATCTGATAAGAAAACGATACCGCTTGACCCCAAGCGAGGCCGCAAAAAGGTACGGCCTCCTATCCCCAAGGGCCAGAAGGCTCCTGTGGCTCAGTTTCCAAAGGGTGGTCGCCCTCCCCGTAAGGCTTCGGCAGTTGAGTTGGAATATATGTCTGACGCCTCGGCCGCTATGCTGCTGAAATCCCCAAAGGGGGGGCGATTGCTCATCTTTATTTGTCTGTTTGCGCTGATTGCTGCCCTGATGTGGGCCGCATGGGCGGAGGTCGATGAAATCACACGAGGAGCCGGAAAGGTGGTTCCCTCCTCCCGTTTGCAGGTTGTTCAGAACCTGGAAGGGGGGATACTCGAAAAGCTGATGGTGCGGGAAGGCCAGAGAGTGGAAAAAGGCCAGGTGCTGATGATGCTCGATGACACCAGCTTTAACTCCACTTTTCAGGAATCAGAAATTGAGTACTTGAGCGTTCTGGCCTCTATTGCCCGCCTGCGAGCTCTGGCAGAAGATCGTGAGCTGGTGTTCCCCGAGGAGGTGTCAGAATATCCCAAGGTTCAGCGCCGAGAATTGAAGCTTTACAACAGCCGTCGGGCCGGTCTGGAAGCTGAAACTGACGTAGCCAAAGAGAAGGTACGCCAGAGTGAGCAGGAAATGCGTGCCATGGAAACCCGCCGTGACCACCTGCAGCGCAGCTACGATCTGGGCATGAAGGAACTCTCCATGACCCGGCCGCTGGCCCAGAAAGGTGTGGTGTCGGAAGTGGAGATGATTCAGCTAGAACAGAGGGTGAACGACCTGCTCTCCGAACTCAACGAAGCAGAGCTGACACTGCCCCGCTTGCAGTCCACCCTGCAGGAACAGAAAGGCCGGGTGCGGGAAGTGGCTATCAAATTCCGGGAAGAGGCTCAGGAAGAGCTGAGGGATCAGGAAGTGAAGCTGGCCCAGTTAAGCGAGTCCCGTAAATCCCTTGAAGATCAGGTGGCCCGCCGGGAGGTACAGGCGCCACTGGCAGGCATCGTCAAAAAGATTCACGTCACCACAGTGGGCGGTGTTGTGCAGCCGGGTATGGATTTGATTGAAATCGTACCGGTGGAAGAGGCCCTGCTTGTGGAAGCGAAGATTAATCCTAAAGACGTGGCGTTTCTCCAGATTGGCGACGAAGCCATTGTGAAACTCACCGCTTACGACTTTGCTATTTATGGCGGCCTGGAAGGTGTGGTGGATCATATCAGTGCTGACACGATTGTTGATGAGGAAGGCGAGAGCTTTTATCAGGTGCTGATTCGCACCAACAGCAGTCACCTTGGAACGGAAGAAAAACCACTGGAAATTATCCCGGGAATGCATGCTCAGGTGGATATTGTCACAGGTAAGAAAACGATACTTTCCTACCTTCTGAAGCCCATTCTCAAAGCCCGCGACAACGCTTTGACAGAGCGCTGACCTGCTAGGCTGAGGGGGAGGTAGAGGTACTACTGCACAGGGTACGGATGCAGGGAAGGAGCAGTTGCCATGATGAAAGTCGGGGACATATCAGGAACGGTATTCGCTGTATCCCCAGATGGTTCGAAGCGGATGCTGGTTGAGGGGGCAACCTTACAACCTGATGATACGGTTCAAACCAGTGATGGCAGCAATGTTGTGTTGGTCTCCTCCAATGGCCAGATGGTTACTGTTCCCGCCAATATGACCTTGCCTGTGCCCCAGACCGGTGTTCCCATCCACTTTAATATGTTTCAACCCACTCCTGCTGCGGGTGATGATACGGCGGCAGAAAGTACGCCTGATGATGCGGCAGCCTGTGGTGATGGGAACGATAGCTCTGTGGCCTGTCTCATAGAAGAGTCTGCCACATCGGATCTTCTAGGGGGTGGAAGTGCCGGCGTTCTCCACGGTTTTGGAAGCACGCCATCCGTTGCTAAGGCTGGTGGTGGCCTTGATGACTTCTCGGCATTTTCTCCTGTAAAACCATCCGCACCAGCTGTTTCTTCTCAGCCTGACGGCTTTACTCCTTTGTCTGCAACCAGTGCCGGACGCCCTGCTCTTGATTCATCTACTGATAGCGGGGCTATGATCTCTGGGGTACAGGTTATGTCTACAGACCGTTCGGAGGTTACCAGTGCGAATGCTGATTCTGTCGTCGCGATTACAGGGCAAACACTCTCACAGCAAAGTGGAGTTCTTGCTAATGACACAGGGGAAGGGATTCGTCTCACCCATTTGAATGGCAGCCCCGTCAATACCAATGGGACGACCACACTTGACGGCAACTTTGGAACCCTGACAGTGTGGCCAGATGGACGTTATACCTATGATGCGACTGAGATGGACTTGCATAATGATCTCGTTGCCTATTGGAATTTTAATCAGAATGTTGTCGATGGAATTGTGTCAGATCAGGCGACAGTAGACAGCTATGCCAACCCGGGCAGGCTGGAGCGTGGTGCTTCGATTACTGATGGTGGAGTAACCGGAGGAGCTTTAGATGGGCACCTTTCTATAAAGGAATCCCCCGAGCTGAATATTCCTCTGGATGGGAGTGTTGAGGCGCGAACTGTCAATTTGTCCTTTCAAATGCCAGAAGCCACTCTTGAGGGGGAGCGGCAGGTTTTGTATCAGGAAGGGGACGCTTCAACCGGTGGGATCGTTTATATCATCGATGACATGCTGTACGCCGGAGCTTATAACGGCTCAGACTGGTCGGGGTCATTTCTCAGTGTCAATCTGTCTGGTCTGAATGGGTGGCATAACGTGACCGTGGCTCTGGATGGTGATGCTGGCACCATGAATGCCTGGCTGGATGGTCAGCTCTTCGGGCAAACTTCCAGCGCCAGGGGGCTTGATTCCCACGATGGTGATATCGGCGTTGGGGGAAGCAGCGGCGCTACAACGAAATTCCACGATGGTCATCATTCCGGGAATTTCACATTTACCGGCCTGATTGACGATGTGCGTGTTTATAATCGCGCTTTAAATGAGGTTGAGGCTAAGGCCCTGGCAGAAGGTGCTGCACCGAATGATCAATTCAATTACACCATTCAGAGCGCATCCGGAAGTGTATCAACTTCAACACTAACTGTGTCGGTTCAGGCCCCGGATAATACGGCACCTGTCGCTGAGAACGATGCATTGACAGTGATGGCCGGTCAGAGCGTAGCGGTTAACAGTGCGGCAGTCGTTGGTTTGCTGGGGAATGATCGAGATTTGGAAGGCGACACTCTCACAGTGACAGATGTCGGCGGCACGGTTGTTGGTGCCGATGGCACAACGACAATCGATGGTCAGTACGGAACGCTGATTATCTCTGCTGATGGCACTTATGCTTATACGCCCTCCAATGGGGTCCGTGGCGGTGTGACGGATACTTTCAGTTATACCGTCAGTGATGGCACAACAACGTCAACTGCCACACTCTCCGTAAATATTCTGGCTCAGGGTCATGCCAATGCTGACAGTCTCAGCATCAGTGAATCCGGGTGGTCACCCGCCACTGTCTTTGTTGTGGATTACGACGCAGATAATGACAGCGCTTATTTACGGGCCTATGACCTTGAAAGCGGTGTTTCCTATGTTCTCGGAGATTTGCAGGGGGCGGTGCAGAATCATGGTTTGGAGTTAGCGGTATCTCCCTCCGGAGAAATTTACGCTGTGGACAATTCACGCCTTTACTCCCTTGACCCTGAGACACTTCAATTCTCGGAAATCGGTAACCACGGTGTCTCACATTTCCCTCAGTACGATATATCGGGTTTGGCCTTTTCACCGGATGGCACGTTATATATGTATGACACCTCCGGAGAAGTAAACACGATCAATCTCACAACTGGTCAGGCCACTTCTCTCGGCTCTCTTGAGGATCAAGGCTACGAAAATATCACGTCCGATAGTATTGCCTGGCATGACGGAGCCTTGTATGCACTGACAGCAGGGCTGGGAGTGGATGATGGTGGAAGTTTAATTGTTACCGAAAGCTATCTGGTAAGAATTGACATAACAGACAGCGGTCTTGTTGTGACTGAGCCTGCTCATGAGAGGGATTTGTTCTATCTGGATACACTGGCCTCTGTGGGCGGAGAGTTGGTTGGGGTTTTGAATACCGGGCAATCGGTGGTGTTAGATACAGTGAATGGCGGCATCAAGGAGTTCGGAGACATTGTCCAGTTACAGGATGGAGGCAGTGGTTCCCTTACCGGAATGCGAACAATGGCGGGTAATGTTCTGGATAACGATACAAATCCGCAGGCGGTGTCATCTATCCAGTTGCCAGGTGGCTCCTCTCATTCTGTGACCAGTAACGGTACAACTATCCGGGGCACCTTTGGCTTCCTCACAATCAGGAGTGATGGCAGCTACGAATATCAGGTTGATGATCGACTTGCAGCAACTAACAACCTTGCTACTGGTGAAACAGGGACTGACCGATTCACCTATACCTCAACGGATATCAACGGCCAGCCAAGCCAAAGCGTACTGACCGTGTACGTAAATGGCCAGGATGAGCAGGACGTGGCGGAATCTGCTTTGCTGACCAGCTCAATTACTATGGAAAGCGTTGATGCCGATAACCCTGTACCTGTTGATTTTACAGCGCAGGCCAGTGAGAACCATCGCATTACAGAGATCCATATTCGCCACCATAAGGACGTTGTTTTCAATATTCCGGATGAGCTTCTTCAAGCCGGTACTATCACTGGCAATGACGCAGATAGCTTTGATCTCATCTGGACTGCTAACCCCGGTACTCACGCAGGTCTGGAAGTGTTCGACGCTCTCTCCAGCGGCCTGACGTTCACCACTGAAGATGGTGATTTCGTTAACGGTTTCTGGATGCGAATCAATATCACCAGTAGCGGATACGATGCTGATGGCAATCTGACAGATGCACTTCCAGCCATCACCACCATCCAAACCAACTATGTGGATATCGACCACACACGGATGGGAACCGATGGCAATGACACTCTGACAGGCTCTTCTGAAAGTCAGAATTTTCATGATGAATTTATCGGTGGTGCCGGCAACGACACGATGACAGGTGGTGATGGTTCTGATTTCTATGTTTGGCGGCCAGAAGATGTAGGCACCGGTGGCTCTCCGGCTGTAGATACCATCACCGACTTTAATGCCTTTGGTCACGGAGATGTTCTGGACTTGCGTGACTTATTACCGGACGGTGCGTCGGAGAATCTTGATCAATATCTCAGCTTCAATGTTGCGGATGGAGATACAACCATCAACGTAAGCACTTCGGCGGGTGGGCCAGTGGTTCAGCAGATTGTTTTGCAGGATGTTGATTTGACGGTGCGCTACGGAACAACAGATTCCGCATCACTGGTGAATAATCTTACGGATAACGGAAATCTTATTAGCTGATAAGCGACAGCTGACAGGGAAGGAGCGGTTGATATGGTGAAGGTTGGGGAAATGACAGGAACGGTGCTGGCTGTATCCCCTGATGGGTCAACCAGAGTGCTGTCTGAAGGCGATGTACTCAAACCTGAGGAAACGGTTCAAACACAGAGTGGCAGCTCTGCTGTTTTGCAGGCTGCTGACGGGCGAACTATTACCGTTCCGGCCAATATGGCGTTTTCGTTATCCGGTGGTTCTGTGGCCATCCCCGCTACGGATTTTGTTGAATCTCCTCAGGCTATCAACGAATCTCAAACTGAACAGACTGAAATGGAGGATGGAGCGCCCAGAAAGAACGATGCTGTATCCCGAGAGAGCGAAAGTCCTGATGGTGGTGAAATGCTGTTTGCCCATAGCTTTCAAACAACACCTGAAATTGTCAGCAGTGACCTGGAAAGTGCGCTGGATTTATCCGCTCTTCCTGACTCTGAGAGTAGAGCGGGAGAAAGCTTTTTATCTCAGCGAGGCACTGAGAGTGCCTATACAGGTAAAGGGGTCAATCCGATAACCAATCCAGCGCCTGCTGTTCAAGAAGTTGTTCCTAATAGCCCTATAACCGTTCCACAAGCTGAGCCAGAGCCTCAAGTGATGATTGGCGGCACACAGATAACCACAGTCATAGCTGAACCAGAGCCTGTGCATGAAGCCGCATCAGCAGCAAGGGACTCCGTGCAGATAGTATTTGGTGAAACCCTGAGTCAGCAATCCGGTGTTTTGATAAACGACTCGGGCACAGGTATATCACTCAATACTGTGAATGGTACGGCTGTAACTGACTTGGGACCAACAACAATTCAGGGGAATTACGGGACGCTCACGATTCAGACGGATGGCTCTTATAGTTACCAGGCGGAAGAGGTGGATATTGAGAGCGGACTGGTGGCCTATTGGGGATTTAACCAGCCAACGTCTGATAAGGTGGCAGAAGATCAGTCTGGTGTCGATCAGGTCACCGATAACGGCATGCTTCATGGGCAGGCTGCGATTGTAGAAAATGGATTTTCTGGTAATGCTCTGAGTCTTGATGGCCGGGGAGATCATGTTTCCGTTAATAATATCCATCATTCAGTAGAAGATTACACGCCAGTCAGTAATCAGGTTGTGAATAACAATTTCAATGATGGTACAACACAAGGATGGGATGTCTCCGGTGGCTTCGGCGCAGACCCTACAGAGGGAGGCTTTTTGTATGGCTGGCACACTGCAACCTTAAAACGACAGGTAGACACCAGTGATGAGACTGCTGAGAGCTATACCCTGACGTTCACTCTTGCACAGGGTAAAAGTAACAGTTCAGACGCCCAAGTCTATCTCGACTGGGGTGGGGAGCGCGTTGCAACTTTTACAGCTCCCCGTGGGGTAGGTCTTCATACCACACAGCAGACAATCACTTTACCAGCAACGGGTGATCCCACCACAGAATTGAAACTCACTGAGGATCAGAGATTCTTCCGCATTGATGATGTCATTATCACCAAAAACATACCTGAAGATGTTCTATTCAATGACACTGTTGAAGTTGCCCATACCTACGTTGACCCTCTTGAATCCAGTGGCGGTAACGTTGAAGAACGAACCATCAGCTTCGCCTTCAAGCCCGGTGCTGATAATGACTTAACCGATCGTCAGGTGCTTTATACAGAAGGTGGAGGTAGTGGGGGATTCATTGTCTATATCCAGAACAACACACTGTATGCCGGTGCCCACGATGGTGCAAACTGGAATGGCGAATATCTCAGTACCGATATTTCCAGTTTAGATGCCAGTCAATGGCAGAATGTTGCCCTTACTCTGGATGGTAGCGCAGGAACACTGGAAGCCTTTCTGAATGGTGAAAGTTTTGGCCTTTCAACAAATGCCCAAAGCCTTGATGATGCTATTGGTGGAGTAGCCCTTGGTTCGGCCGGTTCTGTGAATAAATATCATGATGGTGTTCAGTCAGGGTCGTTTAACTTTGACGGCATGATTGATGAAGTGCGGGTGTATGACCGGGTTTTAAGTAATGTTGAACTCAATACACTGGCTAACGGCAGCGAAATGCCAGTTGATACCTTTGATTACCAGATTGAGGATGCTGAAGGTGGTACCTCCGATTCTACCCTGGACGTTTATTTAAATACGGCAGAAAACCAAGCTCCGATTGCTGTTGATGACAGTCTGTCTGTTATGTCGGATCAGAGCTTCTCAGTGAACAGCTCAGTGAATTTGGGGCTGCTTGGGAATGATGCCGATAGCGATGGTGATGTTTTGAGAGTCACCCATGTCGGCGATAAGGAAGTGGATCAGTTCGGCACAGTGAATATTGCCGGAGATTTCGGTACTCTCACGATCGCCTCTGACGGTACATACGCTTACTCACCACTGTTTACTGCTGTGAGTGGTGGCATTGATACCTTCAGTTACACAGTGAGTGATGGTACAACAACCTCGACCGCTACCCTGACTGTGAGTGTGATTGCCGACAGTTTCGCCAATGCAGATAGTGCAACTGTCGTAGAGTCTGCCCTGCCAGCCGGTTCTCTGTATGTTCTGGACGATGTAAATGATGGCGGTATGCATTTAAGTGTCGTGAATGCGGAAACGGGTATAACCCATAAACTGGGAGAGTTATCCCCGTCAATGCTGGCAATTGCAATGTCGCCATCTGGAGTGTTGTACGGTGCGAATAACACTCATATCTACACGATTGACCCAGCCACTCAAAGTGCAACGGTTGTTGGCTCTTATGATCTTCCTTCAAGTAGCCTGAATATAACGGGTCTGACTTTCGCTCCAGATGGAAGCCTGTTCGCTAGCGAGTATGACGGCAATATTTATAGAGCGGATACAACCACCGGGGCGTTAACAAGTATCGGTAATGTGTCGTCTGCAGAGCAAGTGGGTTTGTTTGGGGATATGGTTTGGCATGATGGAGCCCTCTACACTCAGGGCTATGCAGAGTCTCCAGCTCGCTACACATTTCTACGCATTGATGTTGATGGTAACTCAACCAGCATGAGTGTATTACCAAGTGCTTCCGATATTGGTTCTCTTCACTCATTAGCTTCCGTTGATGGTGAGCTGATTGGTATCGATTGGGGGGCAAACGTTCCTGCCATGATGACTATAGACAGTGAAACGGGGCTGATTGAGGAACTTAGACCTTCAATAGGTACCTTCGACCCCGAAAACGCTACATCTATTGAACAGCTGGTGGAAGGTAATGTGTTGAGTAACGACACAGGAGCAGTCAGTGTCACCACAGTATCCTTGCCAGATGGTACATCACGTTCTGTCGACGGTGCTGGCGTAACATTGCAAGGAAGCTATGGCACCCTCACTCTTCGTAGCGATGGCACCTATATCTACAACATCAATAACAATCTGGAGGCCACTAATAATCTTGTGGCAGGAGAAACCGGAAATGATCGGTTTATTTATACTGCTACAGGTTCCGATGGTGATATCAGTCAGAGCATTCTTACGGTGTATGTCAATGGCTCGAATGAAGTGCAGGTAACGGATAATGCGATTTTTAGCGATTATTCTGCTGTTGATCGTGTGGATACATCGAGTGATATGATGCCCATTGATTTTGTGGTGAGTACCCAAAATGACACGGACCGCATTACTGAGATTCGTATCGCTCATCCTTATGGAACGGAATTCAATATTCCACCGGAGTGGACAGATCACGGCACTGTGACGACCAGTGGGCACGAACTTGTATGGACAGCCACTCCCGGCAATCGTGCAGGGCTGGAGAGTGTTGATGCCATAGCGGATGGGCTGACTTTATCCTCATTCAATGGCGGGGAGATCAATATCTCAGTAATAACCAGCGAATATGATGTATGGGGTAATGTGTCCAGTAACTGGACAACGGCATCTTCTATCTCAATGAATCTGGTCACCATCGAAAATGAACAGACTGGAAGCACCGGCACAGATATCCTCAGTGGCACAGCGGAGAATGATGCCATCATCGGTGGTGCCGGATTTGATGTTATGACCGGTGGCGAAAGTCAGGATTTCTTTATCTGGCAATCCGGGCACGAGGGAGTAGAGAATAATCCTACTGTGGATACCATCACAGATTTCAGTACCGGAAGGGCTGGCGATGTACTGGATCTAAGGGATCTGCTGCCTGATAACGCTTCCGAAAGTCTGGATCAGTTCCTGAGCTTCAGTTTTGAAAGTGGAGATACTACCATTGGCATCAGCACCACAGCCGGTGGCCCGGTGGTTCAAAACATAGTGCTGGATGGTGTTGATCTCTCAGCCACTTTTGGTACCACGGATGTCACGCTGTTGACCAGTCAGCTGACGGATAATGGCAACCTGCTCTCCTGATTTCTACTCACCGTTAGATTTGTCTCTAAACTCTGAGCTAGGAGCCGTCGATAACAATAAGAATGTTATGCCCACTACTCAGAGGGTCCAGGGATGGGACGCCGTTTTTCCGTTGCTAAAAGTTATCTCGCAGGTGCCATGCTGTGCGCTTTCAGTACACTTCCTCTGGAGGCTCAGGCCGACACCCTTCAGGAGGCGATTTCCTATACCATCGAAACTAATCCGGAAGTGCTGATCAGCATGAACCGTTTTCGTGCTTCGGAAGAAACTATTGCCATCGAGCGTGCCGGATACCTGCCTAAACTGGGTATTAGCGGTCGTACCGGCTGGCAGCGTAAGAACACCAATGTCAAATCTGGAAATACAAAAACAACGGATCGTTTGGGAGAAACGACTTTCGCCGTTCAACAGATGCTCTTTGATGGGTTCCGCACCAGCAGCCGCTTGAAAGGAGCGCAGATGGATGCCCGTTCCCGCTCTCTGATGATGCACGCCAGAGCAGAAACTGTGGCCCTGCAAGTTGCAGAAGTCTATCTCAAAGTGATTCGGGCGGAGCAGCTTGTGGAGCTGGCTCGTGAAAATCTTGCGATTCACGATGAGATATACGATCAAATTCACACCCGTACCGATAGCGGGCTCTCCCGCACCTCAGATCTCGAACAAATCAGAAGCCGTCGGGCACGGGCCAGTGCCAATCTCGTAACAGCTATAAACACACTCTCCAATGGGCGCAGTGAGTTTTTCAGTGTTGTGAATCGCAAGCCTAATAGTCTGGTTATGCCGGAGATGGATATCTCCATGCTGCCTGTGACCCTGGATGAAGCCATGGCCATGGCTGGGCAGAACAACCCCATGATTAAGGCCTCCGGTTACGATGTAAAAACCTATGAAGCTCAGGCTGAAGCCACCAAAAGTAATTTCCTGCCCCAGCTGGATTTGGAAGTTGGGCAAACCTTCAGCGACATCCGCTCCGATATTCCTACGGCCGATGGCCGTACCGACACGCTCAGCGCCATGCTGAACTTCTCCTACAACCTCTATAACGGTGGGGCAGATCAGGCTCGCCGCAGAGAAGCAGCCTGGAAGGTAGAAGAAGCGCGTGCTTCCCGTGAACTGAGTTATCGTAATGTGACGCGAGACTTACGCCTGGCCTGGGACTCATTCGTTTATATGGATGGTCAGGTGAATTATCTGAAGGAGCACATTTCTGCCAGCCGGGAAGTGGCCAAGGCCTATCAGCAGCAGTTCCGGTTAGGAAAACGTTCATTGTTGGATTTGCTGGATACAGAAAACGAGCTGTTCCAGTCTCAGAGGGACTTTATTGAAGCTGTTCACGAAGAGTTGTTTTCCCGCTACCGAGTACTGTACGGAACGGGGCAACTGCTGGATAGTATGAATGTTGACCTGCCAATGATGCTTCAGGCCGAAATGAACTTCAGAGTAAACCTTCCTGGGGGTCAATAAGGTGGGTAGTATCGTCATCGCCTCGTAGTTGCTGACGGTACCAGCGGCGTTTTAAGAGTTTATCCTGTGCGGGCTGGGGCAGCTCGGTAAACTGGAAAAGCTGTTTTTCAATCATCAACTCAATCAAGTCGTCCAGAACCCGGATGAAGTCTTTATCCGAGTCCTCCAGATCTGAACTGCGTTGTTTATTAAGGAAGCGGAGAACTTCTCTGGAATTCTGGTCCAGCTCCTGCCACTGCTCCGATACAGCCTGCTCGCCGATGGCTATCAGTATTCCGTCATCATCCCTGAGCCCGTAAAGCATAATCAGTGACCGTTATTTGTGTGCGTTCTTTTCAGGTTAGCACTCCGTCACAGACCTTAGCTTACATCGCAGAAACCCAGCTGAACCAACCGCTGGACTCTTTCATAGTGGATGTCAGGGGAAGGCCGGACAGCAGAGTACTCACCAGCTTACGGCCAACGGCAATCGGGTCATCCCCCGGGCGGCCTTCACCTCGGCCAGATGTAGTCCACATCACATCACCGGTTTTGATATCCATCAGGTTGAGGGTCAGATCCATCGCGAAACGGCCATCTGTGCTTTTGGTGTACTCGTTGACTGTGCCTGCCATTCCGAGCTCTACACCGTGTTGGGCGGCCCACTGCAGTGCATTTTTCAGACGATGGGCGCTGTCCAGCAGGGAATTGTCACCGCGGGTTTCTGTTTCCGGTGGCAGCTCCACCTTCTTAATACCTTTGGAGGCCAGCAGCACCGTCAGCATCCGTTCAATCTGAATACCTGCTTCTTCCGATTGCAGGGACTGAACAGGCAATACCGCCCAGTTCGCTGAAAACGGATAACCATCTTTATAAGGTGTTGAGCTACACCCAGCGAGAACAGCCAGGGTGAGGGCAAACAAAAAACCGCGAAAAGGAGTCATTGTTGATGTCCTGATTTAGCCTGCTGATGTGCGCTGGCTTCTGTAAGTGCGCAGCCACTGCAGGGCGATAATTGTTGTTGCATTATTGATCTTGCCATCGTCCAGCATAGCAAGAGCATCTGTCGCTTTGATGACATGTACGCGGATGTCTTCGTCTTCTGAATCCAGCCCGTGAATGCCTCCAGCATTGGAACTATCGACCAGACCACAGAAGAGGTGAATGACTTCGTTGCAGGCACCGGGAGACGGATAATACGCAAAGATGGGCTTCAGTTCTGTGATGAGACAGCCAGACTCTTCTACCGCTTCACGCATCACGACATCTTCCGGCTTTTCACCTGGCTCTGCGATGCCTGCCACAACCTCCAGCATCCAGGCAGATTCGGCGTTAGCACCAGCTTCAATCATGGCGCCAACCCGAAGCTGTTCTACCAGAACGACATTGTCGAGTTTTTCATCGTAGAGCAATGCTGCGGCGGCGGGTGTGCGAAGAAAGGCCTCTCGCGCAACAAGGTTGCTCTCCCCTCCACGGAACAGAGAGTGGCGAAAGTAATAGCGAGCAGCGTGAAAAAAACCTTTGTAGAGAGGTTCTGTTTTTTCAATGGTGAAAGAGAGTTTGCTCTTGCTGCTCATTGTCCTTCCTATCTGTAAAGGTTCTTCGCTTTCAGATGTGCTAAAACCGATGGTGTAACCAGTTTGGCAAGTGCCTGCTCTGGAATCTCACTCTCATTACAGTTTTGCAGAAGTTTTCGTACCAGTGTGCTGCGTGCATGAATATTTTCACGGGCGGTAAAAATATTCCACCGTTCACTAATTTCCTGATGGCGGTAAAACCGCTGCCAGGTTTCAGGGGCAGCGTTATCCGGGCCTCGGATAAAGCTGAATTCGGTATCAGGGTTTTGTTGGCTAAGGTGATTTAATAGCGTCCAGGTGTATACGGGGCGATCCGGCTTTTCCTGGTGAAGTTTCTGTTCCACAAGGGATACAGTCACAGAGCAGTGGATGTCTGCCATATCCTCACAAAAAGCAGCCAGCAGCCCGGCACGGGCTTCCAGAGAGAGGGATTGCTTGTTAAAAGCGTGTGCAGCACTGGGAACCAAAAGAATGTGCTCGAACTCTGAGGCGGCTTGTTGAATAACGTCCAGATGCCCTCGTGTAGGAGGATTAAAAGCCGAGCCGAAAACGCCAGTACGCTTCATGAATCAACCGAAAATGAATGGTGGTGAAGCTGTTAATTCTAACTGACTTGCGAAGTTCGGGAAATGAATACTGGCTTTTGTAGAACTACAAAAATATACACTTGGTATAGCTCTTGTCAGGTTAGGTAATTATGGCAACCCCTCTCGTGGATTTACGGATTTTGTGAAAATTGTAAAGAGCTATTATGGACAGGCTTTTTCATTACTCCCTGACTTTTGGTTGTAATAATAGGCCTGACATCATTTTCCTCCCCCCTCTGCTTGGATGTCAGGCTTTTTTTTTGCTTTTTCCAGCTACTCTCAATAACCCCCTTAGCTCTTTGTTCTGGCCGATATAAAAACGCCCGACCGAAGTCGAGCATTTGTATTTCTATTTTGATACTCAGATCTTTTCGAAGAGTAGATCCCACACACCGTGGCCCAGACGTTCGCCACGCTTTTCAAACTTGGTAATGGGACGGTAATCCGGACGGGGAGAGTAATTGTTCTCGCCAGCCTGGTTTCTCCAGCCTTCTGCGGCGTTCATCACTTCCATCATCTGTTCTGCATAGTTTTCCCAATCTGTTGCCAAGTGCAGAACACCACCGGTTTTCAGCTTGGGCAGCAGAGATGCAACAAATCCAGGTTGAATCAGGCGACGCTTGTTGTGACGTTTTTTGTGCCATGGATCCGGGAAGTACACCTGCAGACGGTCGATACTGCTATTTGGAATGCATTTGGCCAGAACTTCTACCGCATCGTCGCAGTAAGCGCGTAAGTTTCTGAGACCAGCTTTATCTGCTTCGTTCATCAGGCTGCCAACGCCGGGGCGATGAACTTCAATACCGATAAAGTTTTTATCCTGCTCGTTACCAGCCATCTCAACCAGAGACAAACCCATACCAAAGCCGATCTCCAGTACCAGCGGAGCCTTGCGGCCAAAAACGCCATCAAGATTCAACAGCCCGTCTTCCAGCTTGAGGCCCTGCTTCGGAAAAATAACATCCCAGCCTTTCTGTTGGCCGGTTGTCATTCGCCCAGCTCGCAGTACAAAGCTTTTGATCTTACGGGGATGAGGCGTTTGCGCCTGATCGTTTGAAGAAATATCGGTTTCGGTCATGGGGGAGAAACTGTCAGTGAACGTTTTTCAAGGGCGCGCATTATACGGGGTGATCCGAATCCCGTGCCAGAGAATTGTAAGCCAGCCCAGCAGAAAAGCGACTCCACCCAGCGGAGTGACCATACCGAGTTTGCGAATCTCAGTAATCGCCAGCAGATAGAGGCTGCCAGAAAACAGCACGATACCTGTGGTGAAAAAGCGTCCAGCCCACAATAATGTGCGATTGGGTTTATCAGAAGAAAAAAGTGCCAGCACCGCAACCAGGCCAAGGGCTACTGTATGAAACATTTGATAATTGACGGCTTTATCCCAGATATTCAGCTGATAGGCTGAAAAACTTGCGGCCAGCGCATGGGCGCCAAAAGCACCCAGTGCCACCACAAGAAATCCTGATATTGCAGCAGTAATCAGAAATGAGCGCCCCATTACACATTATCCGTCGCAAGAGTCAGGCCTTTCTGGAAGTAGCCGGAACTTAGCTCATGCTCTCCCAGTTGTGCCAGCAGTATGCCTAACTCGTTATAGGTATCAACGCTATGACGCAGCTTCAGGCTGGTTTCCAGGTATTCCCGGGATTTGCCCCACAACTGATTCTTGGAGCAGATACGGCCAAGAGCCAAGAGCAGCTCTGGATCATTCGGGCGCTCTGCCAACAGCTTTTCTGCAGCGAGAAGCTGGCGGCTGGGGTCAGTGCAGACAATCCGACCATAAATGTGAATCAGGGAAACGCTGTAGAGTGCGGGAAGCTGGCGACGAATAAACGCTTCCGCCTGTTCCTGAGCGCCTAGCTGAAACAGGCACAGTGCATACCGATAAAGCAAATCGGTATTGCGACGCTGGGCTTTAGTGAGAGATTGCCAGATGTCATCGGCAGGACGGGTGCACTCACTTCCTTTCAGGTTGCGACCTTTATTACGTGCTTGATCAAACAGTTCGCGATAAATGTTTTTTTCCAGCTCCTCCAGAGCGCCGTTGTCCAGAACCTTGTGCTTACGCAGTTGGGGAAGTAATTCTGCCAGCGCATGCCAGTCGCCCAGTCGCTCATAGGTTTGCTTTAGCAGTTTAAGCAGGTACGGGTGCCTGGGTGATTTTTTATGGAGAGATTTGAGCGTTGCCAAAGCTTGCTCAAACTGCCCTTGCGAGCTCTGCACCTCAGCTTGAGTAATACCAATGGCCATATAAGCGGCAGGTGCTGTCTCATCGGCTTTTCGCAGAAAGTCTTTGCAGGCTTCCATATCATTACTTGCGCTGGCGGCTCTTGCCGCCACAAGGTAATTCAGCAGAGGGAAAGTGCCGGTTTGTCCAGCCTGGGAAAGATGACGCTGGGCCGCTTTCCAATTGCCGTTGGCAAATGCGATCAAACCTTTGTTAGAGAGTTTTTGACCACGACGACGGCGGGCTTTGGCAGTCATGGGAACAATTGCACCTGCACCATTTTGCAAAGTACGAATAAGTGACAGCGCAAGTTTTAATCCACAGAGTAAAAAAGCCAGTGCCAGGATAGACGCCCAAAGGCTGCTTTCAAGGGTGTAGCCGTTATAGGCCACCAGAACATACCCGCTATCAAGGAAGAAATAGCGAACAGTCAGAAAACAGCCCGCAATCAAGAGCAGAACAAACAGGGATTTGAGGATGATCTGTCTCATGATCTGTCCTCCGTCTTGCTTTTGGTTACAGGTTCAACGGGCAGGTTATGATCCGCTTTTTCGTTGATGTAGGCTTTCAGAGAAGTCAGTGAGCGACTGATGTCTGGTGTTGATTGCTCAACGGGCGTTCCCGCAAGACGATCCAGAGCTGTATGAAGAGCGGTAATCTCGGAACCGTTATTAATGAACCACTGGTTGAGCCAACCTTGAGCTTTCCTGAGGCTGGCCTGATAAACCTCAGTGCGCCCTTGCAACAGAGAAGTCTGGGCCTGCTCCAGCATCAAGCGCAGGTTCTGACGCAGGTACATCTCCTGGCGGGCAGACACCAGAGGAGCCACTTTGTGGTTGCTTTCACGCAGACGGAACTGGGCCGCAAAAGTGTTGAAGATATCCTCCGCGGCTTCGGAGGCTGCGCTGATCCACTGGCTCAGAGTAAAGCTTACCTGTTCTTGCAAGGGCGCATCATCTGGCAGGGTTTCAGGTTGATCACTGGTAATGATTTCCGGTTCGGAGGCTGGCTCGACCATGGGAGCATTGGAGGATGCCAGAGGCAATTGATCAATGCGGTCAGCCAGAGCATTCAATTCCATCCAGCTGGCGGTAATATCATTCTCCGGTGTGGCACGCAGTGCAGCCAAGTCTTCTGCCAGAGCCTGACGCACATTGAACAGGCCGTATTCATCCACAGCCACTAACAGCACATCGGCTTGAGACAGGAGAGTTTTGGCGCTTTTGATATCATGCATGGTGAGCAGGCGCTGGTTAGCCAGTCGCATCAGGTATTCTGCCTCAGCCAGCTTCCAGACATTACGGTCTGCGCCCTGAAGACGGTTCAGACGACGATCCACATTATCGATGCGGGTAACCAGGCGGTCAGACTGCCCCACAACGTCCTGCATATTCTGTTTTATCGTTTGCTGGGTCTGGTAGAGGGCGCTTTTAACGCTCTGGTTGTTTTCAGTGAATTGCTGATCTACCCAGCTTTGGCCTGCCAGTTTGTCGTTGGAGAGCAGCGGCCAGACACTCTGATAGCCGTACCAGCCTGCCGCTCCAATTACTGCTGTTAGAGTCAGGGACAGAGCGGTGGCAAACACCGCCAGCCTACTAATGGTTGGTGTTTTGACGGACTGGCGATTGGCCATACCCGATGATGATTTGTCCGCCCGCTCATCCTTCGGGGGCTGGGACATCTTCTGTGGCGTATTGTCGTTCACCCTGACCTGCTCACTTATCAGTTTGTCTATCGGTTTGTTTAGCGTATCAATATACGAGCTGTAATAAAGCCTCGGCAATATCCTGATCACCCGCACCTGGGCTGATAACAACTTTTTTAAAACCAAACTTTCTGGCCTGCCTGGCCACTCGTGGGCTGGGCACAATCAGCGGTACAAGAATCAAATCCTGAAGGTTGGGTACGCAGGCCTGAATATTGCTGATGATTTGACCACTGGTGGCGACAATAGCATTTATGTCCGCACTTGCCAGTGTCGTTTCTATTTCGGTTGGGGAGTAATCAGGGCATTGACGACGATAGAGAACCACCGCTACAACCCGTGCTCCCCGGCGAGTGAGCTCCTCTGTCAGCAGATCTCGCCCACCTTCACCTTTCAGAATCAGAATATTATCGCCTTCTACCTGCTTCAGCGCAGGTAGTTCCAGCATGGACTCGCTGGTGAATTCCGATTCAGGACACTGGGGATGAATACCTTTCTCCCTCAACGCTTTGGCCGTTCCCTTGCCCGGCGTAAACCACTTGGTATCTGGATGAAACCCTGTAAGTTTTTGAAAACCCACTTCGACAGCGGGCACGCTAATAGCAATCACTTTATGAAACTGTGATAGCTCCTCCAGCTTTGGTGCTGGCAGTACAGGGCGAATCTCCACCATGGGAAGAAGAGTGGTTTTGGCGCCTTTGCCCTGCAGAAAGTCCGCAAGCCGGTTGGCTTGTGGCTGCGGGCGGGTGATCAGCACCCGCAGCCCTTCCAAAGGTAAGCTCATTGTTCGTCTGATGAGCCAGCAGGTGTGCTGGCGTTGGCTGTGGTGGAATGTAGCAGTGAGGCGAGAATCTCTCCGGCCCCCTGCTCCAGAAGGTGCTCTGCAGCACGGATGCCTGCCTGTTCGTATTCATTAGCAGGCACGGTGTGTTCCGTTCGCAAAATTTTACTGGCATCTGGCTGGCCGACAAGGCCGCGCAGAAAGAGTTGGTCGCCCTGAAGCTCGGCAAAGCTGGCAATAGGGACATGACAACCGCCATTCAGTGTCTGATTCATGGCGCGTTCAGCGAGTACGCATTTGGCCGTGTCCTCGTGATGCAGTGGCTTGATAAGGTCGATGATGTTTGAATCGCCTGTACGGCACTCGATGCCAACGGCGCCTTGCCCGCCTGCTGGCAGGGATAAATCTGTTTCCAGACAATGGGTGATGCGATCTTCAAACTTAAGGCGAATCAGCCCTGCCGCGGCGAGAATGATGGCATCGTATTCTCCAGCATCCAGTTTGGCGAGACGGGTGTTCACATTGCCACGGAGGAAGTTGATGGTGAGGTCTGGGCGTTTGGCCAGAATCTGACATTGGCGGCGCAGGCTGGAGGTACCAACAATCGCTCCCTGAGGCAGCTCTTCAAGAGATGTGTATGTGTTGGAAACAAAAGCATCCCGAGGGTCTTCCCGCTCACAGATCACAGAAAGTCCCAAGCCTTCCGGAAAGTGCATGGGGACATCTTTCATGGAATGAACGGCGATATCCGCCCGGTTCTCCAGCAGGGCGTGTTCCAGTTCCTTTACAAACAGCCCTTTGCCACCAATTTTGGCCAGTGGAGCATCAAGCAGTTTATCGCCACGACTGACCATTGTTACCAATTCGACGTTCAGATCCGGGTGTAAGGTTTCCAGTCGGCTTTTTACATATTCCGCCTGCCAGAGAGCCAGTGCGCTTTTGCGGGTGGCGATTCTGAGGGTTTTCATTGCTGCTTGTACTCTTTTTTACTGCCAGCTTTGTGTAGCAGGGCGCTCCAATAATTACCCAATCATACGGTTTTTGCAGGAAAAAAACTGCAGCATCCAATGAAATGCCTGACTGCCTGGTCATAAGCTTTTATCTCAAATCGACTTTGATAGACGGGGCCTGTGTGGTTGTGGGAGAAAAAAAGAAGAGTAACAACGAGGGTGAGTCCATTGTCCTCTGCGTATTTCCTAGCTCTGTTTATAGAATGAGCTGCATGCAGGACAGACAATGCTTGGAAAACGCCCATACAGTTGTGTAACTGATGCTGGAAGTGTAGTGATCGGAGGGTATACTGCGCCAGCTGTGTATCCTGAAACTCGAGGGTAGGTATTTAGGGTATTGGTTCCAGGCCACTGCTGAGCAGTCTCATTGAGTATGTGGTGATACCTGGGCTGATCAAAAGAGTGAGGCAACATTGAAACCCCTCCCATTCGATAACTCTGCTCTATGGGGGGCATTTGGAGCCTAAGCTCAGGTGGGATGAAAAGGTCCGTCTTGTCCTCATGTATATCCCATCGTATTTCATGAGCTTGAGGGGACGCTGCAGTTGCTTCCGGTGTGTACACATACTCAAAACCAAGGAAAGTATGGGTTTGCAGATAGGAGAGTCTTTGGTGTGTGAGTACTGAAGCTGTATGCACTAATGAAGGTGTTGAGGCAGATATTGCTGAGACAGGCGTATTGGGTTTTTCGCTATGCAAGAGAATACTAATCTTATCAACATGTCTTCCCAGCAGATCATCAATTACTCCTAGCTTTTGCAGCATAGGCCTGTGGCTATTGGCAAAAGTCACAAGTGCTTGGTAAAGCTGTTCTGGTTTTGTCACAGAATTGGCTGTTTCATAGGCACTTTGAACTGTAACGCTCAGACGCAGTTCGTGGATCGAGGGCTTTTGAGGGTCTATGGGAATGTCTGCATTTGAATGACCATAGAGCGGACTACTTGGCATTGCAGCGGTGGAACCAGGGTAGGAAGCATGTCCTTCATTTCGCAGCGGTCTGAGTGCGTGGTTCCAAAATAAAAAACGTGTGAACGATTCCAGGGGGACAGATGAATCGGGGATAACGTCCCAGCCATCCAGTGTTATGGATCTATCACTGAACCACAGTTCGTCTTTTGCTTTTAACCTATCATAAAGTGTGATGCGGCGAATGTTCATTTGGGCACTTTGAATGCTGGCTTCTATTTCATCTGTAGCCAGGTTGATATGGCCAAAGGTGATGACGGGGTCGTCGCTTTCTTTGGTTATGAGTTGACCGGATCCGTGCTCCTGTTTTGAAAAACTGGTGTCTAAAGTCACAGAACCCATAAATTCCAGTGCGGTTAAATCCCCCCTTTCTGTTAGCATTTCGTCTCTTAACTCTTTCATCTTTGTTGTCGTTAAATGTGAGGCAGGTGCTGCTTGACTCAATGTTAGCGGGCTGGTTTTTGGGCTTTTGTCCATTCGTTTTTTCCAGAAACCTTTTTTCTCTCTTTCTTTTTCATCCTCTTGACGCTTGGCTTGCTCTGCTTGATGTCGGAGCTGGAATACTAGATCTGCGCCTTTTGTACTGGTTTGCAGATTTGTGACCTTGAAGCGTTTAAATTTCACTGCATGAGTATGGGGCGTAATAAAAAACAGGCAGAGGATCAAAATACACGCAAATAACTTTTTCCAGATCGGCAAAACCAGACTCGCAGCAACAGATCCCATTGGTCATCACTCTTGAGGGGCTGCCATTTATGTATAGACCATGGATGTCGTTTAGCGAGATTATATTGCTTTTAGCTGTCCAGTTTTACAGCCGTCCAGTTTTACCGCCTGCTCTTCATTGTGAGGATTCACTTGCCATCATTATGTGAAAGCAATGATCCGGGTACCTAATAAGGTTTAATGAAGCCCAAAGCCTGGCGGTAGTAAGTGTCTTTTATGGTGTGGAAGGTTTTCTGATTGAACTGCACGCCGGTTGTAAGAATGCTATGACTCATAGAGTAGCTCGTGCACCAATTTGAGAATCGTTTGATTCCACCCGACCGGGCCAGGTGCATCCGTGGTGATCAGGTTTTTGATGTGGTTGCATTTTGGTGCATGACCATGGTCTGATATGACCAGCACGGGGTTATCCACAGCCTCCAGCATCGGGAGATCGTTACTGCCATCACCTAACCCGATAGTCATGAATTTGCTGTCAGGATATTCCGCCTGAAAATGATCCTTCAGCCACTGCACTATTAACCCTTTATTACCCTCGCTTGACACATAATGAAAGCGTCCACCCCGTGTAAGGTGCAGGTTTCTGGCATCCAGCAGGCGTTTGAATAGCGACAGGTTTTCTTCAGTATCGCTCCAGATCAGTGGTTCACTGCAGTCTCTGTCCCGGGCGCGTTTAGCCTCTTCGAGATCCAGCCCTGTGCAGGCTGATATTTCTCTCAGTGTCATATCGTGAAAGCCTGTGAAGGATAGACCATATTCAGAGCGAATATTTGCAAGTATTTGGATAGTCTGGGAATACAGGCTGCCAAACATTGTTGTGCGATAGCCTTTTTCAGCTTCGCCAGAAAAGTAGTTATCTGGAATAGAAAGACAGCTGCCGTTTTCTGTGGCGAACGGGTCGTTATTATTGAGTTGATTCCGCAGGAAAACCGTTTCTGTACGGGTTTTACTAGTGTTGAATATCAGGGGAATATGAAGAGCTTTGAGAAGGGCAAGGGCCTCTGCGGCGGGCTCGGTGCTGTAGCTTTCATGATCCAGAAGAGTGCCGTCAAGATCGGTAAAAACAAGCAGTCTGATATCTTTCATTATTATTTTACCGAAGAGGTAACAGATCCAATATTACATAAAATACCTGACCAAAACAGTCTTTTTAATTCTAGTGGTTATGGGTAGGATGGGTGCACGAGTTAAGTAAAAATAGCTTTGCTTTATAGTTAAAAATACCTATATCCTGCCATGTTCATCAGGAACAGTAATGGGCATGATCCAATAGCACAAGAAGAAGGCTGCCAGTTATAAGAAAGACTCGAAAAGGAGCGCAAACAGGGAAGCAAAGTGGCCTGAGTGGAAGGCCCTGGCAGATCCGTAACATGAATAACGATAAGACGGGTGGTTTATGTCCTTGTTTCAGCACTATCAGAGCCGTTTCGACTCTACACAACAGGAAGAAATGAGCCTGCAGGAGTATCTGGACCTGTGTAAGCAGGATTCAGGTACCTATGCCAATGCCGCTGAGCGGATGCTCATGGCCATCGGCGAAGCAGAAATGGTGGATACCTCCAGAGATCCGCGCCTGAGCCGTATCTTTTCCAACAAAATCATCAAGCGTTACCCAACCTTTAACGAGTTCTATGGTATGGAAGAAGCCATAGATCAGATCGTTTCCTATTTCCGCCATGCATCTCAAGGTTTGGAAGAGAAGAAGCAGATTCTTTATCTCCTGGGCCCTGTGGGTGGTGGTAAATCCTCTCTGGCAGAGCGCCTCAAAGCGTTGATCCAGAAGGTGCCGTTCTATGCCATCAAGGGCTCGCCGGTGTTTGAATCACCACTGGGGCTGTTTGATGACGCGGAAGACGGCGCCATTTTGAGTGAAGAGTACGGTATCCCTCGCAGATACCTGCGTCACATCATGTCACCTTGGGCAGTGAAGCGCCTCCATGAGTACGGCGGCGACATATCCAAGTTCCGCGTTGTGAAGCTATACCCGAGCATTCTCAACCAGGTTGCAGTAGCCAAAACGGAGCCCGGCGATGAAAACAATCAGGACATCTCAAGTCTCGTTGGTAAGGTTGATATCCGTCAGCTGGAAGAATTTTCTCAGGACGATCCAGACGCTTACAGCTTCTCCGGAGCCCTGTGTCGTGCCAATCAGGGTGTCATGGAATTCGTCGAAATGTTCAAGGCGCCCATCAAGGTACTCCACCCGTTACTGACTGCCACTCAGGAAGGTAACTACAACAGTACCGAAGGCCTCGGCGCGATTCCGTTTGAAGGTGTGTTGCTGGCGCACTCCAACGAATCCGAGTGGCAGACATTCCGCAACAACAAGACTAACGAAGCCTTCATCGACCGAGTGAATATCGTCAAGGTGCCTTACTGCACCCGTGTCAGTGAAGAGATTCATATTTATGAGAAGCTCCTTGAGCACAGCTCCTTGAAGCAGTCGCCCTGTGCACCTGACACTTTGAAGATGCTGGCTCAGTTCACCACGTTGTCCCGTATCAAGGAGCCTGATAACTCCAACGCCTACTCCAAAATGCGAATATACGACGGTGAAAATCTGAAAGATACCGATCCACACGCCAAGTCTCTGCAAGAGTACAAGGATGCGGCCGGTGTTGATGAAGGCATGGAAGGTCTCTCCACTCGTTTCGCGTTCAAGACTCTGTCCAAGGTCTTTAACTTCGACTCATCAGAAGTGGCAGCCAACCCGGTTCATCTGCTGTATGTGCTGGAGCGTGAGATTGAGCAGCAGCAGTTCCCACAGGAAACCCATGATCGCTATATGCGTTTCATCAAGGAATACCTGGCGCCCAAGTATGTGGAGTTCCTGGGCAAAGAGATTCAGACTGCTTATCTGGAGTCCTACTCTGAGTACGGCCAGAATATCTTTGACCGCTACATCACTTACGCTGATTTCTGGATTCAGGATCAGGAGTTCCGTGACCCTGACACCGGCCACATCCTCGACCGAGCAACATTGAGCGATGAGCTGGAGAAGATCGAGAAGCCTGCGGGTATCGCCAATCCGAAGGACTTCCGTAACGAAGTAGTGAACTTTGTGTTGCGGGCTCGCGCCAATCATGAAGGTAAGAACCCAAGCTGGTTGAGCTACGAGAAGATGCGCTCAGTGATTGAGAAGAAGATGTTCTCCAATACTGAAGATCTGCTGCCGGTGATCAGCTTTAACACCAAGTCCAGCCAGGATGAGCGGAAGAAGCACCACGATTTTGTGGAACGGATGATGAAGCATGGCTACACCGAGAAGCAGGTACGCCTGCTGTGCGAATGGTATATCCGGGTTCGCAAGTCTCAGTAACGTCAGACAGTCATGTGTATAACACGACGGGGGGCTCCTTAGGGAGTCGCCCCAGTCTTTCCTGACACAAAGCTGGAGGTGTTTATGAGCAGTATTATCATAGACCGCCGTCGTAACAGTAAAGGGAAGAGTACGGTGAATCGCGAGCGTTTTATGCGCCGTTATCGCCGGCAGATCCAGAAAGCTGTAAACGACGCGGTGAACAGCAGAAGTATCACCGACACTGATAGTGGTGAAGAAATAACTATTTCCCGGAAAAGTTTGTCCGAGCCCTTCTTCCATCACGGAGAAGGTGGTGATCGGGATCAGACCCATCCGGGCAATAAAGAGTTCGTGACAGGCGACCGTTTTCCCAAGCCCAAGGGCGGTAAGGGAAAGGGCAAAGGCGGTGGCGGAGGAGATGCCTCCGACAGTGGTGAAGGCCTGGACGATTTTGCCTTCCAGATTAACCGTGATGAGTTTCTCGAGTATCTGTTTGACGATCTTGAGCTGCCCAACATGGTGCGCAAAGAGCTAAAGGAAAGCAGCGAGTTTGCTTTCCGCCGTGGTGGTTTCACCAGTGCCGGTGCGCCGGATCGTTTGAATGTGATTCGCTCCCTGCGTGGTGCACACGCACGGCGGATTGCTTTGTCTGGCAAGGATCGCAAAGAGATTCGTGCCCTCAAGCGTGAACTGCGGGAGATGGAAGTCAGCCCGGACGATACCAATGAGGCACGGGCAGAAGAAATTAAACTGCGTATTAAGGAACTGAACGAGAAAATCAAACGGCTGCCGTTTATTGATGACTTTGATCTCAAGTTCAACAACCTGATTAAAGTGCCACTGCCGTCCAGTAGCGCAGTGATGTTCTGCGTGATGGATGTATCTGGCTCCATGACCCGTGACATAAAGGATATGGCCAAGCGTTTCTTCTTCCTGCTCTATATGTTCCTGCAGCGGAACTACGAGAAGGTGGAAGTGGTATTTATCCGCCACCACGCCGAAGCAAAAGAGTGCGATGAGCACGATTTCTTCTACGCGCGGGAAACTGGTGGAACGGTGGTGTCGTCTGCCCTAACGCTGGCACGGGATATTATCGACGAACGGTACGATCCCAAGAAGTACAACATCTACGTGGCCCAGGCTTCGGATGGTGATAACTGGGAGGCAGATTCGCCCAAGTGCTCGAAGGTTATCTCGGAAGATATGATGAAGAATCTGGCATACTACGCCTATGTCGAGATTACCGACCGTCATCATCAGAACCTGTGGCACGAGTACAAGAAGCTGGAACAGGCGCACCCTGACCACTTTGCCATGTCCCATATCAAGGGGCCGACGGATATCTATCCGGTGTTCCGTGAACTGTTTGAGAAGAAGGAGGCGATGGCATGACCAAGTCAGCAAAAGCCCCCCTGTTTACCGGCTCGGAGTGGAACTTCGGGTTGATTGAATCTATCGATCATGAGATTGCCAGGATTGCCAAAGAGTTTGGTCTGGATACTTACCCCAACCAGATTGAAGTAATCAGCTCCGAGCAGATGCTGGATGCTTATGCATCGGTGGGTATGCCGTTGATGTATAACCACTGGTCTTTCGGTAAGCAGTTTCTTGCCAACCAGGGAAACTATCAGCGAGGCCAGATGGGGCTGGCCTACGAGATTGTGATTAACTCCAACCCCTGTATCTCCTACCTGATGGAAGAGAACTCCATGACTATGCAGACGCTGGTAATTGCCCACGCCTGCTATGGCCATAACTCATTCTTCAAGGGGAACTATCTGTTCCGGGCCTGGACGGATGCGGATTCTATAATTGACTACCTGATGTTCGCCAAAAACTACATCGCTCAGTGTGAAGAGAAATATGGCATTGATGCGGTGGAGGAAATTCTGGATGCAGCGCACTCTCTGCAAAGTCAGGGAGTGAACCGCTATAAACGTCCGGTGCCGCTGTCTGCTGATGAAGAAAAGCATCGTCAGAAGGAGCGGGAAGAGTATATTCAGCGCACACTGAATGATATCTGGACCACGATTCCCCAGAAGTTCCGCAAGGAAGAGAAGGTGGAAGCCCGCTTCCCGGCGGATCCGGAAGAGAACATTCTCTACTTTATTGAGAAGCACGCGCCATTGCTGGACACCTGGCAGCGTGAACTGATCCGTATCGTGCGGAAGATGGCGCAATACTTCTATCCACAAAAGCAAACCAAAGTGATGAACGAAGGGTGGGCGACCTTCTGGCACTACACCCTGATGCATGAATTGCACGACAGGGGAATTATTACCGACGGCAGCATGCTGGAGTTTTTGCAGTCTCACACCAATGTCGTGTTCCAGCCGGAGTTTGATGATCCCCGCTACAGTGGTTTGAACCCTTACACTCTGGGCTTCAACATCTTCACAGATATCAAGCGCATTTGCCTTGATCCCACAGATGAAGACAAACGCTGGTTCCCGGACTTTGCAGGCAATCAGAACTGGGGGGAAGTGCTGGACTATGCCATGCGTAACTTTAAGGATGAGAGCTTTATCCTCCAGTATCTCTCACCGAAAGTGATGCGGGATATGCGTCTGTTCACGATTGTCTCTGAAGAGGCAAATAACTATCTGGAAGTGGGGGCTATTCACAACGATGAAGGCTTCCGGCAGCTGCGTCAGAATCTGGCTGCACAGTACAACCTGGGAAATCTGGAACCTAATATTCAGGTATACAGCGTGGATGCCAAGGGCGATCGGTCGATGACGCTTCGTCATTACCGTCATAAAAACTGCCCTCTGGATAATGGCAGCACCAACGAAATTCTGGGCCACATTCAAAGCCTTTGGGGTTTTGATGTGCGGCTGGAGTCGGTTGATGGCGAGCAGGTTCTTGAAACCTATTCAACGTCAGCCAAGGGAGGCGATAGCGAGGCGGCTTAAAAAACCGCAATCTTTTTTCTTGTGCTAGCTGGGCTTTATGCCCAGCATTTTTTTATTCGCCTACAATGGAGTTCTTCCAGCAGGTAATAGCGTAAGAACAGGTAGAAGTATGTTTCCTTTAGGCTTTCCTCGCATGAAATCAGATGATCGCAATGAGTTTTGGACTTACGTAACTGTAGTCAACAGGAGGTTATGCTTTTCCCTTGCGTTATTGTTTTTTTGCTCAAGCGTACAAGCCGTCAACTGGGCTGATAAGCCATGGTTTAAGCACTACCCAGACAATATTCAGAAAAAGCTGACCACTAACCCGGAATTGAGCCCGCCCTCTATCGATATTGAGGCATTATGGGGAGATTATTTCGCTACTTCAGATGCAGCTACTCGTATAGCTGTGACAGGTTTGCAAAAGAAGCTCACGGTTAATCAATTAGATCGACAGAGTAAAGCCCTGGCTGTTTTTCTACAAAGGCAGAAATTTCCAGATAATGCTCGCGTGGCAGTGATGATGCCTTCTTCACCGGAACTACTGGTTACTCTGCTGGGAGTTTTCAGGGCAGGTTTGGTGCCTGTGATTGTTCTGACAGCTGGCGATCATGAGATGCTGACAGTTAAACTCGGGCAGCAATTGCAGGCATCGGGAGCATCCATGCTGATTGGCATGAAAACACACTCTAAAGTAGTGGATGCTGGAATCGATGTGGCTAACAGGCTGGAAACCGAAAGGGGAGGAGAAAGTGATTTCTCCAGTATACCACTCGTGATGTCTGGAGTTATGGATGCTGATAAAGGGAGAGGTATTGTGGGGGGACTTAAGCGACTGGCGGTGACGACAGGGGCATCGTTGCAGGGCAAGACCCAAACCCCTCCAAGGGGGAGCATCTCTTTATCACAGGCTATAAACATTGGAGAGAGTGGAGAGCTGAGATACTTTCAAAAAAAGCCTGATGATACAGCTATATTGCAGTTTACCAGTGGCACAACCGGGACACCTAAAGCTATACCCATCAGCTATAAAAACCTGTTTTCAAACCATGCGCAGGTTGTGGATATATTGCAGCACTATATGAGGGACGCACCAGAAAACCCTTCTATGTGGATGCCTCTGCCGATGACTCACTCATTTGGTTTATTGGTGGCGCTCGGTGTTACACCTACAGTGAAAGGAACTTTGCATCTCGTAGCAGACCCTCGTAATGCCAAAGAGCTCATGTCAACCTTGTCAAATAGTCAGCCTGACATGGTGTTTGGGGTTGATAAACTATTGCATAGATTAGCGACGGGGATGTCGGAAAGCCTCACAAAAGTATTTGAAAATAAAAAGCCAACTCTGGTTATCTCTGGAGCCTCAGCTACAAGAAGCACGACGCGAACCGCGGTGCAACGTGTTTTCGGCACCAACATTACCGAGGGGTATGGTATGTCTGAAACCACTGTTGCTATAGCTTTGGAACTAGAGCCAGGGGCGGGACTGGTACCTTTGCCTTATGTCGACCTTGTAATTGCCAATATTCCTGATGATGCAGATATAAGTGCTGGTATTGATCTTGAAATGTATGCGGTGGACGACGAAGGGGATGTGTTGGTTTCTGGTGATAATGTTTGCTCCGGGTACTATGACTGCCCTGATGAGACAGCCAAAACATTCATCGTTGACAAGCACGGACGGCGCTGGATAAAAACTGGAGATAAAGGCGTTCTGAAAGAGGGCCACCTTAAGTTAACTGGTCGTTCAAAGGAAATTATTATTGTTGGTGGTCAAAACGTAAACCCTGAGAGTATTGAAACTATCGCGAATACCGTGGCAGGGGTTCAGGAGTCCATGTCTATCGGAATACAAAAGTACACTGATACAGCAACTGCGGATGAAAGGGTAGCCTTGATTGTTAACCCTCACCCTGGACACGAGGTGTCGCCAGAACAGGTTCTCAAAGCTCTACGAGAATCGAGAGGTCTTGAAGCTCATGAGTTGCCTGTGGAAGAATTAATTCATGTGCTTAAGCCGGGTGTGGTTTTGCCCAGAACCCCCCTGTTTAAGCTGAAAAGGGTGCCGGTAAAGAATCAACTTGCAGATATGATTCGGAAACATTCTAGCAGTCTCAAAGAGGAGCTTTCTGTTAAGGATCAGGCAATATTTTTGAGACAGGTGAGTTTAGAGGGAGGTAAATAAAGCTAACCCGAGGTTCTTATCTGTTTGATAGCAGGCGCCGGACAGAGGCAACATGGCGCCTGCTGACAACCATAGGATGTTCCTTTCCACGAATATGTATTTCATAAAAGCCTTGCTCGTTACGCATAAAATTTTCGATGGCGTCATGAGCGACAAGGGCGTTTCTGTGGATGCGTACAAAGCTTTCCCCCAGCCTGCTCTGAAGGCTCTTGAGAGATTCATCAATCAATACTTCCCCCCTGCTGTAGTGCACGGTGACATATTTGTGGTCCGCATGAAACAGGGTGATGTCGTCAACTGGAATCAGCTCAATACCTTTGTGAGTGCGGGCTGAGATATGACTGTCGGGAGATTGCTGGGCACCTTCACCCTGTTTGGCATTAAGTGCGGAGAGCTGTGAGCGGGTCAGGCGTTGGGCACGCTGTAGAGTGTCTTCTAACTGAGCCTGACGAACGGGCTTTAACAGGTAATCCACGGCTTGCGCCTTAAAAGCATCAAGAGCGTGATCATTGTAGGCTGTGCAGAAGATCACAGCGGGTGGTGTGTCCATCCTGGCGATATGTTGTGCACAGGCAAGGCCATCCATCCCCGGCATACGAATGTCCAGAAGGACAATATCTGGTGTGTGTTTTTCAATCAACTGCAAAGCGTGTTGACCGTCCCCTGCTTCTTCTTTTACTGCTTCAACACCCGTAATGCGGTCCAGCATTATGCGCATGCGTTCTCGGGCGAGAGGTTCATCGTCGCAGACCAGTACCTTTATATTGTTGTTTATGGTCATGTTGTACGTTTATGTCTTCTAGCTTTTTGATCTGTCCGGGCAGTTAAGGGTGGTTTCAAACCAGCTACGATTGTCGCTCTGATAAATGCGGGTTTGCAAACCTGCTTCGTCTCCATAGAGTGCCTGGAGTCGGTCGGTAATATTATTCAGTGCCATCTTGTTGCCATGAGAAGAGTTATCCACATCTTGCTGAGGAAGTGTATTGCGCACTGTTAAAGTTATGATCTGCTTCTCACTGCAGATATTTATATGCACCTCACCGCCTTGCGGGTCGGGCTGAATGCCGTGATAAACCGCATTTTCCAGAATGGGTTGCAGGCAAAGTTTTGGAATCACTGCATCCGGAGAGAACTCATCAGTTTTCCAGACTGTGTTGAGGCGTTCTCCAAAGCGCAGAGATTCGATATTGAGATACTGCCTGGCTAGAGCGATTTCTTCCTTTACGGAAATGAGAATGGTGGCCTTATCCAGACTGGCACGGAACAAGTCTGCCAGATCCTCAACCACTTGCTCGGCAATCTGTGGCCGTGAGGTAATCAGGCTGGCAATCGTATTCATACTGTTAAACAGAAAGTGCGGCTGAATGCGGGAGTGAAGAGACTGGATGCGAGAGTTCAGCTCGGCCTGTTGCTGACGTAAAACTTCCTTTTGCAGAAAGAAGTAACGCAACACCATGGTTCCCATAATCAGAGCAATAATATTGTTACGAAGAAGCTGACCGTCCTGCTCCTGCCAGAAGCTGACAGGCGCCCCGGGACTAAGGGTGGAAAGAGAGAGGCTTCCCATAATCCATATAGAAATCAGCGTAAACAGGGATGTTACAGCAAGGCATACCGACAGACATGTACCTGTGATAACGGCAGGGTTAGCTCGGTACAGCAGTGGCCGCAGGCTGCAGATGACAGCGGCCGAAACCAGCACAATCCATTGCACAAACAAGGAGGTCAGCGCCAGACGATTCCAGTCAAAGGTGCCAGCACCTGTCCAGGCAAGAACCAGAACCAGCACAAACAGCTCAGCAATAACAACCAGCAGAAATACTGCACGGGGGGAGCAAATATTGGGTAGAAAAAAATTATCTGCATCTTTGTCGGGCAGACTCATCAACAGGCTCAACTTATACGCTATTAGAATTTATTCCTTAGTTATACCGCTAATCGGGAAGCGAAGAAATGTCGCCAGCGGTATAATCTCCCGACAAGTCCATTTATAAATCAATAAGCAAAACATTTCTCGGGATGCAGACATCATGAGTGAGAAGGTGAAATCAAATCAGCAGTGGGGCGGACGATTCAGCGAACCAGTGGATGCGTTCGTTGCGCGATTCACGGCATCAATTGATTTTGATAAGCGCCTTTATCATCACGATATCAAGGGCTCCAAAGCCCACGCTAAAATGCTTAACAAGGCCAGTATTCTTACAGACGAAGAGCTGGAAAGTATTCTACATGGCCTTGCAGACATTGAAGGCGAAATTGAGCGGGGCGAGTTTGAATGGTCGGTAGCGTTGGAAGATATTCATATGAATATAGAAGCGCGGCTGACTGAAAAGATTGGTATTGCAGGTAAGAAGCTGCATACCGGCCGTTCCAGAAATGATCAGGTAGCTACCGATATACGTCTCTGGCTGCGGGATGAAATCGACAATATTCTTGATGAGCTGGAACGGTTACAAAATGGCCTGACAGAACTGGCCGATAAAGAAAACAAAACTATCATGCCGGGCTTTACTCACCTGCAGGTTGCCCAGCCCATTACCTTCGGACATCACCTCAGAGCCTGGCGAGAAATGTTAGTGCGCGACTCCAGCCGTATGCAGGACTGCCGCAAACGTATGAATCAAAGCCCCCTCGGCGCAGCAGCTTTGGCGGGAACTACCTTCCCGATTGATCGTAACTATACTGCGGAGCTTCTGGGGTTTGATGCGCCAACGGCTAACTCACTGGATTCCGTCAGTGATCGGGACTTCGCCATCGAGTTCTGCTCCGCCAGCGCATTGGTGCTGACTCACCTCTCCAGAATGTCGGAAGAACTGGTGCTGTGGACATCTCAGCAGTTCGACTTTATCGAAATGCCAGATCGGTTCTGTACCGGCTCCTCCATCATGCCCCAAAAGAAAAACCCCGATATACCGGAACTGGTGCGCGGCAAAACAGGACGTGTGAATGGCCATCTGATGAGTCTGTTGACACTGATGAAAGGTCAGCCGCTGGCTTACAACAAAGATAATCAGGAAGACAAGGAACCACTGTTTGATGCCGCGGATACGGTGAAAGACTGCCTTCGAGCTTTTGCGGATATGGTGCCCCATATCAAATCCAAACCGGAGAATATGCGCGCTGCTACCAGGAAAGGCTTTGCTACGGCAACCGATCTGGCCGATTACCTTGTGAAGAAAGGCGTACCCTTCCGTGAAGCTCACGAAATTGTCGGCAAGGCCGTGGCTTATGGTTTGAACACCGGTAAAGACCTTTCAGACATGACACTGAATGAACTACAGCAGTTCTCCGGTGTGATTGAATATGGCGTGCAGGATGCGCTTTCTCTGGAGGGCTGTGTGAGTGCCCGTGGGCATGTTGGCGGGACTGGAGAGTTTGCCTGACGCTCTCAGGGTCATAAAAGGCCTGAGGTAAACACCTCAGGCCTTTTCATTTACACGTACTCAGGAAAATCCCCTTTCACCACCAGAATATCCTCCATAATCAGATACTGAAGATCTGACCCAAAGAACATATTCAAGGCATCCGTAGGTGTGCACACAACTGGCTCACCACGGCGATTCAAGGACGTATTCAAAACCACACCATTGCCGGTGAGCTTTTCCATCTCTTCCATCAATGTGTAGTAACGGTCGTGTATTCCGGGGTTGAGAGCCTGTGCGCGGGATGTGCCATCTTCGTGAACAACTTCCGGAACGCGGCTCTTCCACTCCTCGTTTACTTCGAAGGTGAACGTCATATACGGTGCTGGATGATCAACTTTAAACATTTCCCTGGCTGTACGCGCAAGCATACTGGGACAGAACGGGCGCCACCGCTCGCGGAATTTAATCTGTTCATTGATACGGTCAGCAATCCCCGGATGGCTGGGGCAACCGACAATACTTCGGCCACCTAATGCACGAGGGCCAAACTCCATCCGGCCCTGGAACCAGGCAACCGGGTTACCTTCGTGAAGCACTTTGGCGATGTTCTGGGGAATATCTGCAATTTGCTTAAACTTTGGTTGCTCAGGGTGTGCCTTACAGGCTTCAACCACCTGTTCATTAGTGAATGATGGGCCAAGATAAACGTGCTCCATCTTCTCAACGCCCTGCCCGCGCTGCATGGAAACATACGACGCCGCCCCAATAGCTGTGCCGGCATCACCAGATGCAGGCTGGACAAACAGCTCTTTGACTTCCGGGCGAGCAATAATCTTCTGGTTCAGCTTCACGTTCAGTGCGCCACCACCTGCAAAAGCAATCTTGCCGGTTTCCTTGATGATATCGCCGAGATAATGATCCATCAGCCCCAGTACCACCTTCTCATACAGAGCCTGAATGGATGCAGCATAGTGAATGTAAGGATCGTCAGCCACATCACCCTGACGACGAGGCCCAAGCCAGTCCACCAGTTTGGGGGTGAAGTAGAAGCCTTTGCCTTCTTCCTTGTACCGGCGCAGGCCGATGACGTTGGCTAGCTTAGTGTTGATCTTGAAGTCTTTTCCATCGAAATCAATCAAACGGCTAAGGTCGTATTTGTTCGGATCACCATAAGGAGCCATGCCCATCACTTTGAACTCACCATCGAGCATATCGAAGCCGAGGTATTCGGTCATGGCGCCGTACAAACCACCAAGGGAGTCGGGGTCGTAAAATTCTTTAATCTTATGAATCTTACCGTTCTCGCCATAACCAAAAAAGGTAGTGGCGTATTCACCTTTGCCGTCCACACCCATAATGGCGGTTTTTTCGGTAAAGCCGCTCAGATGGTAGGTGCTGGAAGCGTGGGCAAGATGGTGCTCAACCGGTTCAAACTCAAAATCGCCCCAAGTGAAGCCAATGCTTTCCAGCATCAAGCGGATGTTGCGCACATAGCGGCGATAACGACGGTTGCCGTTGAACAGAGCATCAAGGGAGCGATCAGGCGCGTACCAATAGCGCTTGGCGTAGTGCCAGCGTGCTTTGGAGGACAGACTGATAGGAGCCATGGGGACGGCAACAATGTCGACATCGGAGGGCTGAATTCCGGCTTGCTGTAATACAAACCGGGTCGCTTCCAAAGGCATTTTACCCTTGGCGTGCTTATCCCGAATCAGGCGTTCTTCTTCAACGGCAGCAACGAGCTTACCGTCAATATACAGTGCAGCAGAAGGGTCGTGGCCAATAGCGCCAGACAGACCAAGAATAATCATCAACGATTCCTTAGTACTCAGTGCAAAGCCCTATCCCGGGGTGAAGTAGCCAAACTATGAGAAAACAATTACTGCCTAAAACACCCTGGATAAGTGCTGGATTACTGGTTCAAAGAGTGCGGCAACCTCAGGGGAGTTATCCCAGTTGCGGGCAAACCTTTTTATGTCTTGCTGGTGAACTTTATAAAATTTTTGAGGGTCTTTATACGAGGTCATAGCATCCAAATCAATCAAAACAGGCTGGTTATCAACCAGCAGGATATTGGTTGCCTTTAAATCCCCATGGAAAATCAACGAACGTTTTAGCGTGTTCAGCATCACGTCAATGTTATCCCGCACTTCCTTACAATTGGCTGGCAGTTCACCTTCCGTAAACCACTCAAGGGCATGGGGAGAAGGCTGAAAACGATTGATGATATAGCTGCAGGTTGTGATAGGGCCAAAACGTTTTTCTTTCATCGCCAGCGGCTTGGGTGTTTTAACTCCCAGCATGTGAAGCAAATGTCCATTCAACCAGCTGATGCGTGCCCGTGACGTTGTCAGACAGCGGACGTATTTATGGAGAAAGCCTTTTTTGCTCTTATAACGTTTAACAAAAGCCTCTTCTCCATCATCCAGTGTCACAATCGCAACGGTGTTGGTTGTGCCCCGTTTAAGAACTTTGCCAGATTCAATATAGGGCTCAGGGTTGGCGAGAAACGCCCGTAGGGCTGGAGTGTCTTCGCTTTTATCCACAGAGACAAACTCACGCCAGCTATCATAAACCCGGAACTGGGTGCAGTTCCTCAGTGATTTTTGCACAAACCGCTCACGCCACTTGCGCTGCTGCTGAACAAGTAATGAAAACTCATTCTGTGAACTCTGGGCGGTGATATCAGGAGCAACTTGAGAGTAAGCATTCCACAGGTCAGGGATAAAATTGTCATACATCGGATAGAGTACCGCCTGAAACAGTGCCAGATTTTCCAGTGCTTCTTTGCGCGAGAGAGAGGCGGAAATCCTGGCTCCACCACCATCAATCAGAACCAGCTCTCCCTTGTGCAAAAGCAGGTTGTCAAGATGGATATCTGTCTGACGAACTCCGGCTTTGTGCATACTGGCCAGGATTCGACCAATTTTTATAATCCACTGCCGACGGGATGTTTTGGTGAGTTCTTTATGCCACTCTTGCTCAAAGCTTTCCACTGGGGCGAGGAGAGCGGTTGCCACAATGCTAAGGTTGTCGTTTAAACTATGCGCAATCAATGCAGGCGTGCTGACTTCTGCACGCTGAAACCCGCTTATGCCGTCGAGCTCACGCTGCGCATCCCGCCGCGCCTTCGGTCCATAAAAGCATTTTGTCACGACGGGTTGCTCATTCAGGACCGCCTGAACAACGATACGCTTACCGGGTAAAAAGCGCAGAACCTTCTGACAAAGTAAATCACCTGCATCACTGACAATAATAAAGGGGACTTCTGGAGCTTCAGTCAGCTCCGGCAATTCCTCGGCAGTGTACACTTTGGTTTCCTGACTGAGTTGCTGGTTCATTCCCGCCCCTCAAAGAACTTAACAATACGACGAATCATCTTTTTATCTTGTGACGTCAGTTTTTTATCTGTTCTGCGATAGAGCTTAAAAAAGTGCAAACGCTGGGTGCGACTGAGGTGGTATTTCCCCATCTTATCCAGACAGGCCAAATCTTTAATAATACGATAACGGAGAAATGGCCCGAACCAGTGCTGACCTGCGGGGCAATCAATCAGGAACACACCGGGATTATCAATATCGTCATTTACGAGAACATTGCGCCATTTGAAATCGTTATGAGCAAAACCATCGTTGTGCATTTTACGGGCGCTATCGGCTACCTGTGCGATTACCTTTTGCACCCATTGGCGATTTTGAAAACAAGGGTCTTTGCTGTGAGCGAGATCTGACAGGTCACGGGTATTGGGCAGAGCCTCGGTAATCAATGCACCTCGGCCAGCGTAAGTGAGAAAACGTTCCTCGCCGTAAGCGGCTAATCGTGCCGCAGGAATATCCAGCTGTTTGAACAGCTTAAGGTTGTTCCACTCGCCCCGTAAGCGGCTACGGCCCAACCAGCTGCGCAGGCCTTTGGTCGCATGGTAGCGCTTTACATAGAAAGTAACGCCATCCTGTTGGTAACGAAACACGGTACTTTCTGTATCACCTGAAACAATGCCTTCGAGAATGGGAAGACTGAAAACTTTATCCAGAGTGGAGAAATTATCTCCGATAGGCGTCCCACGGTACTGGGGCGCTACTGTCCAACGAACTTTGCGAAGCAGGTTGCCGATCATGGCGTCCCCCATTTGCGTTGGGCACGGTCATAAAGCTGCTGGGCTTTGTTTTCTAAACCTGACCAAAGCCAGTCGTACTGTTTGAAGGCTTCCCGTAACGGCAGGCCGGTGTATACACGAATAAAGCGGTAAATATCCCGGCGGGTTAAACCGATATCCAGCGCTGAGTGATAGAGGCCTGCAATATCTTTACGCACCCAGCGTCGTGGGGTTTCGTCCCGCAGTTGGGTGCGATGGAGGTCGATAAGTGAGACTTTGAAATTATCCGGGTCAACATTCTCTATACCGTTGGGAATAGCCAGCAGGAAATGACAGAGATAGTAGTCCCGGTGGTTTACGCCATTCGTGTGCAGAGTGCGACTAACCTGCGCGAGTTTTTCAATCAACTTTTTCTTAAGGCGAAATGAGGGCGGGTTTTGTGGCCAAGGCTTGCAGAAGTCCTCAAGGCTGATAGTGTCGACCAAATCTTCTGTAACAATAAACGAGTGCTGTGTAGCAGGGTTACAACCCTTTTTGCCATAGCCGACAACTTTCATGGTATCTACACTGAGAGGCTCTAGCTTATTTATTGCCAGATACTCATTCTCTGCCCCAAGCACCGGTTTGCGCAAACGAATGCAGTTCTCGATGATTTCAAACCAGCCCACACCTCGGTGGATTTTCACAAAGAAGCTTTTGCCGTCTTGCTTAAAACGCAGGGTTTTGCGAGCTTCCAGTTGGCGAAACACCTCACCTTCCAGTTGCTCAACTTTCTCAAATGGATCCTGGCCTTCCCATGCTTTCAGGAAGTCCTCTCGAAGATACAACACAGTTAAGGAAGCTCCCTGTCTTTCATCATTTTTCCAGTGCTTTCAATAATATCGGCGGCGCGCTGGGGCAGACTATAAATGTCCGCGGTTTGGGCAAAGGCCAATGCATTAGTCTGCCATTGTTGCCTTTGTGCCGGGTCGGTATTTAGCATGGTGGTCAGGCGTTGGTTTAAATCGTCTTGCTGGAAGGGGGATGGCACCACATCACCGGCCTGAGCATCCAGAATATAATGGGCATAACCACACACCGCCGTGCATAGAACAGGCAAGCCTGCTACAAGAGCCTCCAATAAAACTGTGCCTGTGTTTTCGTTGTACGCCGGATGAATCAGCATATCGGCTCCCACCAGAAAACGGGGAATATCATCCCGGCCCTGAAAGAAAGTGATGTGATCACTGATACCCAGGGTTTTCGCCTGAGCCTGAAAACGACGAGGGTCATCCTGCCCGATAAGAAACAGGCGCGTTTTACTGCGAAGGGTATCAGGTAAGCCTTTAATAGCCAGCAGAGCACGATCTACACCTTTGGTTCTGAATCCGGACCCCACCATCAAAATGAGGTTTTCGTCGTCTTTCAGGTGGAACTCTTTGCGGAACTGGGCACGAATCTCATCGGCGTTGTCTGGCCGTTGACGATCCCGGGAAATACCCGGCGGCAAAAGGTGCAGGCGATTCTCTGGTGTGCCGTAGTATTTTTGAAAGAGTGTCTTCTCATTTTCAGAAATCAGCAACGAGACTGTCTCAGCGCCTATCTCAAACACTGCTCGTTCATAGGCAGAGAAATGACGATAACGGCGTGTGTGCTTATACCAATCTTTACGCAGGGTGCGGGCTTTGTGTTCAAAGCAGGTGTCTGCTGCGTAGTACACATCCAGCCCGGGCATTTTGTTAAAGCCAACAACCACATCGGCAGGGTTTTGCTTCAGCTGACCTTTTACCCACGCCTGAAAACGGTTGTTGCGGGTCGGTGAAGTCATACCAAACGGGCGATTTGTGTGAATCTCAAATCCGTCCGGCCGTTCGCCATCCCAGTCCATCGTATAAACGGTAATGCTGTGTCCTGCCTGCTGGCAGACTTTGGCGATCCGCAGGAAGTCTCGCTGCAGCCCGCCAAAGGGAAAATATTTGTAGAGTATAAAAGCCAGCTTCATTGAGACACTGCCTGCCAGACAATATCTGGCGTCATAGGGGCAAAGATAGCGGGTTCAATATTGGAAGCGGGCATGCTACTTGGGCAATCATCAAGAGTCAGGTGAACCTGCTCCTTGCCATAAGCGCCAACAAGAGCCGGGCTTGTGGGGCCGTAAAGGGAAACGGCGGGAACTTCCAAAGCCGCGGTGAGATGACCAAGGCCGGTATCCACAGCGACTACCTTTTTGGCACCGGCAATCACCGAGGCCATGTCTTTGAGGCTCATGCGGGGAAGAACCAGTGCGTTGTCGGCAGACTCAGCAATACGGTTGGCCCGCTCTCTCTCTTGCTCACTGCCCCAGGGCAGGCAGACGTAGTAACCGGCTTCTGTCGCTTTTTTAGCCAGCTTACACCAGTACGTATCCGGCCAATGCTTATCCACCCAAGTGGTTCCGTGAATAAAAACAAGATAAGGGCTGGAGGGGCGTACTTTGTTGGTGTCGGTGAAGGTTTCTGCCTTCAGTTGGAAATGACCTTTCCCTTCTGGAAGTGGATAACCCAATGCTTTGGCAAACAGCTGTCGTACACGTTCAACGGCATGCTGGCCTTTGGCAATTGCTTGCGGGTGGCTGTAAAAGCGTGCAGCCATGGGTTCTCTGGCAGAATTTTTATCCAGCCCGTAAACCGGTGCATGGATGCCCCGGGTAAGAATGGCACTTTTCAACAAGCCTTGAGCATCAATCACTACATCGTATTTGTTGGCTTTGATCTGGTCGCGGAAGTTTTTCCACTCGCCGCTCTTCCAGGTTCGCAGAATGTTTTTTCGCCAGCGTCGAATGGCAACCGGAATAATATTGTCCACAGCCGGGTGCCAGGACGGAATCTCGGAAAAGCCCTCTTCGACAACCCAGTCGAATGTAATGTCGGGAATGGCAGCGCAGGCATCAGTAATGGCGGGCAGGGTGTGAATCACATCACCCAGTGAGCTGGTTTTGATAATCAGAACTCTCATGCACGATGCTCCTGTGCCAGCTCAGTAAGAGCATTCAGCGCCAGCTTTGGCTCCAGCTTGTTCAAGCAATTCAGGTGACCAAGAGGGCATTCCCTCTTAAAGCAGGGACTGCAATCCAACCCAAGGCGCAAAACCCTGTGGTTCTTGTTTAGCGGTGGTGTGAATTCCGGTGACGTGGAACCATACACCACAACGAGGTTTCTGCCTAAAGCAGCAGCGATGTGCATCAGGCCGGAATCGTTGCTCACTACGGCATCGGCGCAGGAGAGCAGATCAATTGCTTCACCAAGGCTGGTTTCACCGGCAATGTTGTGAGCAGCTGAACGCAGCTCTTCGGGAATCAAAGACACAATATCTTCATTGCCCGGCTTGTCTTTGGCAGAACCAAACAGCCAGACCTGCCAGCCTTCCAGCAGCTTCTGTCTGGCGACTTCAGCGTAGTGTCGCTCCGGCCAACGCTTAGCGGGGCCAAACTCGGCACCGGGGCACAGAGCCAGAACAGGCTTGGTGGCAGCTAGGTTGAAGCGCTGACGTGCCGCAGTACAGCTCTCGGCGTTAGCTTTGAGTGCAGGGCTTGGCAGTTGAGCGGGGAGTGTTTTGTGTGGCTCGTAAGCCAGAGCGATGAACCGCTCAATCATCAGTGGATAACGTTCTTTATCCAGCTTACGGATATCGTTCAGCAGGCCGTAACGCACTTCGCCCTTCCAGCCAGTGCGCTTGGGAATACTGGCGAAAAATGGCACAAGGGCGGATTTCAGGGAGTTGGGCAGCACAATGGCTTGATCGTAATTGTTGGCGGCCAGCTCTTTCCCTAGCTGCCTGCGGACGCCAATTTCCAGTTTGCCATGGCCAAGAGGCATATCCAGCCCACGGTTGACCTCTGGCATGCGTTCCAACAGGGGAGCACTCCAGGCGGGGGCCAGTACGTCAATTCGGGCGTCGTTATCCTGTTCTTTTATTGTGGTGAACAGGGGCTGGGCCATGACCATATCACCCACCCAGGATGGGCCAACAATCAGATACTTCACATTTTTCCCTGAGTTATTGTTTCCGTCAGTACTCGATTTTGTGGTGCCACAAAAAAAGAGGCGGTAATTATACGCCTCTTTTGTATAACAGTTTCTATCTGTCTTTTACGGTTTTCCGCAGTTAGCTGACTGGAGAGAGCCACTCCGGCCACTGTTCTCGTTTGCCGGTGACTTGCTCGAAATACATGGTTTGCAGTTTCTCGGTGACAGGGCCTCGCTTACCAGAGCCAATTTTACGGCCATCGTGCTCACATATGGGCAGTACTTCTGCAGCTGTTCCGGTAAAGAAGGCTTCTTCGGCAATATACACTTCATCGCGGGTGATGCGCTTCTCCCGCACTTCAATGCCCAGCTCACTCGCAAAACGGATCACGGTGTCCCGGGTAATGCCTTCCAGACAGGAAGTCAGTTCTGGTGTGTAGAGAATACCATCTTCTTTCAGAATGAAGATGTTCTCACCGCTGCCTTCTGCCACGTAACCTTCGTTATCCAGAAGCAGGGCTTCCTCACAACCGCTGTCCAGCGCCTCTTTGAGGGCCAGCATGGAGTTTATGTAGTTGCCGTTTGCTTTAGCCTTGCACATGGTGATGTTTACGTGATGGCGGGTGTAAGACGACGTGCGAATTTTTATGCCCTGCTCTTTTGCCTCCGGGCTCATGTAGGAGGGCCACTCCCAGGCTGCGACGATGCAATGGGTTTTCAGGTTGTCTGCCCGCAGACCCATGCCTTCAGAACCATAAAAACACATGGGGCGCAGGTAAGCTTCGGAAAGATTATTCTCCCGCACAACCGTCTTGTGGGCATCGAAAATATCCTGCTTGGAGAAAGGTATGTCCATGCTCAGAATGTGAGCACTGCGGAACAGGCGGTCAGTATGCTCTTGCAGTCGAAAAATCTGCGGGCCTTTGTCAGTTGCGTAAGCACGCACACCTTCAAACACACCCAGACCGTAGTGCAGAGTGTGTGTCAGAACGTGAGTTTTGGCCTCACGCCAGGGAATCAACTCGCCATCAAACCAGATAACGCCATCTCGATCGGCGAAAGACATAGGTTCTCCTGTCATTCATTTGCTTGTTGCTGTCTGTGGAGGGCAGTTTCCCGCCCGATCGTTCTTTTTGTTGTGTGCGCCGTTTCAAGTTTAACAGTGCTCATGTGAAGAGCCTTGTGGTTTGTAACCGCAAGGCTTTTCTATTGCATCATAAAACACCTTGTCTTAATAGAGTATCTCGTCGTCAAGCAGCATGTTCCAGAAGGAAATAATGGTTTTTCGATTGCTATGCATCTGATCGCCACTGACCTGACTTCCCAAGTTCTGTAACGCCTGCCGGTGCAATGTTTTGCGGTAGACTTTATAGGCCTCACTTAACTGCTGAACATGCTCAACAGAAACAAGTTTGGCATCTGCCAGCTCTTCCAATATGCGGATGTTGTCTGTCCAGCGAGTCAGAGCCGGATGCGTGTGAGACCAGGCCAGCACCGCAAACTGCACAATGAACTCAATATCAACAATACCGCCATGGTCATGCTTGAGGTGGAACGGACTATTTGCTGTCCAGCTTGTGGGAAGAGTGCCTCCCCTGGTGGATTTTGTGCCTAGGCTCTTCACCATTTTATGGCGCATTTCCCGCACTTCTTTTTGTAGTTTTGTAAGATCCCTTGGTTGAGAGAGGGTTTCGGCCCTCACTGTTTCAAACTGTTTCGCCAGTTCTGGAGAACCTGCTACACAGCGGGCACGCACAAGCGCCTGATGCTCCCATGTCCAGGCCTCTTTCTGCTGATACTTCTCAAAAGCGGTGAGTGATGACACCAGCAAGCCAGAGTTACCAGACGGCCGCAGCCGCATATCCACTTCATAAAGCTGCCCGGACATCGTACTGGTGGAGAGCATATGAACAATCCGCTGTCCTAACCGTGTGAAGAACATGCTGTTATCCAGCTGGCGTTCTCCAGCGGTCATGGCGTTCGGGTTGCTGTTGTGGATAAACACAAGATCAAGGTCTGACCCTGGCCCCAGCTCAATGCCCCCCAGTTTTCCGTAACCGACAATCAAAAAGCCCGGCTTCGGTTCGTCGCTTTTGTAGCCCGGTGAACCATGGCGACTGGTCAGCTGGTGCTGGGCAATATCCTGAACTGCACAGAGAATAGTCTCTGCAGTCCAGGTAAGGTAGTCGCTTTCTTTCATCAGCGGCATTTTCCCCACCACCTGCGCAGCAGCCACCCGCAGCATGTGTGCCATGCGGAAGTAGCGCAGGGATTCCATCTGGATTTCCAGATCATCTTCCGGAATATGGGCCAGTTGCTGGCGCAGCTCATCTTCCAGCTGAGCTTTTTCCGGTGGCGTGTAGAGGTTGCCAAGGTTCAGGAACTCATCCAGCAAAGCCGGATGACGAGCCACCTGCTCGGTAATCCACGGGCTGGCGGAACAGAGAGATACCAGATGCTCCAGTGCACCGGGGTTCTCTATTAAAAGCATCAGATAGGCAGTTCGGCGCAAAACAGCCTCAACAATCGTCAGTAATCGTTGTAAAGCCTGATCGGGGTTCTCTTCCCGAAGTACGGCTTTCAGCAAACAAGGCATAAACTGGCTGATGCGCTCGGCACTTTGGCGACGTACGGTTTTGAGCACTTTGCCGTCGCGGAGAGTTGTCAGACGGCGATGGGTTTCATCAGGATTCAAGAATCCCATCTTATTGAGGAGGGCAACTTCCTCTTCTTTGTCCAGGCGGGTATTCCAGAATGTATCCCAGTCTGCCACTGGGTGGCTTTCGTCGTCTTGTGTGTCTTCAGCCTCGGAGACAATGGCGCTGAAGTGTCGGTCTACGTTGTTGCGATGTCTGTCGAGCTCTGTCACAAAATCATCCCAGCCCGTAAAACCCATCGCCAGAGCCAGGCGGAACTGCTCATCGGGATGACTGGGAAGGGTTTGTGTCTGCTTGTCTTTCCATGCCTGCAGTGCATGTTCCACATTGCGCAGAAACTCGTTGGCTTCACGTAGCTCCATGCAGACGTGCTGGGGAAGATAACCGGAGTTTTCAAGATGGTCGAGGCAGGTCAGCAGCGCCCTCACCTGCAGGCTGCGATCCCGCCCGCCATGAATAAGCTGAAAGCTCTGCACAATAAACTCGATCTCCCGTATCCCCCCGTGACCAAGCTTTATATTGTTATAGATACTGCGTCGTGCAACTTCCTGCTGGATCATGCGCTTCATATCTCTCAGGGCAGTGATGGCACTGAAGTCGATATAACGCCGGAACACAAAGGGATGAAGCATTTGCATCAGTTCGTTAGCAGCTTCGCCACCGGTAATAACACGGGCTTTGATCATGGCGTAACGCTCCCAGTCCCGCCCTTGATCCTGATAGTACTGTTCCATGGCTGAATAGCTGAGTGCCAGTGCACCACTCTGACCATAAGGCCGCAGTCGCATATCAACCCGGAAGACAAAACCCTCTGCTGTAGTGGCATCCAGCACACGAATCAACCGCTGGCCGAGGCGGGTGAAAAACTCCTGATTAGTGAGAACGCGTTTTGCCCCCCGAGTTTCTCCTTTTTCGGGATAACAGAAAATCAGATCGATATCAGACGACAGGTTCAACTCCCCTGCTCCCAGCTTCCCCATGCCGAGAATGGTCATCTTCTGGTGTGGTGTGGGCGTGCCGAGTTGTTTACAACAATCGTCGTGCAACCAGTTGTACGACTGCTGTATACAAGTGTCTGCCATGATAGAGATGTCTGCTGTGGTTTCGGTCATGGGAGCGAGGCGGTTGAGATCCCGAAAAATAATTCTTAGCAGATGCTTTTTTCTGAACTGGCGCAGCTGGCTCATCAAAATTTCTTCGGAGTCAGACTCGGCCAAGAGCTGGGCAAGCTCTTCCTCCATCTCACCTTCAGACAAGCTACGATGTAAAAGGCCACTGTGCAGTAAAGCTGTGAGAACGTTGGGGGATGTGCTGCAGACAGCCCAGGAAAACTCGCTGGCGCCCCATAGATGAAGAATCTGTTTCTTAGCTGTCGCAGGAATATCAGGTTGCCGCTCAGGAGAAAAAGTGTCTGAAAATAACTGCCAGCGTTGCTCCTGTTGCTCGGTAACTTTTGCGGCACGTGTATCCGGTGGAACAGTGGCCATAGTTTTTCATCCTCAGTGGCATTTCGCTAGTGATACGTCGCTGGAAGGCTAAGTTTACCGGAAGTGTAAGGGGGTGTTTACTTCGGCTGTTTGTGAGTAAAAAACTACCGAAAATGTTTAGTTTGTTAATAAACTCGTTTTTTTGTAGAAAAATTACAGAAAAAGTTGAATTTTTAGTTGAAATTGATCGGTTTTGCGTTGTAAAACTACATATACTTTAGAATGGGTGCCCGGCGCGTATGCGTACCCTATCGGCGCCTTCAAACTCTTCCTCTATCTATACTGACTTCGTTCAGTACCGGGGACATAACATGCAACGCGATACCGATCCGATTGAGACACAGGAATGGCTTGAAGCACTTGAAGCCGTACTGGAAAATGAAGGCGAAGAGCGGGCTCACTACTTGCTTACCCGCTTGGCCCAACAGGCCAGCCGAAAGGGCACCCAGCTGCCTTATGCGATAACCACTCCTTACCGGAATACCATCCCGTCTTCCAAAGAAGCCAAGATGCCCGGCGACCTGTTCATGGAGCGTCGTATTCGCTCTCTGGTACGCTGGAACGCACTGGCTATGGTTCAGCGTGCCAGCAAACGTGGCGGCGATCTGGGTGGTCACATCTCTTCTTTTGCATCCAGTGCCACTCTGTATGACATTGGTTACAACTATTTCTTCCACGGCCCTGACAGCGACCGTGATGGCGATCTTGTTTACTATCAGGGTCACGTAGCACCGGGCATCTACTCCCGTGCTTTCCTCGAAGGCCGTATCAACGAAGGGCAGATGGACAGCTTCCGTTCCGAAGTGGATGGCAAGGGTCTTTCCTCTTACCCACACCCATGGCTGATGCCCGACTTCTGGCAGTTCCCAACCGTATCCATGGGCCTTGGCCCGCTGCAGGCGATCTATCAGGCTCACTTTATGAAGTACCTGATTAACCGCGAGATGATGCCAGAGCAGGGCCGTAAGGTTTGGGCCTTCCTCGGCGATGGCGAGATGGATGAGCCAGAATCTCTGGGTGCAATCTCTCTGGCAGGCCGTGAGCATCTGGACAACCTGGTGTTCGTAGTGAACTGTAACCTGCAGCGTCTGGATGGTCCTGTTCGCGGTAACGGTAAGATCATTCAGGAGCTGGAAGGTGTATTCCGAGGCGCAGGCTGGAATGTGCTGAAAGTGACCTGGGGCCGTCATTGGGACCCACTGTTCGCACAGGACAAAGACGGCATTCTGCAGCAATTGATGGATGAAGCCGTAGATGGCGACTACCAGAACTGTAAGAACAAAGGTGGTGCCTGGACCCGTGAGAACTTCTTCGGTCGCTATCCAGAAACCCTGAAGATGGTTGAAAACCTGTCTGACGAAGATATCTGGAAGCTTAACCGTGGTGGTCACGATCCATACAAGGTTTACGCGGCTTACCACGCTGCTGTGAACCACAAGGGCGCCCCCACTGTGATTCTGGCCAAGACCGTAAAAGGCTACGGTACCGGTGCTACCGGTGAAGCTGCCAACATCACTCACAGTGTTAAGAAACTGCCAATGGATGACCTGAAGGGCTTCCGTGACCGTTTCGACCTGCCTATTAAAGATGAAGATCTGGAAAACATTCCATATTTCAAACCAGAGCCCGACAGCCCTGAAATGGTTTACATGCGCAAGCGTCGTGAGAAGCTGGGTGGCTTTATTCCACAGCGTCGTCGTAACACCGATGTGCAGCTGCCAATTCCTGAACTGTCTGCGTTCGATGCCGTCCTGAAGGGCAGCAACGGCCGTGAAATCTCCACCACCATGGCGTTCAACCGTGTTCTGGGTGTGCTGGTGAAGGATAAGACTCTGGGTAAGCACATTGTGCCGATCATTCCTGACGAAGCCCGTACCTTCGGTATGGAGGGCATGTTCCGTCAGCTGGGTATCTACTCTGCCCACGGTCAGAAGTACGAGCCCCAGGATTCCGACCAGCTGATGTTCTACAAAGAGTCCAAGACAGGCCAGATTCTGGAAGAAGGTATCAACGAAGCGGGTGCACATGCTGCCTGGATTGCTGCGGCAACCTCCTACAGCAACAACAACATCCCAATGATTCCGTTCTATGCCTACTATTCCATGTTCGGTTTCCAGCGTACGGGTGACCTGGCCTGGGCTGCAGGTGATATTCAGGCGCGGGGCTTCATGATTGGTGCAACCGCTGGCCGTACCACCCTGAACGGTGAAGGCCTGCAGCATCAGGATGGCCACAGCCACATTCTGGCGAGCACTGTACCTAACTGCATCAGCTACGACCCAACCTACGGTTACGAGCTGGCTGTAGTGATTCAGGACGGTCTGCGTCGTATGTACGGTGAGCAGGAAAATGTTTACTACTACATCACCACTATGAACGAAAACTATGTTCAGCCTGCCATGCCAGAGGGTGATGATGTTGTTGAAGGCATTCTGAAGGGCCTGTACCGCTTCTCCGAAGGTGAGAAGAAAGAAGGCAAGCGTGTGCAGCTGATGGGCTGTGGCACCATTCTGGAAGAAGTTCGCGCCGCTGCCGACATTCTCCGTGAGCAGTTTGATGTGGAATCTGACATCTGGAGTGCAACCAGCTTCAACGAACTGAGCCGTGAAGGTAAGGAAGTTGCCCGCTGGAACATGCTGAACCCTGAGAAGGCGCAGCGTAAGTCCTGGGTAGAAACCAAGCTGGAAGGCGCACAGGGCCCTGTGATTGTAGCCACAGACTACATGAAAATGTACGCTGATCAGATTCGCGATCTGGTTCCTGCTACCTACATCACCCTGGGCACCGACGGTTTTGGCCGCTCCGACACTCGCAAGAACCTCCGTGAGTTCTTCGAAGTGGATCGTAACTTTATTGCTTTTGCAGCCCTGACTGGCCTGGTGAAAGACGGTGAGCTGGAAGCAAGTGTGCTGAGTGACGCGATCGCTAAGCTGGGCATTAACCCAGAAAAGGCTTCTCCGCTCTACAGCTGAGAAACGCATTGAACATTTCCTCTGAATTCGGGCAGCATCGCTGCCCGATCAGATATGAAGGCTAAGAGAATGGCTGAAGAGTTAATCAAGGTTCCGGACATCGGCGGCGAAGGCGAAATCGTTGAGATTAACGTTTCCGTTGGCGACACCGTTGATGCAGAAGACACAATCGTCACTCTGGAGTCTGACAAAGCGACCATGGAAGTTCCGGCCCCTATAGCCGGAAAGGTTGTTGAGATTCTGGTGAATATTGGTGACACCTTGGGTGAAGGTGCGCAGGTTCTGAAACTGGAAACGGAAGGTAGTGCAGCAGAAGCTCCTGCACCGGCTCCAGAGTCAGAAGCACCAGCTCCCCAACAGGAAGTTGTTGAGGCAGCTCCTGCGCCACAGGTTGCACCGTCTGTTCAGACGATCGATGTGAAGGTTCCGGACATTGGCGGCGATAAAGCGCCCGTTGTTGAAATCGCAGTGTCTGTTGGCGATGAGATTCAGGTTGATGACGCGCTGATCACACTGGAATCCGACAAAGCTACCATGGAAGTACCCTCCACGCAGGCCGGTAAAGTCACGGCTGTGCATGTGAACGTGGGTGACGAGCTGGGCGAAGGCGATCTGGTTATCAGTCTGGAAGTTGCAGGCGCTGCACCAGCCCCAGCGGCTGAGTCTGCTCCCACGCCAGCACCTCAGAAAGAGATTCCTGTTCCAGCCGCGTCTGTGAGCCCATCTGGCCATGCGACGAAGGTTGCCAGCATTGAAGAAGTGAAGCCTGCTCTGACTGGTCATGTTTACGCAGGCCCTGCCGTGCGCCGCATTGCCCGTGAGTTTGGCGTTGAGCTGCCTCTGGTGAAGGGTACTGGCCCCAAGGGACGTGTTCTGAAGGAAGACGTTCAGGCGTTTGTTCGTGAACGTCTGTCCAGGCCTGTTGTGGCAGAAGCTGCCAGTGCCATGGTTGGTTCAGGTATTCCTGAGATTCCAGAAGTTGATTTCAGCCAGTTTGGTGAAATCGAGGTTGTGCAGATTAACCGTCTGCGTCAGGTTGCTGCAAAGAACTTCCAGCGCAGCTGGTTGAACATTCCTCACGTAACTCAGCACGACGATGCCGACATCACCGAACTGGAAGCGTTCCGCAAAGCTCAGAAGAAAGTTGCAGAAGCCCGTGGCACTCGCCTGACGCCTCTGCCCTTCATGCTGAAGGCTGCGGCTTATGCCCTGAAAGAAATGCCACAATTCTGTGCGTCTCTGTCTCCAGACGGCAAATCTCGTATTCTGAAGAAGTATGTGAACATCGGTATTGCTGTTGATACTCCGGACGGCCTGCTGGTTCCTGTTATCAAGGATGTTGATAAGAAGGGCCTGTGGGAGCTGGCTGTTGAGTGTGCTGAGCTGGCCGACAAGGCTCGAAAGAAGCAGCTTAAGCCGGACGAGATGAAAGGTGGGTGCTTCACTATCTCCAGCCTGGGTTCCATTGGTGGTACATCCTTTACTCCAATCGTAAACTCTCCTGAGGTAGCGATTCTGGGTATCTCCAAGGCTTCTATGAAGCCAGTGTGGAACGGTAGCGAGTTTATGCCTCGCCTCATGCTTCCTCTGTCTCTGTCTTATGATCACAGAGCTATCAACGGGGCAGAAGCAGCGAAATTCACTGTACTGATTTCTACCTTACTTGCGGATATCAGAAAGCTTCTTCTCTAAACGAGAAGACCATCAAATCAAAAAAAGGAGTTTTAAGCTCCTTTTTGATTTGATGGTCTATTTTGAGAGTCCCTCTAAATAACGTTTCCCTTACAGACGTTTTTCCTTTTGAAAAAATAAGCGTCACCTGTTGTTTATTATTTTATTTTGTTGAAATAAGTAGACTATTTATTTGTTTTTTCAAATATTAGTTTTTGATTAGTTTTGTTTTTGTTATCTCGAATTATTCTCAATAAACCTTGTTTTTGTTTTGTATTTCATTTTTTTTTAGAAGCGTTGCTTTTTTAGTTATTAACTCTTGCTGTTTGCATATTGGCTGCCGTAGGATGGTCAAAACCGGTCGGAAATTATCAGCCTTCGACCGGTCTTTCCTGATATGGCTGTAAAATTTGGATGCTAACAGTAAAGGGGAAAGATGATGCTGGAGGGTTGTAAGTCAGCCAAAGAAAGGTGGGGGGGAGTTTCTGAGCTTATTGATAACTGGTTGAATGAACGACAGAATATGATTGTTTTGTATTGTTCAATGACTGGGGTCGAGCCGCACAGTAATGATGAGCGGCCATTGCAGGATAAGCTTCGTAACTTCTGCCAGTTACTTGTTGATTACGTATCAGCAGGGCACTTTGAAATTTATGAGCAGTTAGAGCAAGAGGCGCTGGAGTTTGGCGACAAAGAAGCCTTAAACAACTCTGGGCAGCTGTTTGCCTCTATCCAGAAAAATACGGGAGCCTGCCTTGATTTCAATGACAGCTGTGAGAAAGTCGGTTGTGTTGTAGGGCTGCAGAACCAGCTTTCTCAAATAGGGGAAACCCTTGAGGAGCGCTTTGAGCTGGAAGATCGGCTCATTGAGATTCTGCACAATGCTCACAGAGACACTGTCACACAAATTGAAGCGGGATAGAGGTACTTGCCTGTTGCTGATTGCAGCAACAGGCAAGTATCTGTCTTATTAAGACGGTGGTTTACTGAGCAGCTGGTGCCGCAGGAGGAGTGACTTTGATCAGCTCAACCTCGAAGGTCAGCAATTCATTAGGGCCGATGCCGCCCTGTGGTGCGCCACCCGGACCATAGGCCAGATCTGATGGGATGTAGAGCTCCCAGGTCGATCCTTCTGGCATCATCTGGAGGGCTTCAGTCCAGCCAGCGATAACCTGGTTTACGCGGAATGTTGCGGGTTGGCCGCGATCGTAGGAACTGTCAAAAACCTTACCGTTCAGCAGCGTGCCTTTGTAATGAACGGTCACTTCGCTGTCTTTTGTTGGCTTTGGACCTTTTCCTTCCTTCTTAATGGAATACTGCAGGCCTGAGTTGGTGGTATTAACACCGGCTTTCTTACCGTTTGCCTTCAGGAAAGCGTTGCCTTTCTCAAGGTTCTTTTGAGCTTCTTCAATCATTTTTTGCTGAGCTTTTGCCGCAGCTTCCTGCTGAGCTTTTTGAATGATCTCAAGCATTTTTGCCTGCTCAATAGCTGGCTTTTTATCAGACAGAATGTCGCTCATACCGGCAGAAAGCATGGATACGTCGAGGTCGTTGAAATCAGACTTCACTCGCATACCAAGGAGCGCACCCAAGCTGTAGCTGAGCTTTTCCTTGTCTGTAGTTGGTGCTTTATCCGCTGCCATAACAGGCAGGGCAGTAACAGTAGACAGCACCAGGGCCGCAGCAATTTTTGTCAGCTTCATTGCGTTCTCTTCTTTCAATGGCAGTGTGCGGCCAGGCCGCAAAGGGACATCTTTGTTCAATTTAGTGATGAAGGCAAGCGATTCTGGTGTTTTTATGAATAAGGAAACTACGGTTTTTTGACGTGTTTTAATAGGGGTTTTTCCAGGGTCTTCGGAAAGGCTTGTCTG
>NZ_SMME01000456.1 GCF_009711465.1 Parendozoicomonas verongulae | reverse complement strand
CCGGGTACGTAGCCGGGTATAGATGGCCAGGGCTGCTCTCAGGTTTTCTGGGCCCCTCAGGAGCTGAAAGCTTCTGCCCAGTGCCAGTTCGATCTCCTTGTCATCACAGGGGGTGTTTTCCCGCCCCCCGGCTGCTCGGGTGCGCAGCTGGGTATAGATGTGCAGAGCTTTTCTGAGATTGCCTGCCCCCCCCATGACCTGGAGGTGCCTACCTAGTGTTAACTCGATGTCCTTGTCACCACAGGGAGTATCCGCGATACCTCCGGCCGCTCGAGTGCGTAGTTGGGTATAGATATTCAGGCCTGCTCTTAGATTATCTGCTCCCCCTATAAGCTGGAGATGTCTGCCCAGAGCCAGTCCATGGTTTTTTTCATCATGGGGATGTGCTGAATAGTTTGTATAAAGGGACTGGAAAAGTGGTAAGGCTTCAGTCAAGTGGCCTTTCGCCTGTAAAGCCCGGGCTTTTGCCATCATCACCCCTTTGTTGTTTTGAACGTTCTCTGGAAAAGAGTTGATGTACTCAATACACCTATCAAAATCGTCAAGCTGAAACAACGCTCTGGCTTTTAATTGCACGACACGAGCATATTGCTGTGAGTCTCCCTCGTATTTTTTTAATAGTATCCCGGCCTCCTCTAATGCTCTGTGGGGGTTGGTTTTCAGTAGGCGGAAGCCATGACCTATGTCTTGATAAGCCTTTACATGAGTGTAAGCCGGATAGTAGTGAGAACGCCGTTGTAAAATTTGGTGGTGCTCAGAATGACCTGTACGTTCCAAGTATCGAGAATCATGTGTGCTGGAGGTATAAGGCATATGCCTTCTTGAGTCGCTTTGCCTGCAAGGAGGGGGCACCTGCCAGTCATAACGGCTTGTCCCATAGCGTGGCGGTATGTTCATACTCTGAATAAACC
>NZ_SMME01000547.1:1123-1332 GCF_009711465.1 Parendozoicomonas verongulae | reverse complement strand
ATCCTGACTCATTTTGAACCTTTGTATTGTCACCACTATCCATACAAAACATTCAAAAAATTGGTTTCACGAGCACCTGCTGACATCACTGTTATAAAAGGTTTATTCAGAGTATGAACTTACAACCAAACTATGGAGGAGGCAGCCATTACCGGAAGGCCCCTCTTCTTTACAAACCAAAAGGTTCAAAAGGGCCTGCGTCTTACTCT
>NZ_SMME01000547.1:953-1113 GCF_009711465.1 Parendozoicomonas verongulae | reverse complement strand
TCACAACGTCGTTTCCAGCACTCCCCGGCTCACTCTCATATACAAGGAGAGGGCGACATACGTGATGGCTTCAAGCGTCTGAAAGCCGACCCTCAGAGTGTATTAGATGAGACCACAGAGCTATTTAAAAAATACTCAGGAAACCCGTATCAATATGCCG
>NZ_SMME01000547.1:0-711 GCF_009711465.1 Parendozoicomonas verongulae | reverse complement strand
GGCCATTTAACGGAAGCTCTACCACTCTTTGAATACCTTTATGAAAAATACTCAGGCTCTCTTAATGATGCAAAAACACATGGGTTAGCACTGGGCAGATTGCTCCAGGCCATGGGGAGCACAGGTAACCTTGAAGCGGCCCGGGAGATCTTTATCCGGCTGCGCACTCGGGTGGCAGGTGGGGTGGCGAACATCCCTTGTGATGACAAGGAGATCGAACTGGCTCTGGGCAGGCTACTCCAGATTATGGGGGGCAGGGACAACCAGATGGAGGCTCTGGGCATCTATACCTGCCTGCGCGCCCGTGCGGCCGGGGGGCAGGCGAATACTCCCTGTAATGACAAGGGAATTGAACTGGCTCTGGGGATACATCTTCAGCATATGGGAGGCCTGGACAATCAAAAAGCAGCCCTGGACATCTTAACCCAGCTGCGTACCCGGGCGGCCGGGGGACAGGCGAACACCCCCTGTAATGATAAAGTCATCGAGTTAACGCTGGGCAGATATCTCCAGACTTTAGGGGGAGGAGACAACCTGCAAAAGGCCCTGGAGATCTTTACCAGATTACGCACCCGGGCGGCCGGGGGGCGGGCAGACATCCCCTGTGATGACAAGGAGATCGAACTGGCTCTGGGTAGATACCTTCAGCTTATGGGAGGTACGGAGAACCTGAGAGCAGCTCTGGCCATCTATACCCGGCTACGTACCCGG
>NZ_SMME01000529.1:876-1219 GCF_009711465.1 Parendozoicomonas verongulae | reverse complement strand
TTGTCTTGTCTATGACGCAGGATGTTGTTTGATGGGGATGGATATGCGTGCTGTCCGTAGCTTGTATAGCGATGTTGCCTGTAGAGATCACAACAAGTGGTTGTGATCGAATAGAGCGGATTGGTTGACTCTTGATTTTTACTGCAAATGTGCCAGATGAAGACAGGCCGATTGCTATGCAGAGGCTGGTGACAACAACGTTCAGTTTGAAGACCATTCCCATCCTTCCTATAAAAAAGAACAAAGAAGATAGCAACGTAGCCTTGTTATGCTGGTCTTTACGACGATGGTTATATTGTCAGCCGCTGGGTCACTCACCCCTCATATTGTGATGTACGCGCTG
>NZ_SMME01000529.1:520-596 GCF_009711465.1 Parendozoicomonas verongulae | reverse complement strand
CTGTGTGGATGCGTTTGTGGACGATGAGATCACTGGATGTGTTGAAAGACTTGTAGCATCTGTTCTGATCACAGAC
>NZ_SMME01000529.1:0-95 GCF_009711465.1 Parendozoicomonas verongulae | reverse complement strand
CTGTGTGGATGCGTTTGTGGGTGATGAGGTTACCGGATGTACTGAAAGACTTGTTGCATCCATCCTCGTCACAGACAAAGGGCTTGTCCCCTGTG
>NZ_SMME01000255.1 GCF_009711465.1 Parendozoicomonas verongulae | reverse complement strand
AGCATCGATACTGACCCGACGGTGAGAGTTAAGCAGGCTGACTGAAGCGAAGGTGGTGCCGCAAGAGCAGGTGGTGTTCCGCTGTCCTCGACGTACTGTCTCCTTCTCATTTTGGCTCAATACTTCTACTTCTGGTGTAGGGCTACCGTAGTCATCTGGGGCTGTTGATCCAGTTTCATAAACCTCTTCAATCTCTTGTTTGACAACTTTCCGGCAGTGAATTTCCCAGGCATTGATATCAGGGTTAAAAGGCAGCGAAACCCATCAACGAATTCACCTGTTATTATCACGTCACCTGTCGTCTCAGCCAGCAGCCCAATGGTTTGCTTTTCCTGGTGTGGCAACCTGATTCTGGATGGACTCCCAATCCCCTGACAGAGCAGACTACTTTCTGGATCCGGTACACAAAATGTGTCGTTCAAAGG
>NZ_SMME01000038.1 GCF_009711465.1 Parendozoicomonas verongulae | reverse complement strand
GTACTGTTCTTTGTGGATAACATTTACCGTTATACACTGGCCGGTACTGAGGTATCTGCACTGTTGGGCCGTATGCCTTCAGCGGTAGGTTATCAGCCAACACTGGCGGAAGAGATGGGCGTTCTTCAGGAGCGTATTACCTCCACCAAGACCGGCTCCATAACCTCTATTCAGGCCGTTTACGTACCTGCGGATGACTTGACTGACCCATCCCC
>NZ_SMME01000790.1 GCF_009711465.1 Parendozoicomonas verongulae | reverse complement strand
CTGGATATTAAACAGATGCTTAAAAGGCATATATCAGAAATGGAGTACGAAGTTGAATCACTCCAACAAGAAATTGAAACACTGAAAACTAAAAAAGAAACAATCCACCGGGAAGCGATAAAACTCAGAACAAAGTTGGCCACAATTCCAGAGGATAAGGAAAAAGTATGAATAAGAATATGGAAGACGAATTAAAGCCCTGCCCGTTTTGTGGGGGCGCTGCTCAGCTTATAGAAAACTGCATGCAAGACCCGTTAGGCCGTCCCAGAGTTGATTGTTCTGTTTGTAGAGGCGGTTTTGATTACTGCGATAAAGAAGTATTAGTTAAGCGATGGAATACCAGGATTTCAACAGAACGTGCTGCTCCCTGTCAGCATTACTGCGAGCAAGCAGCCTTTAACGCAGAGATAAAAAAGCTGAAGGCGTTAATCAAGGAAGCAGCTGATTATCTGGATACGGGCTCCCACACATCAATTGCCAGCAACAGCATTATGCACAGAGAGTTTCGGGAAGCCGTGTAACCGTTGACTAATGACGGGCTGCCGAAGGCAGTCCTGACCATTGAGTCGTTATCTGCCGGTAGGAACAGGACAAGACGAATGGACACTAAAGAATTACTGAAATGCTACCAGTCTGAACTCGGATCGAGTCGGGCAATGTGTGATGACCGAGGTAAAAAGATTTGGGCTGATATTGATTGTGCGCTTATCAAGCTGCAAGAAAATAAAGAAAAGCGAATAAGGCTTGATGCTGACAACATGCAGTTAAAGTTTGCTCTGGCTGAAGCTCGGTCACGGTTTAAGCAGTACGAAATGGATTGTGATGAATCCGCGCCAGATAGCCATAGGCTATTCATGGAACGCATAGACACTCTTTTAGGCAGATAACCGTTGACTAATGACGGGCGCACGTAGTGCGTCCTGACCATTGAGTTGTTACGTGGCCTTTACTCAGAACAGGACGAATAAGATGCGAGAAATCAAATACAGGGCCTGGGTAAAACGCGCCCAGCAAATGGCAAGCTGGAAAGAAATTCAGGAAAAGCAGAACCTGCATCGCCTGATCGGAAACCCAGATTATCCATTGATGCAGTACACCGGACTGACAGACGCTAATGATGTCGAAATCTACGAAGGCGACATAGTTCGTTTTTGTGTAGTGGAAGGCGAACCCGGTGAAAAGAGACGTGAAAGCGAGATAGGGGAAGTAAAAGTTCACCCGCTCGGCGTATGGCTTGGCGACTGGGATTACTTATGGTGTGAACAAATCGAAGTGGTTGGAAATATCTACGAGAACAAGGAACTGGCTAAGGCCATGTAACCGTTTGCTAATGACGGGCGCAGCACGCTGCGTCCTGCCCATGTGGTTGTTATGTGCGATGCACGATTTAAAAGGATTAAAGAATGAAAGAGGCTGATTGGATTTCAGTAAATGACAAACTCCCAGAAAAGTTAGTCGAGGTTTTAGTTTCATATGGAAGATTTAAATGTGTTGCGTATTTAAAAGAAGATGAAAACGGTAATCCCTTCTGGACTGACAGGGAGTCATTCGGCGAGCCATGGAAAGATGCTCCCCGATTTTGGATGAATATCGCGCCAGAGCCGAAAAGCACATAAGACACCAATATCGTTGACATGCAAGGACTACCACACAAAGCGGTTGTTATGCGTTGAACTGATAACTGGAGATAAACATGAAACTTTACAGATGCGCTGACGGGACTCGGATAAACCCCACAAATGTCACACATGCACGTAAATACAAAGAAGAAAACAAATTCGTTGTGAAATTTGCATTCATCGGCGGCGTTGGTCGAGAGATTTTATTTGATCGAAACGCTGATGCTGAATTAGAAATTGAGGCTTACGAAGAACACTGCGAAAAATACGCATAACACGTTCTTATACGGAGTAAGGCCGCATAAGCAAAAAATACGAACTTATGCGGCTATCAAGAATCAAGGTAGACGAATGGAGAGTTTTGGAGATGGCCAGCGTAGCATGGGTTAGACCCCAAAAATTGTCCCAAGAAACTGGATATTCTGAAAAAGCTATTCAGAACAAAATAGACAGAGGCGACTGGGCTCAGGGTGTTGTCTGGCGTAAGGCCCCGGATGGGAACAGGCTGATCAATATAGAGGAGTTTAATAAGTGGGCCGAGTCAAGACCTCAGACATAGACGAACTCGTTGCAAATACACCTGGTGTTGAAGTTCACGGAAAATCACTCCGTATAACATTCAAGTACAGGGGGGTGCGGTGTCGGGAACGCCTGGCACTCCCCATCACCAAGTCGAACATAAAGTATGCAAGTGGACTCAGGGCTTCAATCCTTCATGATATAGCCGTTGGCATATTCAACTACAGCTCTCACTTCCCTGATAGTAAAACAGCCCAGCGACTCGGCATTATCACCGACAAACTGAAAAGCGTTACATTTGATGAAGCTGCGAAAGAGTACAAGGAAATCAAAAAAGCCGACTGGGGGATACAAACACGCTCTACAAAAGGTCTCGCGCTTGATGCTATCGGTTCCTTTTTTGGACCAAAAACAATCATAGCCTCTCTTACTGCGACTGACATTAAAATGTTCAGAACACACTCATTCGAGACCGTAGCGCCGTCAACAACGAATGACCGGTTGTCAGTCCTGAAGGGTTTGCTGGAGTTCTGTGAATCGTCACATTACACAGAGAGACAGCTGTCACAAGAGTGCCAAAAGGTAAAACGATCTAAGAAACACCCGGATCCATTCTCTCTGGAAGAGTACAACAGGCTTATAGACTCTCCCGCTGTGCGGCCAGAACTAAAAACATTTATCACACTGGGTGCATACACAGGTCTGAGAACACAAGAGCTTTGCGCTCTGGCATGGGAAGACGTGGACTTTGAGAACAACCGATTGCACGTAAGGCGGGCGATCATTCAGGGTAAAAAGTTTAAGGGAACCAAGACTGGCGAGGATAGAAAAGTGATCCTCCAACCACCAGCACTGGCTGCACTGAAAAAACACCTCTCTGTTACAGGAGCGTTTCCCCGTGAAGATATAAAAGTCTCAACGGTAGGAAGGGATTTTTATATGGACTCTGTCAGGCCAGTCTTTCGCATCAGTCAGAATAGAATCCGAACCGGAAGCCCATGGCGGCAACCGAAAGATCTCTCTGTTAACTGGCGGAGCCTCATGAAAAAAACAGGGGTAAGGTACAGGAACATCTACCAGCTACGGCACACATTTGCATGCTGGAACCTAACTGCCCACGGCAACATTGCATTCATAGCCAAGCAGATGGGGCATGCCGATTATTCCATGCTGGTTAAGATTTATGGCCGTTGGATGGAATCAGAAGATGATGTGGCAGCCCTCAGAATCTGGGACTCCCTTTCCGGTATGGGGCACCGAAATAATGCCCCACACGTGCCCCAAGAAATCAGGACTGCATGACAGTCCTTTGATTTATAAGGGTTTTTCGGCCTTAACAGAAAACTCAACGTCCGTTTTCTGCTCACGCATCATCATAGTACTGGTTACCTGCTTGATATCCTTGCCTTCCATGATAATGGCATACAGGCCGTCCACAATAGGCATATAAACCCCTAACTCCAGCGCTTTGTCACGCACCAGCGCCAGCGTGTTAATGCCTTCAGCAACCTGCCCCAGTTCAGCTTCCGCGTCCTTAAGAGATTTGCCCTCCCCCAGCGCATAACCTACACGGAAGTTACGGCTGAGTTTAGACTCACAGGTCACAATCAAATCACCAACACCCGCCAGGCCAAGAAAGGTCATCGGGTTCGCCCCCATCTTCACAGCAAAGCGGCTCATCTCTGCGAGACCACGGGTAATCAGCATACTGCGAGTGTTATCCCCCATCCCCAGAGCCGTGGCCAGCCCCGCGACAATGGCATAAATATTTTTCAGGGCGCCCCCCAGCTCCACGCCATAACGGTCGTAGTTGGAATACACCCGGAAGTAGTCACAGTGAAGAATATCCTGAACCGCCTGACAGAGGTTCTCGTCCTCACTGGCAATCACTGTCGCGGTGATATGACGGGCCATAATCTCCTTGGCAAGATTCGGCCCACTCAGCACACCGATTCGGGCACCGGGGATTTCTTCGTGGAGGATCTCCGTCATCAGAGCAAAAGTACCGGCTTCCACACCCTTGGTTGTTGAAACCACCAGAGCATTGCCCACCTTGCCTTTGAGGCGGGTTACGACACTGCGAAAGGCTTTACTGGGAATGGCGACGAATATAACGTCAGCGTTTTCTACGGCCCGGTCCAGATCGGACAGGGCCAGAATTTTTTCACTCACCGGATACTCCGGCAGATAACGTTGATTAACATGAGTGCGGTTCATCTGAGCCGCCTGTTCTTCAGAGCGCATCCACTGGCGAACGGTATGGCCCTTACGGGCTGCAATATCCGCCAATGCCGTACCAAAGCTGCCACCACCAAGGACGGTAATTGCTGAACTCTTCATCGTGAGACTGTGTGCGGTATCGGAGCTGGTCATGCCTAACTGTCTATCCACCACTGCTGAGGTTAGGACGATAATACACCAGCACGCTCACCTTGATATCGTCTTTTCGCTGAAATACCGCAAGATTTTCACACTCTTCTACTGAGATTATCAGTGAACGTGCGTACAAAACGCGGAATCTTTGCCACGATGTGATATTCTTGCCGCCATCGCAATAATTTGGTGTTTATGTAACTGCTCGGTGACTTTGAGTCGGAGTGTTGTTACAGGGCACGAATTGCCATTAAACCCGTCAACAGCCGGTGATATAGTCCAGCGAACTCTTCGAGATTCAAAGGCAGTTATCACACTGTCAGAAGGTAGCAAGGTTGCTGATTCTGGCGTCCTCTGCCAGAGAGCAACCAACCGGAAGGAATGATGAACAAACACAGCTTCAGTCGTGAAGAACTGCTGGCATGTGGCAAGGGCGATCTGTTTGGCCCTGGCAACGCCCAGCTCCCCCTGCCCAATATGCTGATGATGGATCGTATCAGTCATATCAGCACCGAAGGTGGTGAATACGGGAAAGGTGAGATTATTGCCGAACTGGATATCAACCCCGACCTCTGGTTTTTCCAATGCCACTTTGAAGGTGACCCTGTCATGCCAGGTTGCCTTGGTCTGGACGCTATGTGGCAACTGGTAGGCTTCCACCTGGGCTGGCTGGGTAACCCCGGCCGCGGCCGCGCCCTTGGCTGTGGTGAAGTGAAGTTTACCGGCCAGATTCTCCCCACCAGCAAAAAGGTGACCTACCACCTCCACATCAAGCGTGTTATCTCTCGCAAGCTGGTGATGGGCATTGCTGATGGTGTCGTCTCCGTAGACGGCCGTGAAATCTATACCGCGAAGGACCTCCGTGTAGGTCTGTTTACGCGCACAGACAATTTTTGATTAGCTGATTAAGGTTCTGAGTCTATGAAACGCGTTGTTGTTACCGGCCTGGGCATCACTTCCTGCCTGGGTAACGACGCCGAAACCGTGGCCGCTTCCCTGAAGGAAGGCCGCTCCGGCATCCGCTTCAACGAATCCTACGCAGAGCAGGGTTTCCGCAGCCATGTGTCCGGCTCTGTCGATATCGACTTCGCCGAGCACATCGACCGTAAGCAAATGCGCTTTATGGGCGATGCGGCCGCTTACACCTTTATTGCCATGAAGCAGGCCATTGCCGATGCCGGCCTGCCTGAAGAGCTGGTGTCCAGCCCGCGTACCGGCCTGATTGCGGCCTCTGGTGGCGCGTCCACAGCCAACATCGTCGAGAGCACCGATATTCTCCGGGAAAAAGGCGTAAAGCGCATTGGACCCTACCGTGTCACCCGAACCATGGGTAACACGGTGTCTGCCTGTCTGGCGACCCCTTTCAAGATCAAGGGTGTGAACTACTCCATCACCTCAGCCTGTGCCACCAGTGCCCACTGTATTGGTAACGCAGTCGAACAGATTCAGCTGGGCAAGCAGGACATCGTATTTGCCGGTGGCGGTGAAGAAGAGCACTGGTCCCAGACCGCTATGTTCGACGCCATGGGCGCACTGTCCAGCAAGTACAACGAAACCCCAGAGAAAGCGTCCCGTGCCTATGATGCCAACCGTGACGGTTTCGTGATCGCAGGCGGTGGTGGCATTCTGGTTCTGGAAGAACTGGAACACGCTCTGGCCCGTGGTGCAAAAATCTACGGTGAAGTCACCGGCTACGGTGCAACCTCCGACGGTTACGACATGGTGGCTCCATCCGGTGAGGGCGCAATCCGCTGTATGCAGCAGGCCATGAGCACCCTCGACGGCCCTATCGATTACATCAACACCCACGGTACTTCTACTCCTGTTGGTGATGTGGCCGAACTGGGTGCGATCCACGAGACATTCGGTAACGATTGTCCGTTGATCAGCTCTACCAAATCTCTCAGTGGTCACTCTCTGGGTGCCGCTGGTGTTCATGAGGCTATTTACTGCCTGCTGATGATGGAGAATGACTTTGTTGTCGCCTCTGCCAACATCGACACTCTGGATGATAAGGCAGAAGGGCTGCCTGTTGTGATTGGTGAGCCTAAGCAAATGAAGCTGAATCGAATTATGTCCAACAGTTTTGGCTTTGGTGGCACCAATGCGTGTCTGGTGTTTGATCGTTACGACGGTTAATTATTGACCCAGCCAAACACAAAGAAGGGGCACAATCAGTGCTCCTTCTCCATCACATACACGTAACCACAAAGCCCTCTTTGGGCACACAGCTCTCTCCAGTTGCCTGAACTTTGATAACTGCGGACTCTGGCGTAATCTTCTGGTGAGGCCACCAGATCATCGTCACAGAAGACTACATCCTCCTCCCCCTCACCACGGAACTTCAACGTCATATAATGACCGGAATCCAGAGAATCCCCCGCATGGCAAACAATGGCTTTCACCCGATAAGACACATACTCCGGCTCTCCATCGCCTCTGGGGTACAGAGGAATTTCAACGGTCCGTTGAAAGTTCGTCAGAATATCCTGTCCTTCCTGTTTCAGGTACTTCTTCTGCCCGTTATCGTCATACTCAAAGATTTTTGTCTGCAGCACAAGTTGTTTGGGGGCGGTGTGACCACTGGGAACGAAGCCGACTTGTCTGACCTTTTCAGCCTCTTCTGCTTCCCTCTCTGTTAATCCCGTGCCAGGCAATCGCTCTACAGGCCATTTATAATCATTCACCACTTCCCCCTTTTGGAAGGCGTTGATACATCCTTGCAGGGTCTGCTGACCTTTCGCCGACATGCTGATCAGAGGCTGTTTGGAGTTATGAATAAGAACCGCCGTGTCTTTCACTACCCCGTTATGTATAAGCTGCTTGCGATCCACGTTTCTCACAGTGCAATCAAGCCGGTGCTCAACACCAAAGACTTCTGAAATGCGGGAAAGAAACTCTTCCGGGTCCTGCTGACTAATACGGGCCAGCAGCAGTTTATGGCCTGGTAAAGGCTTTTCAGACTCATTGCCTCTTCGGGGCATAAGCACACCTTTGACCCCGGTATTATCCATAATGATCCCGTACTCCAGCAGGGCCTGTAAAAACGCTTTCTGGCTATGAACGGGGGTACCACCACCGGACCGCCCATCGAGAGCGTCGGCCAACCGGACAAAAGCCCCTGACACTTTTTGGTACGCCCTGAGCCTGTCAGCCATTCCCCGGGGGTTATCCTCTGCAATCGCCCTTTGAGGATTGCCTGCCATTTGCATTGCACGATCACGAATATCCTGAGCACGTTCATTGGTTGCAGCGGCAAGCCAGTCATTGATGGCTTCTCTGGAAGCGTCTTTGGGGCCGGGGTAGTCAGCTCTTTGTGGAACATAAGTGAGCTGGTCCAGAATATTGATAAAGACACCAACGGGAATACCTGCCCGAATCTCATTCAGCACTCCGGAGCTTTCCCACAGAGTGGTCAGAGCCTGCAGGGAGCTGTTCATAAAGCACATATTGCTGTAGTTATACAGCCCTGTACCCGCAGGCTGCATCTGCATAGCCTGCAATGTTTCTGCCCATGTCTTATCCGGGTCAAAGTTATCGACGATACACGCCGTATCAAACAAGCCCTTAACAGCCTGTTTCCGGGCCTCAACGACAAAGTCAATCCCTTGCGCTTGATAAACAGCAGCAACCTCAGGGTCATGGACAAGAGCGTTATGGGTAGGGTCTTCATTCAGCCGGTTAAGGTTCACAAGAGCCCCGAACATACCATTGGTGAAAACAACACCGGCTTCTTCTTCGTAACACTGTGCTTTGCGAAAATGGGTGAGAAAACGTTCAAGTTGCTTCTGCGAAAAAGTATTGGCCGGAACGCTCGCAAATAAACCTTCAAACTCTTTACGGCTGGAAACAAGCAGGTTGCCTGCTGTATCCCGTTGATGTTCCAGTGCCCTGTACAGTGCCTCATTAGCCGCTTCCGTTCCCTGAACTTCCGTGCCAGGCTCTTTTCTTTCCTGATGTGTCGCAGTGGAGTTCTGTCTCGCAGGAGGTGTGGTCTGGCGTGTCACCACTCTGGGAATCACCTCATGATCCGGCAGCTTACTGATGGAGTAATTGCCAATCTCCACACCGGCTCCTGCTGGCATAGAGCGATCAACCCTGATTTTCTTATCCGGGTAAACCAGCCTTACTAACCTATGAAGAAGCTTCCCCAGTCTGGGCAGGTGCTTATCAATAAAGCGCATAAGTGCGCTGTCACCCGAACCACTCACTTTCATTGTGTAATTCCTTTTACAACGTCATGATTTCTGGACTGCTTAACAGGCTGGTGTAACTCCAACCTTATCAAATGCGTCACTGATAATACTGGCACTTACACCATCCACCTGTGCGGCCTGACTCACTCCACAGGCAGCTTCAGAGAAAGTGGCCGTCGATGTCCAGTACAGCATGTTGGCACGCACCATCAGCCCGAAAGCTTTGCGTACATCCCCGTTAAGAGCATTCACGATGTAATAGAATGCCCGGTTCATAATGCCGCTACCCTTGTGTACGATATAACTCTGGCGGCTGGTGGTAGGAATCTGCTCTGACGTTTTATACATCTGCGCCCAGGTGATATCACACCCTGATACAGGATTTTCACATTCTGCGGAGTTATAGGTGGAAGGATTATCCATGGAGCGCATAGCAAAGCTGCCTTTGGTGATACGATCCCCAATACGCCAGTCAATTCCTTCCTGGCCAATCAGAGTTTCATAAGCCGGGCGGCTGTAATACTTAAGATAATATTCAGCCGCTACTGCAGCCATATCAGAAAAAGCCTCGTTCAGGGCACCGGACTGGTTGGCATAAATCAGGTTGGAATTTTGCTGGGTAAAGGCGTGGCTGAGTTCGTGGGAAACAATGGCAATGGATACCAGCGGGTAATAACTCAAATTTCCATCACCGAAAGCCAGATAGGTGCCATCCCAAAACGCATTTTCATAGTTCTTCCCCACATTCACCAAAACAGTCAACTGCTTGGCCTGCCCGTTAGGCAGAGCCATTACCGGATGGTTGTACCAGCCCTGAAACATAGAAGCCACAAGATTGGTAAACACATAGGCATCATTGGCAGGTGCATAGCCACCATTACTGATATCGCCAACATTTTCTCCACAGGTATAGCTCACAGGTTTGGGTTTATTGGACACCCACCACCCATTATTCAGGGAGACAACCTTCACCCGGGAGTTTCCCAGCAAGCAAGCACCATTGCTGTTACTCACCGAGAATGAAGGCATATTGGCACCACCAAACTGGTATTTACCGGTTTTCCCATTGCCCCCCGGGCCCTGATCGGAATACAGCCCCTGGATATTGTTCCAGTACTGCAACACCTTATTGTCGGCAGCTTCGATTATGTAATGGGGCCACAGAGGCGGGCCAGCTTTCGGTTGTATACGAAAGCTGACCTGATAGGCCAGTTTCGCCTGCTCATCCTCGTCAATCCAGACAACTGGCTGACTGTCGATTCCGGTTATCTTGCCATTCACACCAATGGTGTTATGAAACTCCTCTTGGGCAAAGGTGGTGATATTAGAACGGAAACTATCAGTGAGAAACTCACTGTAAACCGGCAATTTCAAATTCTTCGCCAGCTTGCCAAAGAAGCGGGCTGAATCGTGATCCCAGCTATCACCGTTTTTTCCGAAGTGCCCCACCACGCTGCGACCTACAACTTCGAGCCCTTGGTAATACTGGCGATAGCGCACATAGCGCTTCCCTTCCAAAGTGAAGCTGCGCATCTGTACAAGAGTATGATCAAAGGTACTGGCGTCCAGATCCTCTGTAGTGTCATCCACAAGAGTGAACGCTTTCAACTGTTCAACAGAAGCATCTTTAATGAGCTCATCGTCCATTGCCTGGGCAGAAGCCGACAGCAGACACAATAAAGGTAGTGAAGAGAACATGCGGCGAAGTGAGAGAGCCATATCCGGACCCATAAAGAGAAATTATCCTCTTGGCTATCGGTAAACCGGAGACAACTCTGAGAAGCAACGCGCAGACACAACTCAAATAAAAGTGCAGACGACAAAAAACCGCCACCCCTTTCGGGTATGGCGGTTTTTCTTAAGCCGACAGTCTGCTTATTGGTTAGCTGTTAGACAGCTCCAGCAGCAGTTTGTTCAGACGCAGAACATAAGCACCGGGATCATCCAGCTGACCACCTTCAGCCAGACGGGCCTGATCAAACAGAACCTTGCCCAGCTCGGCAAAACGGTCTTCGTCCTGCTCGTTATCCAGACGGGTGATCAAGGGATGTTCAGGGTTGATCTCAAAGATAGGCTTGGACTCTGGCACAGCCTGGCCTGCTGCTTCCATCATCCGACGCATCTGGGCGCCCATATCGTTGGCACCTACCACCAGGCAGGCGGGAGAATCAGTCAGACGGTGGGTGACACGCACAGACTCAACGTCATCCTTCAGGGTATCCTGAATGCGCTTCACCAGATCTTCACTCTTTTTCTCAACATCTTCCTGAGCTTTCTTGTCTTCTTCAGAATCCAGCTTGCCCAGGTCGAGGTCACCACGTCCGACATCTTCGAACTGCTTGCCATCGAACTCATTCAGATGAGACATCAGCCACTCGTCGATGCGGTCAGACATCAGCAGCACTTCGACACCCTTCTTGCGGAACACTTCCAGGTGCGGAGAGCTCTTGGCGGCATTGAAGGTTTCAGCAGTTACGTAGTAAATCTTGTCCTGACCGTCCTTCATGCGTTCGATGTAGGCTTCCAGAGACACATCCTGTTGGTCCTTGCTCTCTTCCGTGGAAGAGAAACGCAACAGTTTGGCAATCTTCTCGCGGTTGGAGAAGTCTTCACCCGGGCCTTCTTTCAGAACCTGACCAAACTCATTCCAGAAGGTCTGGTAGGTTTCGGCATCGTTCTTGGCCATCTTGGTGAGCATATCCAGAACACGCTTGGTGAGCGCGTTGCGCATGCTGTCAACCTGAGGGTCTTTCTGCAGGATTTCACGGGATACGTTCAGGGACAGATCATTCGTGTCCAGCACACCCTTGATAAAACGCAGGTACATAGGCAGGAACTCTTCTGCCTTATCCATGATAAATACGCGCTGAACAAACAGTTTCAGGCCACGATCCATCTCACGGTTATACAGATCGAAAGGTGCCTTGCCAGGTACATACAACAGGCTGGTGTACTCCAGCTTGCCTTCAACACTGTTGTGGCTCCACTTCAGCGGATCGCCGTAGTCGTGGCTGATGTGATGGTAGAACTCTTTGTACTCATCTTCGGAGATGTCGCTGCGGCTGCGGGTCCACAGGGCTTTTGCCGTGTTCACAGTTTCCCATTCAGGGGCTTTCTCTTCCTTGTTGTCTTCGTCTTCGGAAGGCGCTTCTTCCTTCACCATAAGAATGGGCAGGGAGATGTGGTCAGAGTACTTGCGAATAATGGAGCGCAGCTGCCAGCCGTTGGCAAACTCTTTGTGTTCGTCTTTCAGGAACAAGGTAATGCGGGTACCACGGGTGCTTTTTTCAACAGGCTCCAGAGTGAACTCGCCGGAACCATCGGATTCCCACGCAATGGCCTCTTTCTCACCGGCCTTCAGGGTTTCCACGCGCACTTTGTCGGCCACGATAAAGGCAGAGTAAAAGCCTACGCCGAACTGACCGATCAGCTGGGAGTCCTTTTGCTGGTCACCAGTCATGCTCTTCAGAAAGTCGGCAGTGCCGGACTTGGCGATGGTGCCCAGGTTAGCGATCACGTCGTCACGGGTCATACCAATACCGTTATCGGTGATGGTGACCGTCCTGGTGTCTGCATCAAAGCCGATACGAATTTCCAGATTAGGATCGTTGCCCAGCAGTGTGGCATCATGCAGAGATTCGTAACGGAGTTTGTCTGCCGCATCGCTGGCGTTGGATACCAGTTCACGGAGGAAAATTTCAGGGTGGGAGTACAGGGAGTGAATCATCAGCTGAAGCAACTGCTTCACTTCTGTCTGAAAGCCCAGTGTTTCTTTTTGAGTTTCGGTAGTCATAAACCCGGATTCCTTATCAAAAACCCTATAAAAAAGAGTGTCCCGACTCAGCCGGAACAGCGATAAATCGTTGTTATTCCGAAGGTGGGGACAGCGAAATCGCTTTTCAAGGGAATTTTTTTAAATTCATGCAAAAAAATACACAGGCAGACAGGGAGATCACTAACAATCCTGTTACCAGCCTCACCATCGGCAATATTTCCCGTAGATAAAGGCTGTCACACACGGTAAGGCTTTGCCTAAAAATAACTTCCCGATTTCGAGAGTATTGAAACACGGAAGTTATTTTCAGACAGTTCCTTAAGAACAAACTGAAGGATCAGTCCCTGACGCGATGCAGGAAGTGCATATGTTTCTCGTACTGGTCGATAATATCGCCAATCACCTGCTCTTTGGTCCAACCCATGATGTCGTAGTCCTGTCCCCCCTCACCCAGGAAGACTTCGGCGCGGTAATACTTACTCTCATCATCGTCTTCATCATCCACCACAAAGCTGGGCTGCATGAAGGCACGAGGCTTAACGCGGTACAGGAAATCCTGCTCATCACCGTGGGACACCTGCAACGCTGGTTTACCGCCAACCCTGGCATCCTCTGTAACGTCAACCGAAGCACGCACTCCCTGCTCTTGCAGCTCTCTGGCTACAGCCTCCATGGCGGGAACAACAGTCTGACGCATAAAGTGAGTCACACTCTTACGTTCAGGAAAGTTCACGACATTGTACAAGCGGTTCTGCCAGGAGCTGTGCTTTTGCCCCAGGCGAGGAGCCAGCGTAATCTGAGACATACTTTCCCTCTTAGCCGCATCCACCGCCAGAGCCTTGAGCAACCCCCAACCGGAAATCAACAAAATAACGGAGAATGGAAGGGCCGTAGCAATGGTTGCACTTTGCAGCGCCTTCAAACCGCCTACCAGCATCAGCACCAGCGCAACCAATCCAATCAGACAAGACCAGAACACTCGCTGCCAAACTGGTGTTGTACCTTCGTCTTTTGAAGCCAACAGGTCAATCACCATGGCACTGGAATCAGACGAGGTGACAAAAAACACCACAACCATAACTACCGCCAGACCAGACAAAATATTACTAAACGGGAAGTACTCCAAAAACTTAAACAACGCCAGAGAGACATCGCTCTGTACAATCTGCCCTAACTCACCGCCTCCCTGATTCATAATCAGGTCAATGGAGGTGTTACCAAACACTGTCATCCACAGGAAGGTCAACGCCGAAGGTACGAACAGTACGCCACCAACAAACTCACGAATGGTGCGACCACGGGAGATACGGGCAATGAACATGCCCACAAAAGGCGACCAGGACAGCCACCAGGCCCAGTAAAACAGCGTCCAGCCACCAAGCCAGTCGGTAGGTTTATAAGCATAAAGGTTAAATGTTTTATCCACCAACTCAGACAAGTAACCGCCGATATTCTGTACAAACATCTGAAACAGCAACGTGGTTGGCCCCAGAGCCACCACCATGATAATCAGCATAAGAGCCAGCAGCAGGTTCAGCTCAGACAGACGACGAATTCCCTTATCCAGACCAGAGGCAACAGACAGCGTTGCCAGACCGGTAATAACAACAATCAGAATACCCTGCACGACAGTATCAACCGGAATACCAAAGAGGTAATGCAGCCCGGAGTTCACCTGCAGAGCACCGTAACCCAGTGCAGTAGCTACCCCAAAGGTCGTACCCAGAATGGCAAAAATATCAACACTGTGCCCAACAGCCCCATAAATACGATCGCCAATCAACGGGTACAGTGCAGAACGCAAGGTAAGCGGCAGGTTATGACGATAGCCAAAATAGGCCAGTATCAGTGCAACGACTGCATAAATGGCCCAGGCGTGGAACCCCCAATGGAAGAAGGTGATACCCATAGCCTCTTTCGCAGCATCTATACTGCCAGGGCTGCCAACAGGGGGGGCAAGAAAGTGCATAACCGGCTCGCCGACACCAAAGAACATCAGGCCAACGCCCATACCGGCTGAGAACAACATGGCAAACCAGGAACCAAAACTGAAGTCCGGTTCTGAATGATCCGGCCCTAACTTGATATCCCCATAACGGGACAGACCAATACACACCACCCCAATCAGAATCACTGCCACAGCTGCAATATAGAACCAGCTGGCATTGGCCATGATGCTATTTTGGATGGCGCTAAACTGGACTTCAGACTGAGCCGGGAAGAGCGCCGCATAACCAACCAAAAGCATGATCAGAACAGCAGAGCCAATAAAGACAGGTGGGTTTATCGTATGGGTCGGCTTTTTTTGTGAAGCCATAAGAACGAGAGCTCTCCTGAGCTTGGTTAAAGACTGTTTATCCAAGTCAACACAAGAAGCTGATAAAGCAATTGCGGCATCTCTGTTGACTCAGACCACTAGATATACGAGGCAGGAAGTTAGACATTTCTTGGCTAGAAAGATTAGACAGCCAATTGTTAGTATTCAAACCCAACTTGTTCTTTGTGTTCCATGGTGCACGAAACTGCATCGCAAAAGAAGCAAGAGAAACAAGCAGAAAACGGTGACCACCCAGGTAGAACGACCAGGCCAGACATCGAAAACTATCGACCCACAGAGGACACGGTAGCTTTGAGAAAAGAGGATGGTGCCCGGAGCCGGAATCGAACCGGCACGG
>NZ_SMME01000422.1:740-816 GCF_009711465.1 Parendozoicomonas verongulae | reverse complement strand
TTACAGAGAGCTTCAGGATCGAATTGACGAAGATGTGTCTGCGGATTCCAGTGGTATGTACACGCTAAAAGTTCAT
>NZ_SMME01000422.1:454-730 GCF_009711465.1 Parendozoicomonas verongulae | reverse complement strand
CCAGGCACCAGCGTACACATCGCAATGTGGGAGGTGAGTGACCCAGTCTGTCCCTTTTAGAAGCATCACCAATGGTCGCCAGCTACGTTGTTATCTTCATTACTCTTTTTATGGGAAAGAATGGAATGGTGTTCAGGCTGAACTTTATTGTCACCAGTCTTTGCGTAGTGATCGGCCTGTGTGCATCTGCCACTTATGCATCAGAAGGCAAGAGCAGACCCCTTCACATCCACTGCTCCCCCCTTTCTTCGGGGGAGCTGCCTCCTTTCCGGCTTT
>NZ_SMME01000422.1:0-110 GCF_009711465.1 Parendozoicomonas verongulae | reverse complement strand
AAACGCATCCACTCAGGGGACAAGCCCTTTATCTGTGATCAGGATGGGTGCGCTAAGGCTTTTACCACATCCGCTTATCTCACTAAGCACAAACGCATCCACACAGGGGA
>NZ_SMME01000028.1 GCF_009711465.1 Parendozoicomonas verongulae | reverse complement strand
ACATGGATCCGGGATAAGGCAAACATGTGTTATGTATCTTCTGATGAGGAAGTTCCGCTTCACATTCACTGCTCCCCCCTTCCTTCAGGAATCCTGTTTGCTTCCCGGCTTCCGCATTTCAATACCTGGTTACGTGAGCATGACAGCGAACTTCAGGTTCGAACTGATGATAGGCCTGCTAATTTCTATGGTATGTACACGCTAAGAGTCC
>NZ_SMME01000139.1 GCF_009711465.1 Parendozoicomonas verongulae | reverse complement strand
ACTTTGTCGCCTGGTACACAGCCAGGCAGGCACTCTCTGACAATACATTGCAGGAGCAACTACGCCAGCAGCTTCCGCAATACATGGTGCCGGTCGCTATAGTATTTATAGAAAAACTACCTCTGTCAGCCAATGGCAAACTTGACCTTAAAGCCCTGCCGATTCCGAAGGTTGTCAGCACTGCCGAGTATGTGGCACCGTCTACAGATACTGAACAACACCTGTGCATCCTCTGGCAGGAGTTATTACACGTCGAACAGGTTGGAATAGACGACAACTTCTTCCAC
>NZ_SMME01000330.1 GCF_009711465.1 Parendozoicomonas verongulae | reverse complement strand
TGAGCTTCGCGAGGATGTTCAGTACGCGGAGGGGCGGCTTGAGGAGTTGCAAAGAGCCAGGGTGCTCGATCGAGTTACCTTCCAACGAGATTTTCTGAAAGCCGTGTTTGTGTCGCCCTTTGTGACAGAAAAATCACTTGCCAGATGTCGAGAGTTCCAACGCGATGAGCTTGAGGGTCGAATCTTTTGGCTGTTCAGGGGCAGCGAGGGCGGACGGGATCAGCTCCTCCAGCTGATCGAAAAGGCAGGCAGACTTGGTGGCGACGATCCAGTTGATTCAGGATTTCTCGATAAGCATCCTGGCCTTGAGCGCTACCCGCTGGGCCACTTTCGAAAAATGTTTGAACGTGATGAATTTTCGCCCAGCCTAAGACAGATCGATCATGCGCATGCTCTGGCTGGGTTAGTGATGGTGGTGGTTTCGCCCGTTGCGATTGAGCGGCTTTTGCGCCAAAGCAGTTTGCCTCGAAAGCTGCTTGCTGGGGATCGTCTGGCAAACCTGCATGAAGACACGCCAGGACATGAACAATATATTTGGGCCGATCTTCGCAAGAAAATTTTCCT
>NZ_SMME01000216.1:232-374 GCF_009711465.1 Parendozoicomonas verongulae | reverse complement strand
TGACCAGAACGGGTGCAATAAAGCGTTTACTACATCCAGTTATCTCACCGCCCACAAGCGCACCCACACTGGGTAAAGGCCTTTTGTCTGTGATCAGGACGGGTGCAAATGGTCTTTCATCACATCCGGCAGCCTCATCAAA
>NZ_SMME01000216.1:0-222 GCF_009711465.1 Parendozoicomonas verongulae | reverse complement strand
CAGGACGGGTGCCACAAAGCGTTTACCACAGCTGGCAATCTCACCAAACACAAGCACATTCACACAAGGACAGGGGACAGGCCCTATATCTGTGACCATGACGGGTGCAACCACTCTTTCAACAAATCCAGTCATCTCATCAGACATAAACGCACCCAGCACAATAGGAAAGATAAGTGACAAGATTCAGCGACACCAGCATCACAAGAGGCTGCCAGCTAC
>NZ_SMME01000676.1 GCF_009711465.1 Parendozoicomonas verongulae | reverse complement strand
TGACGCGACTTTGTCTGATGCGATTCTGGACCGGTTGATGTACAACGCTCACGGTTAAATCTCAAGGGCGAACCCATAAGAAAGAAGTTAGGAAAACTGGCAGCAAATGAACACCTGGTCTAGTAATGACGATGGGCAATGCACGGAGTTTGGAAGGTGTTCAAGTTGGCCAGAATAAGCAATAGGAAAGAGGGAGGATATTTTTTGCTCAACTTTACTACTTCATTTCAAGACAGTCGTTCAGCTCCGGTATAAGGCCTTTCCCCCTTCAGATTTTTGATCATTTCCATTCCTTCCAATGCCTTGGCAAAATAGGCGACATTTTTCGTTCACTTCTTAATCCAGGCCTAATAAATATGTCAGGTGCTAGAGTCACCACTGCAAGCATTATCGGTCAGATCCGCTCTAACCTTCGAGATCGTTACGATAATGGCTTTCCTGTACTGAAAGAAATTATTCAGAATTCTGACGATGCTAAGGCACGTAGCTTGGTTATGGGGTGGTGCCAAGGGATAGAAGGAGCTGAGAACCCTCTCCTACGTGATCCGGGGCTTTTCTTTATCAATGATGCTCCTCTGCAACTGGAGCACGCTCACGGGATCATGACAATCGCCGGAGGATCAAAAGCCAGCGACAAAGCGTCAGTAGGGAAGTTTGGTTTAGGTATGAAGAGTCTGTTTCATATGTGTGAAGCATTTTTCTTTATCGCATCAAACTGGCGTCAGGATGAGTGGGCGGCCGATGTCTTTAACCCTTGGGCCGAGAGAAGGCCTGACTGGGAAAACTTTCCTGAATCTGACCGGCAGGCTATCGAGGCACGTTTAAACCCTGTTATCGATAAATTTACCAACCGTGGAGAGCCAAATTGGTTCGTGGTTTGGGTGCCATTGAGGACCTTAGAGCAGGTGGAAGCCTGGGGTAATCAATCAATTATTGCCAACTTTGAGGCTTCTGAAGGGACGGTTCCTCCAGAGTTTATGCTTGAACCCAGCCTTACGGATAAGGTTGCTGACATATTTCCTCTACTGAAATGTCTTGAACGGGTTGAACTAGTCATTGAGCACAACTCTGACTTTGTCTCGCGCTTTCTTGTTGAGTTACAGAAGGGAGCGGCAAGAAGTCAATTTACCGGAGAGAAGGCATTTGAGAATGATAAGGCTAGTCAATCCTGGGATGGACATGTCCAAATATCTTCCGCAGGTCAGACATCAACATTGAGCTATGCCGGTGTTGAAACACTACTGACGTTTGAGAGTCTCAATGAGCTGAAACATGAGGAGCGAGGCTGGCCAACGTCTCTGGATGGCGAAACTGTTGATGATGTTCCCGATAAGGCGGAACAGCATGCCAGCGTTGTGATTACTAGAACACCGGCTATCGGTAATGCTGTTATCACTGCATCCTGGGCTGTGTTTTTACCACTTGATGCAACACGGGAGTTTCAAAAGGTAGAGATAGATGGAAACTTTGACTACCACATATATCTGCATGGCTACTTTTTTGTAGACGCAGGGCGTAAGGGGATACATGGGCATGATGATATCGGCGAAGATGCTGACTTTTCTGCAGTAGGGAACGATGAAAAATTATTAAGGCGTGCCTGGAACCTCACTCTTGCTAATAAAGGAACGCTGAACCAGCTTCTCCCTGCACTGAAGGGTTTGCTGGAGGCTCTTGGTGTGAAGAAGGATAAGGAAATAGAGGCTATTAGTTTAGGCATACAGTCTTTGTTTCCTAACAAATACCTGCAATGCGCAACATCCCGATATGGTTGGCTTTACCGGCTGCTGCCTGCAAAGAAAGGGTGGGAGTTAATTGAGGGTACACAGGGAACACGACTGCTACCGGCTCCGGAAAATCGCGATGATTATTCTCGAGTTTGGGAAACATTTCCCTGGTTGTCTGCTCATTCAGAGAATGTATATTTCGCAGAATCTGGCAAGGGGCATATCGTTTCCTCAGAGAATGCCGTGTGGATGCATGATGAGCTTGATCAGCTGTTGCGAGTGGATGTCCAAGATGTATTTACCTCACAGGTTCGCCTCGGTTACCTACTCAGCTTTATAAAGCAAGAGTTTGATATTAGGGGCAAAGACAGGTTGCCAACGCAGCTACATCTGCAGGCTTTACTTTGTGAAATTGTAAAAGCAGCTCTGACTCAGGTGCCACTTGAGTCCTTAGCAAAACACAGAAAACTGTTTTCTGATCTCGTCGGATATATTCCTCAAAGTAAGCGTTTATCTATATCTATTGACAAGAAGAGTGGTCAGCCATTGTGGGATGTGATCGCTGCACAGAATACATCCCATATTTTTCTTCCAGCCGATTTCGATAACAGGGTTGCTCCCGGTCTCGCTAGCTTCGATGAGAGCTGTGCTTCAACGTTACTAAGAGCGCTAGATGATTGGCTGCATAAGCGCAAAACCCGTTATGATTGGGTTGAACAATCCGACAGTGTCATACGTGAAATATTAGAGAAGACTCCAAACAGAAAAGTCGTCTACAGCATGTGTGGGGATCTCCGACTGTTCCCTGTATATGATCTAAGGCGTAAGAAAGATCGACTTAAATCGAGAAATGAGCTGGTTGATCTTCGTGAAAACGGAAGACTCTTCTTGATGACAGGGCATAAAAATGTCCATTCATCCTTCGGCATCGGCCGTGAGTTGCTGAATGCCATTGCTGGTGATGTTCACTTCCTTGGAAATAATACGAAAAAGCTATTGTTTCCAGATACAAAACTGCCGGACTGTAACCCGCACTCTACCTTGAGCTTTTTAGCAAGCCACCCTGATTTGGCTATAGAAGAGCGTAGAATAGCGCTGATACAAAGGCTGCTTAGCGAAGATTTAGAAAAATTTGAGTCTCGTCAGGGCTTTCGCTATTTGTTACATGGTTGCTGTGAAGATAATGGCTCCAAACAGCTTTGGAAAAATGCAGCTCATGAGGATGCTGTTTGGATCAAGCTGTGGGCGTGGTTGACTGCGGATGATCAGCCTAAATGGACCATTATTTCCAGTGAACTGTCGGAGGAGTTGAATGATCGTATTAAGAAAGCGCTCAAGATTCATGACGTTTCAGCAGAAACCGTTCTAAGCACTTGGGGGAGCAGACTCGTCGAGATTGATTATGCTCCTCTTGCACTCACTCAGGACGATAGAAATGCCATTCTCTGCAAAGTGAGAGATGGCGATTTGTGGTGTAGCTTACCTCTGCATGAAACGAGTGACGGTAAGTATCAGAAAATAGATGGACGTTGTGTTTTAGAGGGAGCCGATGAGATACCAGAAGGGCTTGATGTTGTTGCTATAAAGCAATCATCTCACGAAGATGTTAAAAACCAACAGTTGAATTTTATTGGTCAAATTGACCATGAAAAACTAATCAGAATCGCATTAAAGCAGGAAATACCTCAGCAACATGGGCTGTTTATACTTGATCAGCTTATGAGTATTCGTCATGCAGGAAGCTCACTATCTGATGAAACCCTTGATAGTTTGAAGCATGTGAGCTGGCTTACTTTGGCAAATGGTCAGGCAGTATCCCCTTCTCGGGTAATCTCTTTTGCAAAAGACGAATGGCCAGAGGCTGTAGCTCTGTGTGAGCATGTTGATACTGGTTGCTTCTCA
>NZ_SMME01000822.1 GCF_009711465.1 Parendozoicomonas verongulae | reverse complement strand
CTATGCGAAAGCAATGGTCCGGGTACTTAATACTGATGTTCTTACTTTTGAATACAGCGATCCAGCAAGTAAACGACAGAGTGATAAGGAACGCCGCTGTTACTGCTCAGGCCGATTTCACAGGTACGGTTAGCGGAGATACCTTCCTTCGCCGTTGCAGGCACCTGAGCTTTCAGAGGCTTAAGAGCACTCTTATTCAGCTCTGGAGTTGAGAAGCCCTTGTCGCCAGCAAACCCGCAGCAGGTGATACCGTGGGGTACAATCATCTCTGTGGTGCACTTGCGAACAATGTTCTTCAGTTTTTCACCTGAGCCCAACTTCTGCAGGCTGCATGGAACATGAACCATCACTGGATCTTCAACCGGAGTCAGTGTCCACTTGTCCAGTAGTACATCGTGGATAAATTCAACCAGATCAAAGACCTGCAGGGAGCCCATACCATTCTCACGCTGCTGCCAGCTACAGCTGCTGGCGTCGGAGATTACGGGGAATTCTCCGTTATTCGTCGCCTTCATCAGTGCCAGACGCAGTTCTTCCTTTTTCTGGGCTGCCACTTCTGGCTGACCTTTGGAGGAGAAAGGCTGACCACAGCACAATGCGGAGGTGTTCTCAGGCAGAACCACGCGGTAACCTGCAGCCTCAAACAGACGAATAACAACAGCTGTCAGAGGCTCCTGCTCAAAATCGTCACGGCCGGGAGCCATGTTACGGGTTGAGCAGCTGGGAAAGTAAACCACTGTCTTCTGCCCTGGTGTTGCAGCCTTTGGTTTATGCTCCAGAGGCTTCTGACTGGCAGCCTTGGGCATCGCTTCATTCCACAGAGGAATACGGTTGCCGGACAGACTGCGCAGGCCACCTGTCACCTTTGCCATGGCATCCGTACCCAGCACGCCATGGGCCATATCTGCCACTTTCAGAGAAGCACGTACAGCAGTTGTAGTACCGGAGAAGTGATTACCAACCCGGCTGGCAATCCCCTTGTAAGCCGCGTTGTTTTTTTCACGCAACTTCTTGGTCAGTGTACCGGTGTTAATACCTACAGGGCAGCGCAGGGAACACAAGCCACAGGCCGCGCAGGTTTCCAGGCCAGCATAACCAAACACATCTTCCATATCCTGCAGACGTTTCTTGTCCGCAGAGTCTTTGGCTTCGCGACGCAGACGACAGATTTCACGCCACAGCGCAATTCGCTTGCGCGGAGTCAGCGTCAGATGTTGGGAAGGACATGCAGGCTCACAGAAACCACACTCCATGCACTTATCAATAATTTCATCAGCGGCTGGCATGGGCTTGAGATTTGCAATGTGGGATTGTTTATCCTCATTGATAATCACGCCAGGGTTCAGAAGGTTTGCAGGATCAAACAGTTCCTTCACACCCTTCATCAGACGATAAGCATCAGTTCCCCACTCCAGCTCAACAAATGGCGCCATGTTACGGCCAGTGCCGTGCTCGGCTTTCAGGGAGCCGCCAAAGTCTACGGCAACCAGCTGGGCAACGTCGTCCATAAACTTGCGGTAGCGCTCTACTTCTTCGTTGCTATCGAAGTTCTGTGGGAACACAAAGTGCAGGTTGCCTTCCAGGGCGTGACCGAAAATCAGTGCTTCGCTGTACTCGTACTTTTCAAATAACTCCTGCAGACGCAATACGCCTTCAGTCAGCTGTTCAACAGGGAATGCAATATCTTCGATGATAACGCTGGTGCCGGTGTCACGTACCGCACCAACCGCTGGCAGCATACCTTTACGCACAGCCCACAGTGCAGAGTACTCTGCTTCCACCTCAGTGAAAGCAACGCGGTCGGTCACTGTAAATTCCGCAACAACCTTTTCGATCTCATCAATCTGGGTGAGCAGGGTTTCATGGTCTTTGCCACGGGTTTCGATCAGCAGGGAGCAGGCGGTTTCGCTCAGACTCTCATTGATGAAATCTGGCAGGCCGGGCTTACCGATAACAGAGCCCATGGCACGGCGGTCCAGCAGCTCTACAGAGTCAACAGGCGCAGGTTTCAGCGCTGTCACTGCACGACAACAGGTCGCTACATCCGGGAACACAATCAGAGAGGACGCCTTGTTGGCATACTCTGGTACGGTGTTGTAAGTCACGGAAGAGATAAAACCCAGGATACCTTCAGAGCCGATCATCAGGTGAGTCAGGATATCCAGAGGGTCAGTGAAATCCACCAGAGCATTAATACTCAGACCGGTGGTGTTTTTCAGTCGGTACTTATGGCGAATCTTGTCGCTGAGTTCTTTGTTTTCAGCAACGTCATCCGCCAGCTTTTTCAGGTCTCTCAACAGCTCTTTATGGCTTTCACGGAATGCCGCTACGCTGACGCTATCAGCGGTATCAACCAGCGTGCCGTCCGCCATAATCAGACGAATGCTATCCAGAGTGTGATAAGTATTTTGAGCTACGCCACAGCACATACCGCTGGCGTTGTTAGCAGCAATACCACCAATACGGCAGGTATTGATAGAGCCGGGATCAGGTCCGATTTTACGGCCAAAGGGTGCCAGAAAGGCGTTTGCATCGGCACCGATAACACCCGCCTGCAGACGAATTCTGGCACCATTGTCGATAATTTCGTGATCGGTCCAACCGTTGCTGGCTACAACCAGAACAGAGTCAGAAATAGCCTGACCGGAAAGGCTGGTACCCGCGGCACGGAAAGTCAGTGGAATGTGCTGCTCAGCGGCTTCACGAATAACCAGCTGAACTTCGTCTTCCGTTTCCACCAGAACTACCAGTTGTGGAATCAGACGATAGAAAGATGCGTCTGTGCCAAACGCCATACGGCGTGAAAAATCTGTAAGCAGTCGCTCTGCAGGAATAGTCGTTTTCAGTTGATTACAAAGAGTTGTTATAGCACTGCTCATGTTAGGGTCTCATCACACCCGGGGAAAAGTACACGGCCGAATACTTAACTGACGGGCTATTGCGGTTAGATCAATAGTCCAGCGTCTCTACAGGAATGCAAGAATTGAGCGACTATGATCAAATAGGATCTGAGCGATGATAATTCCAGTTTAGAATCTGTCAATGTTAAACAACGCCTTCGCAAGTATTTTGTAAAGACGTTGATGCAGGTCAACTTTGTAAAATAGTTTTCAAATCGCCTTAATCAATTCCTAATTCATCCCAAATACTATCAACACGCTTTTTAACCTCATCCGTCATGGAAATAGCGCGACCCCATTCGCGTTTTGTTTCGCCTTCCCACTTATTTGTTGCGTCAAATCCAACTTTTGAACCAAGGCCTGCTTCTGGTGATGCAAAATCAAGATAATCTATCGGTGTGTTTTCGATAAATACTGTATCTCGCTTCGGGTCCATGCGTGTTGTCATCGCCCAGATAACATCCTTCCAGTCCCGGGCGTTAATATCGTCATCACACACAATCACAAACTTGGTATACATAAACTGCCGCAGAAATGACCAGACCCCAAGCATCACCCGCTTGGCATGGCCGGGGTACTCCTTACGCATAGTAACTACGGCCATTCTGTAGGAACACCCTTCCGGCGGCAGATAAAAATCCACAATCTCCGGAAACTGCTTCTGCAAAATGGGTACAAACACCTCATTCAGCGCCACACCCAGCATGGCAGGCTCATCGGGTGGGCGGCCAGTATAGGTACTGTGGTAGATTGGATCTTTTCTGTGGGTCATACACTCCACGGTAAACACCGGGAAACTTTCCACTTCGTTGTAATAGCCCGTATGATCACCATAGGGACCTTCCTCGGCGAAATCATCGGGGTAGATAAACCCTTCCAGAACAATCTCTGCGCTGGCAGGCACTTGCAGATCTGTGATTTTTCCTTTTACCAGCTCCGTGCGAGAGCCTCTTAGCAAACCGGCAAAGGCATACTCAGATAAACTGTCTGGAACAGGTGTAACCGCACCAAGAATAGTGGCTGGATCTGCCCCCAAAGCGACAGCAACCGGAAACGGTTTGCCGGGATTACGTTCTTGCCAATCTCGCAAATCCAGCGCGCCGCCACGGTGAGAGAGCCAGCGCATAATCAGGCGATTCGGCCCCAGCAGTTGCTGACGGTAAATGCCCAGATTCTGGCGTTCTTTCAATGGTCCTTTGGTGATAACCAGCGGCCAGGTCACCAGCGGTGCAACATCTCCTGGCCAGCAATGCTGCACCGGGAGTTTGGTGATATCGATATCATCACCTGTCAGCACCACCTCCTGACAGGGAGCATTACGTACTACCTTTGGCCCCATGCTCAGCACTTTTTTGAAGATGGGCAGTTTTTCCAGCGCATCGCGGAAACCCTTGGGTGGATCTGGCTCCTTGAGGTACGCCATAAGCTTGCCCACATCACGAAGTGCATCGGTATTATCCTGTCCCATACCCAGAGCCACCCGTTTAGGGGTGCCAAACAGGTTTGCAAGCAGAGGAACGTCTGAGCCTTTTGGGTTTTCAAACAGCAGCGCAGGGCCACCACGTCTCAGGGTGCGGTCACTGATTTCTGTGATTTCGAGGTAGGGGTCTACTTCTTGTTTTATGCGTTTTAATTCGCCCAGCTTTTCCAACTGATCGATAAAATCCCGCAAATCACGGTATTTCATTTACTGGCCTTCTACCGAGAAGAGTGAAGTCAGCGGGTACTATATCTCGCTGGACTCAAAAATGCCTGCCTATACTTGTGCCCCCATTTCCTATCAGGGTATTTTTGATGAAATCAACAGCACAGCAGGACACAACACCTTATAAGCCAGTCTCTCATACAGGCGGCGTTACCTTTGACGGAACCAATGTGCTGGTTGATGATTGGATTCAATGCTGGGATGGTTCACACCCGCTGCTTGATATCGGGTGCGGCAACTGTAATAACGCGATGAAAGCTCTGGAGAGCCATGCTCGAGTGTGTGCCACGGAAATCACCATAGATACCATACATAGTCTGATTGCCCAATTCTCCCTGCACCCGAAGTTGAGCTTTCACCATCTGGTGTTGCCGGAGTTTGTTCCTTTCGACGACAGTACCTTTTCCGGCATTCTCTGTTCTGAAGTTTTCCATTTTTTGAATCATGCCGAGGTTGTTGCTACGGTCTGGGAACTTCATCGCTTGCTGATCTCGGGGGGCAAGGCCGCCATTACCTGCAGCTGTGAGGACTTAAAGATATTTCAAAATACAGGATTGAAAGAACTCCGCGCCCAGCAACGCATACAGCGCCCTGACTACCTGACTCCAATAGACGACATGCTGGGCTTCGAACGTAAGCTCATGGAAATGGAGCCTCCAACGCAGGATATGCTGGATATGTATGAGCTTCACAAAAAGACCATGCCAAAGCCCTACTTCAATGCTTATAACCCTGAACAGCTCGGGATGCTGTTTGAAAGAATGGGGTTTGAAATTGAACTGCTCACTACCGGACCGGCTCCTCATTACCCTATTTGGGAGCATGGCGAGGATGATCAAGTGCGGCTGATTGCCCGAAAGAAATAAACAGTTTCACGTACTACAGATACTAAGCGCCATCATTATGCGAAAGCAATGGTCCGGGTACTTAAAAGGCCTTCCTACTTTCACAGGAAGGCCTTTTCAATTCCGTTCAGGGTGAAACGTTACTTACGCTTCATCGCCTGGAAGAATTCATTGTTGGTCTTGGTGTGTTTCATACGATCCAACAGGAACTCAACTGCTGCGATTTCATCCATTGGATGCAGAAGCTTGCGCAGAATCCACATGCGCTGCAGTTCTTCCTCTGTCGTCAGCAAGTCTTCGCGGCGCGTACCGGACTTGTTGATGCTCATAGCGGGGAATACTCGCTTTTCAGCAATACGACGATCCAGGTGCAGTTCCATGTTACCGGTGCCCTTGAATTCCTCGAAGATAACTTCGTCCATCTTGGAGCCGGTATCAACCAAGGCAGTGGCCAGAATCGTCAGGCTGCCGCCTTCTTCAATGTTACGGGCAGCACCAAAGAAACGCTTGGGGCGTTCCAGGGCGTGAGCATCCACACCACCGGTAAGAACCTTACCAGAGGAAGGGATCACCGTGTTGTAGGCACGGGCCAGACGGGTGATGGAATCCAGCAGGATAACAACGTCTTTTTTGTGTTCGACCAGGCGCTTGGCTTTTTCCAGAACCATTTCCGCAACCTGAACATGGCGGGAAGGTGGTTCATCAAAGGTGGAAGCCACAACTTCACCACGCACAGAGCGGGACATTTCTGTTACTTCTTCCGGACGTTCGTCGATCAGAAGAACAATCAAGTGACATTCAGGGTTGTTGCGGGTGATATTCGCTGCAATATTTTGCAGCATCAGTGTTTTACCGGCTTTAGGTGGCGATACAATCAAACCACGCTGGCCTTTACCGATAGGTGCAACAAGGTCAATGATTCGGCCGGTTAAATCTTCTGTGGAACCATTACCCATTTCCATAACCAGACGTTTCTGTGGAAACAGAGGAGTCAAGTTTTCAAAAAGGATTTTGTTTCGGGCGTTTTCAGGCTGGTCGAAGTTGATTTCGTTAACTTTCAGAAGGGCAAAATAACGTTCGCCTTCTTTTGGTGGCCGAATCTTACCGGCAATGCTGTCACCGGTTCGCAGGTTAAATCGTCGAATCTGGCTTGGGGAAACGTAAATATCGTCAGGACCGGCAAGGTAGGAGCTGTCAGAGGAGCGGAGGAAGCCAAAGCCATCCTGCAGGATCTCCAGCACACCATCGCCGTAAATATCTTCACCGCTGCGGGCGTGACGCTTGAGAATGGAGAAAATTACATCCTGTTTACGGGAACGTGCGAGGTTGTCGAGTCCAATCTCTTCCGCGATTTTTAGGAGCTCCGGAACACTCTTTTTCTTAAGCTCGGTAAGGTGCATAACTGGCCGTGTGGGTTACTTTCTGAAAGGGAAATTCTATGGCTGTCGCAGGGAACGTCAGGCTTGAATTTGTTTTATAACGTTTGGTTTGAGACTAGCCTGAAAATTTAACCGCTGCACGAAAACTATTAACTTGCAAACCCTTGAAGCAAATAATTTTCGATAGAAATTAGTTTCCGTTCTGCGCGCCCGAAGCTTTATCGACTTTACCAGACCCTGGTCAGATCCTAGATCGATTCTTACTGGCTTTTGTGAAAGCTCAAACAAGTAGCTGCGGTGGTGAAACGGTTTGTTGTAAATCTATCACCGCCTCACTGAAGCGTCCAGCATCAGTTCTCACAAAATAGTACGGAAGTTGCCGGGAATGCAAGAAAAATATTGCACACCCGGCGGAGACCTTTGATCTCAGGATGAAATCAGAGGTTGCTATCCAGGAAGGCTGTCAGCTGGGACTTAGACAGTGCACCAACCTTTGTAGCTTCCACGCTGCCGTTTTTAAACAGCATCAGGGTTGGGATACCACGCACGTTGTACTTGGGAGCAGTGGCTTCGTTTTCATCGATGTTCAGTTTGCAAACTTTCAGGCGGTCGGCGTAATCCCGGGCAATCTCATCGAGCACTGGCGCGATCATCTTGCAGGGGCCACACCACTCCGCCCAGTAATCAACCAGCACTGGGGTATCAGACTTCAATACGTCGTCTTCAAAGCTGGCATCCGTGACGTTGACGATCTCGCTCATGGACTGTGTTCCTCACGTTGCTATTTTTACTGTGAAAGTGCTCAGGCCTCAGCGCAAACACCTTCTGCTCATCGCTTTGAGCATGGGAAAGGGTGCAATAATAGCATCGGGAGAAGACAGGGATAAACCCTCCTCATTTCACAGGAGCACAACTGCTCATATTCTGCTGGCATCGGGTTCTGGTATGCTTACCTTTATGAGCATTCGAGGACAGACAGTGGCCATGAGCCGACCTACGACTGAGCAGACAGATAACTCCCCCCTGATTGCCGCAATAGATCTGGGCTCCAACAGTTTTCATATGATCGTAGCCCGTGAAGATCATGGCGAGCTGCGACCGGTGGAACGCATAGGCGAGAAAGTACAACTTGCTGCCGGACTGGACAGCAACAGCAATCTTACGGAAGAGGCCATAGAACGCGGCCTGAGCTGTCTGAAAAAAATGGCACAGTACTGTGCCGGCATGCCTAAAAATGCCATACGTGTGGTGGGCACCAATGCCCTGCGCAAAGCCCAGAACAGTCACGAATTTGTGCGTCGGGCAGAAGATATTCTGGGGCATTCTGTGGATATCATCGCAGGTCGTGAAGAGGCTCGCCTGATTTATCTCGGGGCGGCCCATACCCAGTCAGACGACCACGAACGTCGTCTGGTCATCGATATCGGTGGTGGCAGTACCGAGTTTATTATTGGCGAACGCTTTGAACCCAGGATGCTGGAAAGCCTGCATATGGGTTGTGTTGTGTGGACGCAAAAATACTTTTCTGACGGCCGCATTTCTGAACAGCAGTTTGATGAAGCCTACTACGGAGCCCGTCTGGAATTGATGAACATTGAACAGTCATTCCGCAACCTTGGCTGGCAGGAAACTATTGGTTCATCCGGTTCCATCAAGTCGGTTTACACCATTCTTGGCGAACGCGGACAGGAAGGCATTACCCGTGATGGCCTGCATGCGCTCAAAAAAGAGCTTCTGGCCATTAAGCGCATAGACCGTATTTCTTTCAAGGGCTTAAAACCCGAGCGCGTTAATATCTTCCCTGGCGGCCTGGCTATTCTGTGTGCAATTTTCGACAGCCTGAAAATCAAAAAAATGTCATTCTCGGAAGGTGCCTTGCGTGAAGGGCTTCTTTACGACATGATCGGCCGAAACAACCACGAAGATGTACGCAACCGCACTCTGAAAGCGATCCAGAAACGCTACCATGCCGATGAAAAGCAGGCCGAGCGAGTCACTCTTCAACTGACTCGCCTTCTGAAGGAAGCTCAACAACAGTGGAACCTCTCCAACGATGACTGTCAGCTGGTATTGAGTGCTGCCATGGTCCATGAAATCGGCATGGATATTTCCCATACCCAGTTCCATCGCCATGGTTCGTATATTCTGCGCAATGCGGATCTTTTAGGATTCAATAAACGTCAGCAACAAAATCTTGCCATGCTGGTACGCGGTCATCGACGTTCACTGCCTTTACAGGCACTGTTCCAGCTCCCGAGAAGAGAGTGTCAGCGAATGCTCAAACTGATGATCCTGTTGCGTATTGCTATTTTGCTGAACCATCGCCGTTCCGATAAAGGCTTGCCTGAGTATACCTTCTCAGTGTCCGGCGCCAGCATGAAAATTGCGTTCCCGGACGAGTGGCTGGTCAACAACCCACTGACCTCGGCGGATTTTGAGCAAGAGCAATCTTACTTTTCCAGAGCCGGTTACAAGCTGGAATTTGTCTAACGCCCCTCCGTAAAACCTGTCACTCAGTTAGAGGCTGTTCGCCACTTACAGGCACAGCTTCTGAGCTGAGGCGATTATTATCCCGTACCCAAAGTATCAAAAGCAGAACCAGACATATCACACCTGCCGCCGTAATAAGCTGAAAAGCCCCATCCCATCCCCAGAAATCCACCACGCGGCCCAGCAGCAGGTTGGCTCCCGACGCACCCAGCAGATAGCCAAACAATCCACAGAAACCCACACTGGCTGCAACGTATTTGCGAGGAGCAATATCAATGATGTGCACATGGAGAAGTACAACACAGCCGTATATCAGAAAACCAATAGCAGAGAGCATCAGAATAGGTTGAAGCCAGTGACTGGCATCACAGTGCCAGTATCCTAGCAATGCAAGAAGAACCAGTGCCATATTCAGAAGGTTTACAGGAACCCTGCGACCGTGGAATACCCGATCCGAAATATATCCGCACAACAGTGTGCCAGGAATAGCCGCAAACTCAAACGCCGTAAAAGCCCAGCTGGCAACCTCAAAGCTAAATCCCCGTCCTTCTGTCATATACAGGGGTACCCAGTCGATCACCCCATAGCGGATAAAGTAAACACACATATTCAGCAGGGCGAGTATCCACAAATCAGGCATTCTCAAACAGGTTTGCAGAAACCCTCTTACGCCACCGGGGTCGCTTGTACCACACCCGGCATTGCTCAGCTTCTCTTCACTTTCTTTTTCAAGCAAAGGTGGCAGGTTGCAATCTTCCGGGCGATCACGAATCCACATCAGTGAAACAAACCCAACACCTAAGGCAATAAGCCCCGGCAGAATCAGTTTGCTTTGCCAAATGGAAAAAACGGATACAGAAAAAATCGCCAGAGGCCCCAGCAGACCAGCCCCAAGATTATTGGAAAGATTCCAGAAACTCGTCGCTCTGCCTCGCTCCTCCCTTCGAAACCAGTGCGCAATAACCTTGGCGCTGGATGGCCAGCCCAGCCCCTGCGCCCAACCGTTTATTACCATCAGGAAAGCTATCACTGCAAAAGGGCAGGACGCCCATGTCGCACCCGCCAGAGCCAGAGACATAACTGCCGACACCAGCAGGCATACAGGCATAAGCCAACGAGCACTGAAACGGTCGGCCACAAACCCCATAATGAAATTACTCAAACCATAGGACACTGTCATCACGGCCATCGCGGTGCCCAATTCGCTTTTACTCCAGCCCTGTCCTACAAGATCCGGCATAATCAGCACGAAATTCTTTCTTACAAGATAGTAAGCGGAGTAGCAAAAGAAGACACTGAACAGCACTTGCAGCCGCAGGCGTGCATAAACCTGAGTTTGAGTCTGGTTATAACCTGCAGGTATATCGCGCATGAAAGAACGTTTCATAAAGTGCAAAGCTGGGTAGTCCACGCATTGCTCGTCAAAACTAGCAGATCATTTTTGAAATGCAGGTTTAAAATTTCACGATAGATACACAACTGTATACTCTCTGCTTTTGTGCCTGTTGAGAGAAGAAGTACAATAAACATTTTGTCTTTCTGGAGAGTGATCCGCAGTGGCCCGATTGAACGAGCGCCAAGAAGAAGCTGTTAAATACGTCTCAGGCCCACTATTGGTTCTGGCTGGCGCGGGCAGTGGTAAAACCAGCGTAATCACGCAGAAGATTGCTTACCTGATTCGGGAATGCGGCCTGAAGGGGCGCAACATTATTGCGGTCACCTTCACTAACAAAGCCGCGCGTGAAATGAAAGAGCGTGTCGGCAAACTGGTGGAAGGTCCCGCATCACGCGGCCTTACAGTTTCTACTTTCCACAATTTGGGCATGAACATTATCCGCAAGGAATACAAAACCCTCGGATTCAAGCCCGGCTTTTCAATCTTCGATCAGCAGGACGCCCGGGCGCTGCTCGCCGAGCTGATGCACAAACACCTCTCCGACGGTGAAGACAGCGTCGACTTTGTTCAGCACAGCATTTCCAACTGGAAGAACGATCTGGTGCTTCCCCAGCAGGCTCTGGATCGTGCTCGCAGTGAAGACGAGATGCTCGCAGCACGGGTTTATGTCAGTTACATGCGTACCCTGCGCGCCTTTAATGCCGTCGACTTTGACGATCTGATTCTGCTGCCTGTACAACTGTTCCGCGAACATCCGGAAGTGCTCAATCGCTGGCAGGAAAAGATCCACTACATGCTGGTTGATGAGTATCAGGATACTAACTCCAGCCAATACCTGCTGGTGAAGCAGCTGGTTGGCACCCGTTCCATGTTCACCGTGGTAGGCGACGACGACCAGTCAATTTACGCCTGGCGCGGTGCACGACCGGAAAACCTTGACCTGCTCAGTAAAGACTTCCCAGCCCTTAAGCTGGTCAAGCTGGAGCAGAACTACCGCTCCACCAGCCGTATTCTGAAAGCCGCTAACATTCTCATTGCCAACAACCCCCACGTGTTTGAAAAACGTCTGTGGAGCCAACTGGGCATGGGAGATGAAATTCGTGTGATTCGCTGCCGCAGTGAAGACAGTGAAGCCGAGCGAGTGGCTACAGAAATTCTGGCCCACCGCCTGAAGCACGATACCCACTGGAGCGACTACGCGGTGCTGTATCGTGGTAATTTCCAGTCCCGCCTTATTGAAATGAAGCTTCAGGAGCATCAGGTTCCTTACAAGATTAATGGTGGTCAGTCATTCTTCTCCCGCGCCGAGGTGAAGGACATGATGGCCTATCTGCGCCTGCTGGTGAATCCGGATGACGACAACGCATTCCTGCGCATTATCAACGTGCCACGGCGAGAAATCGGTGCTGCAACACTGGAAAAACTCGGCACCTATGCGACCCAACGCGGTGTGAGCATGTATGAAGCCTGTCATGAACTGGGGCTTCTGGAGACCATGGACAAACGCTACGTAGAGAAGCTGCGCAACTTTACCAGGTGGATGGACACGCTGGCGCGTACCAGCGAATCCGAACCTATGAAAGCTGTGCACCAGCTGGTTGCCGAGAGTGATTATGAAAGCTGGATTTACCAGCAAACCTCCAGCGATGCCGCTGCTGAAAAGCGTATGGGTAACATCAATTTCCTTGTGGGCTCCATTCAGCAAACCATCGAGCGGGGGGATGAGGAAACCACCCTCGAAGACGCCATCACCAGATTGATTCTCCGGGATATGATGGAGCGGCAGGAGGAAGAGGAGGATGACGACAAGGTTCAGCTACTCACTTTGCATGCATCAAAAGGCTTGGAGTATCCGCACGTATTTATGGTGGGTATGGAAGAAGAACTGCTGCCTCACCGCACCAGCATTGAGGAAGATAATATCGAAGAAGAGCGACGACTGACGTACGTTGGTATCACCCGTGCCCGTAAGCGTCTGGTGATGACTCTTGCGGCTACACGACGCCAGTTTGGTGAAAATCTGGATACTACACCGAGTCGCTTCCTTGACGAGCTTCCTCAGGAAGACCTTATTTATGAAGGCTGGGAGCAGCGCTCTACTGCCGAGCAGCGTCACGCCCGAGGTCAGGAAGCTTTGGACGACATACTGAAAGGGCTAGACCTTTAAGTACCAAAAAGGCGCTGCCCCCTTACGTGCAGCGCCTTTTTACGCTATCCCAGATAACGGGATTCCAAATGTGCTTTGAAGTGCTGGGCATTAAGAGTTTCACCCGTTGCTTCAGTCACCAACGCATCGGTCGTGAGCAAAGAGCCTTTACTCCAGATATTCTCTGATAGCCAGCTGAAGATTGGCGAGAGATCACCGCTACGAATGGCACTCTCAACATCCACTGTCGTCTTCATAGCCGCCATAAATTGTGCAGCGTACATGGCGCCCAAGGTATACGACGGGAAGTAGCCAAAGGCACCATCTGTCCAGTGAATATCCTGCATACAACCATTTTTGAAATTGTCCTTTGTGGACAGCCCCAGATACGCCTGCATCTTTTCATTCCACAGCTCTGGCACATCGGTGTGCTTGATCTTGCCGTTGATCAGATCACGCTCAATTTCATAGCGCAGAATCACGTGGGCAGGGTAAGTCAGCTCATCGGCATCAACACGGATAAAGCCTTTCTCTACACGGGTGTAGAGCTTATAGAAGTTATCCTGAGAGAACAGTGCAGGGTTATGGCCATCAAAGTGCTTGCCAGCCATTCGGGCCAGATGTTCGATAAAGGCCGAGCTACGCCCTACCTGCATCTCAAAGAACAAGGACTGGGACTCATGAATCCCCATTGAGCGCGCTGTGCCGGAAGGAAGCCCTGCGAGGGACTTTGGCAAACCCTGTTCATAACGAGCATGGCCGGTTTCATGGACAATACCCATCAGGGACTGCACAAACTCGCTTTCATCATACCGTGTGGTGATACGCACGTCAGAAGGAACACCTCCACAGAACGGATGTACGCTTTCATCCAGACGACCATGGTCAAAATCAAACTGGAGCAGCTTCATCACTTCAAGGCCAAGAGCCTTTTGTTTTTCCGGAGGAAACACGCCTTCTGGCTTGATGAACTGTTCGGACGCCTGTTTATCCAGAGCCTGATTAATCAACTCAGGCAACCAGCTTTTCACATTCAGGAACAGTGCATCCAACGACTCGGTACTGGTATCCGGCTCGTAGAGATCCAGCATGGCATCGTAAGGTGTTTTGCCCGTGGCCTCCGCGCGAATCTGCGCCTCTTCCTGAGAGAGTTTGACGACCTCCTGCCAGTTTTTCTCAAACCCCTTCCAGTCGTTTTCGCCTCGCTGGGTGCGCCATGCGTGCTCGCATTTGGAGCCTGCCAGAGATTTCGCCTGCACCAGCTCTTCTGGCAACACATTCGCCTGCTGCCACTGACGCTTCAATTCTCGGAGCGTGGCCTTATCCTGAGTGGATAACTCTTCACCTTCAGCCTGCTCAAACCATTCCCCTAGCTGAGGCTGGGTATTCAGACTATGAATATGAACCGATAACTCTGCCATAGCCTCGGAACGAGCCTGATTACCGCCGCTGGGCATTACTGCAGCCTGATCCCATCCACAGATGGAAGCAAGATGACTGAAGTTGGAAATTTTCTTTGAATGGGCCGTGAGTTTTTCAAATGCGCTCATAAGACTGCGTCCGTTTATCAATGAGTGTTCTTTACGAATCGTTCTTTCAGTTTTTCAACAAATAAGCGCGCACCAAAACTGAGAGCCCGGTTTGGGTAAACTGGATCTTATCCCTGACTATACCCAGGCGCGCATAACAGGCTGCGGGCAAACCGCTGAGTTGTTGAATGTCGTCTGGCATCTGCCATCCGCGAGAACGATGGCTGGTCCGGGCCTCTGAATGGCGACGCGGAAATCGTTTAAGTGGGTACGAACAAAAAAGGGTTGCTTCAGCAACCCTTTTCTATAAGTATCACACAACCGATCAGGCGGCCATGACGCCCTTCAGTTTCTTCAGTGCATTCTTTTCCAGCTGGCGGATGCGTTCCGCAGACACACTGTACTTGGCTGCCAGTTCGTGAAGTGTGGCTTTACCTTCTTCGTTCAGCCAGCGGCTTCGCAAAATGTCCTGACTACGCTCATCCAGGCTATCCAGTGCCGCTTGTAAGCGTGAGGTAGAGTCTTGTTCCCAGTCAGCGTCTTCCAGCATGGTGGATGGGTCGGCAGCACGATCTTCCAGATAGTGGGCAGGTGCCTGATAGGTCGAAGAGTCGTCATCGTCGCTGGCGTAGCCATCAAACGATGTATCCTGCCCTGCCATACGACTTTCCATTTCCTGGACTACGGCTTCGTCGACGCCGAGGTCTTTAGCAACCGCTTCAGTTTCAGCTTTATTCAGCCATCCCAAACGCTTCTTACTGGAACGCAGGTTAAAGAAAAGTTTGCGCTGAGACTTGGTAGTTGCAACTTTTACGATCCGCCAGTTGCGCAGAATAAATTCATGGATTTCGGCTTTAATCCAGTGCACAGCAAAAGACACCAGACGCACACCCATTTCAGGGTTAAAGCGCTTTACGGCCTTCATCAAGCCGACGTTGCCTTCCTGAATAAGGTCTGCCTGAGCGAGGCCATAACCGGCATAGCTCTTGGCAATATGCACGACAAAACGCAGATGGGACATAACCATCTGGCGTGCCGCTTCAAGATCGTTGTCATAGTAAAGGCGATCGGCAAGTGCTCTTTCCTGTTCGACAGACAACACAGCGATGCTGCTGACAGCATGGATATAGGCCTCAAGATTCTGGCCGGGGGTCAGCATATCAACCGGTTGCAGGCTGGTACCCATTAAAGGTCTCCGTTATTTAGCTCAACTTATAGTTTACCATCAATTCATCTGGACAATGAATAGCAGAAAAAGTTCCCAAGGAGAGATTTTTCAGAGCATAAAGCTCCCCCTACAGAACCCAAAAGAGCGCTGCGGGGAAACTAGAACGAGGTTAGCCAGCCTTTTGGCTTCTCATCTGGTCAATAACCCAGCCCACGGTGCTGGCGGCTGGCTTGTCGGTAGACATCAGTAAATAAACGCTTCCCCCCACCAGCGCAATACCTGCGCCAAAGACCATTCCGGCTCCTTTGATAGCACCACCGGCAAACCCTCCGGTCATCCTATTCACAGCCGGAAAGACTTTATACATGGCACCGACGGTCAGCAGGCTGGCAATAGAAAACATCGGATACCCGGTTTTGGCAGTAACCTTCTCACTCAGGTAGGAACCGGTATCAGCCGCAGCACGCAGAAGAGATGACATTCCACGTACAGAACGCAGAGAGATATTTTCCAGCGCCACAAAAGGTAGCCAGAAAGCACTGGTGGCGTCATACACGCTTTCCTCCAGCAGATAGGGTGCTGCCAAGGGCAGGGCGAATAATCCAAGTCCGCCGCCAGCAGCTGCGCTACCTACAATGCTGGCATTTAACATCCATCCGCCAACTGCAAATGCAGCAGCCATAGTTGCCCCTCCTCCCGTACCGCTGGAAGCCCGGGCCATAAGATCGTAGATATAGCTGTGATACTGCTCAATCAACTGCTCCTGGCGAATAATACTTATATTGTCACCAGTACCACTTTCAGCGTAATCAGCTAAAGCCTTAGGCTGGACCTGTAGCACGCTGCCACGAGACTCCACCAGAAAGACTTCCGTTATATAAACCGAGGGCATATTCACAACAGCCTTGGCGGCTTTCTGGTAATCATCAATAGGGCTTTGACCCGATGGTGAATAGGCAATCACCCGACCAGTGCCACTGTGTATAAGGTGTCCGCCATTCTGAGTAATCCAGGTTGTTCCGTGCCCTTTTTTAAAACGGCCGAGCTGGCCCAAAAGACTTAACAATTCTTCACGGTTCATGCGGTGATCATTCACCGCAAAACACCAGGAGCGGGTTTGACGAGCACCAACCTTGTCCACTATGGAGTCATTGATCTCCACCGGAGTCGCTGTCTCCAGTTTAGGGGACTGGGTATCTCTTAAGGTTTCCAACCCCAGTCGAGCCATTTCCGTGTCAGTGATACGCACCAGAGTTTTACTGCTGTCCAGACTGGCTGGCAAACGATTTCCCAGATAACGAAGCTCTTCTGCTGCATGGAGAGAGTCGAGCACTGACTGGGCCCGTCCCATGTAACAAATCAGACTATTTACACCAACCAGATCCGCTTCGGAAACATCCTGAGTCTCCATTTCATCGTAAGGATTGGTCCCCCATAGAAGGTAACTGCCATAGTTAACAGTCCCGTAGTAGGCTTCAGAGCCTACACCGCTAAGAAAATTATAAAGACGAGAGGAGAGTGAGGGCTGAGCACTCTCCTCAGTGTCTTCTGTTTCGTCATCACCAACCGGTGAAGTAGCAACATAGGGTGCAACTTCTGGCTTAAAAGCACGCCCACCGGAGACGATGCCGTCATCTTTCATCGCTGTGTCAGGATCAAACTGCAACCCCTGTGAACCACTCAAGGCCAGAGCATTTCCTGAAAGGCCAATAACAATCAGCAGGAAAGTTGTTGCAGATGCAGCCATGACATAAGACATTATTCGATAGTGAAACATAAGCCGAGTCCTCTTGCCTCAACGGTTCCTGACTAGTGGGCTAAAGACCACCAATTAAAGCACCGGTTCCGGAAACGACTCGGAATATTCCTATTATTTTTGTAACGGGCCCAACAGGAAAGCTGGGCACTGAGCAGAGGGGGTAAGGTTGTTATGGATCAATGCGGCGAAGCTGTCGCCAACTGGCAAGAAAGGCTCCACCCACCCCCATAATCATCCCGCTTACGATAAGCGTGAACGTAATGGCAAGGCCCGGAAAGCCAGGGCGGAAAGAGGATTGATACAAACTGGCCAGCTCCTGAGCCGGGCCGGCAACACTGCTCCACAGTGTGGCGGTTATAACAGCCGCTGACAATCCGCCCAGCAGACCATACCAAAAGCCACTATAAAGAAACGGCAGAATCACAAAACCATCGGAGCCACCCACCAGTTTGATAACCCGAATTTCCTCAGTTCGATTCATCACTAGCAAGCGAATAGTGTTACCCACAGCCAGAAGCACAGCGAGAGCAATAAGAACAGAGACACCGGTAAAGATACGATTCCCCAGCTTCAATATACTTTGCAGCCGCTTCAACCAGGCACTGTCCACCCGCACTTCATCCACTCCTGTCATACGGGACAAGCGATTTCTCAAGTTGCTGACGGCGAGTGGGGATACATCTTTCGGCACAATTTCAATCACACCGGGCAGAGGGTTTTCATCCAGCTGCCGCAGGGCCTCACCCAGGCCCGAATACTTCTCAAACTCCGTCAGTCCTTGAGCTGGTGAGATATAAGTAGCCTGTTCAATAGCAGCATCATGGGCAAGACTCTCACGGAGCTGCAAAGCCTGAGCATCGGAGATATTACTTTTGAGATACATCGAAGCACGGGCCGAAGTCATCTGATTGCTGCCGGCGACTTCGCGGAGGTTATCCAGAGCCATAGATAGCACCGCAGGAAGAGACATTGCCACCGCCAGCACCAAAACCGTAATCAAACTGGCCAAAGGTGTTGAGAGAATGCGTGAAAGCGCCTCTCTGGATACACGGCGATGCAACCCTATCAGAGATGTCCAGTTATCCAGCGCTGAAATGGACTGACCGTGACTTTTCCTCTGCCTGACTTTAGGTTTGGGTTTCGGGTTTGGCTTCTCCCTGGATGTTTTCCGCCAGGTTGTCACGGCTGCTTTACGTTGCCGGGCTCTGGCTCTCAGCCCCTTTTCGGTCCTGCTCATACAACACCGTCCTCAGAGGCAACGCCCTCGGAAACCAAGCGTCCGCCTTCCAGAGTAATAACCCGGTGCCCCATTCGCTGAACCAGATCGAGATCGTGAGTCGCAATCAGAATAGTCATACCCACCTGGTTGTAATGCTGGAAGCGCTGCATAATGTCAGCAGAGAGGTCCGGGTCAAGGTTACCGGTAGGCTCATCCGCCAGCAGAACAGCTGGACGGTTCACCATAGCCCGGGCGATACCCACACGCTGCCGTTCACCACCAGAGAGAGCTATCGGATTCAGCCTCTCCTTATCAAGCAGACCCACCATATCCAGAGCAGCCCGAATGCGCTTACCTATATCACCGTAATCGTAACCTGCCACCATCAGGGGAATGGCCACGTTATCAAACACGGAACGATCAAAGAGAAGCTGGTGATCCTGGAAAACAACACCGATATTGCGTCGCAGAGCAGGAATTTGCCCCCGACGCAAATCAGAGAGGCGGTAGCCACCCACCTGCACATGGCCACTGCTAGGGCGTTCCATAAGCATGATAAGTTTGAGCAGTGTGCTCTTTCCTGCACCGGAGTGTCCGGTCAGAAAAGCCATTTCCCCCCGCTCTAAATGCAGGTTAATGCGATCAAGCCCCACATGACCGTTGGGAAATCGCTTACTCACACTATCAAAAACTATCATGGGGCCATTCCCTTACCTTTCAGCACAACGCTTGAATATCCTCAGCTGTGCTTAAACCTCAATATCCGCAAACAGTGCATCAACAAATTCATCGGCATTGAAAGGGCGTAAATCTGCAATTTGCTCACCAACACCAAGGAAGCGAATAGGTAGCTGCATCTGCTGGGAAAGGGCAAAGGTCACACCACCTTTCGCGGTGCCATCCAGCTTAGTAAGGGCCATACCCGTCAGCCCAACGGCTTCATCAAATAACCTGGCCTGATTCAGAGCATTCTGGCCGGTACCTGCATCCACCACCAGAAGAACCTCATGAGGCGCTTCAGGGTCAATTTTGCCAAGAACCCGCTTCACCTTCTTCAGCTCTTCCATCAGGTTGTCTTTGTTATGGAGACGACCCGCAGTATCGGCAATCAAAATATCCATCTGACGTGCTTTCGCAGCTTCCAGGGCATCGTAGAGAACAGATGCGCTGTCGGCGCCGGTATGCTGGGCCACAACAGGAATATCATTGCGCTCTCCCCAGACCTGCAGCTGCTCAACCGCCGCCGCACGGAAGGTATCACCCGCAGCAAGCATCACCTTCTTGCCTTCGTTCTGGAATTGGCGGGCCATCTTGCCGATAGTGGTGGTTTTACCCACACCATTCACACCCACAACCAGGATCACAAAAGGCTTTTTGGTGGTATCAATTACCAGAGGTTTATCTGCTGGTTTCAGAATCTTGGCCAGCTCAGCTTTCAGGGCATCAACCAGCGCATCAGCATCATCCAGCTCTTTATAGGCAACCCGCTGGGTCAACCCATCTATAATCTGGCGTGTAGCATCGATACCCACATCAGACACAAGCAACTGGGTTTCCAGATCTTCCAGCAACTCATCATCGATTTCCTTCTTACCAATAAAGAGCGTGGTTACGCCTTCAACGAGGGAGGCGCGAGTCTTGGAAAGACCGGACTTCATTCGGGAGAAGAAGCCACCTGCCTCCTCAGCCTCTTCCTCAATTTCAGGTGCAGGTTCAACCTGCACAACCGGGGCAGAAGCCTCAGCTACAGGTTCAGGCTCTGGCTTAATTTCCTGTACAGGCTCCGGTGCCGTTTCCTCGGGAGTGGTGGCCGGTACAGGATCAGCCACAGGCTCTACCGCAGGAGCAGGTGCCGAAGCAACCTCGTCTGCCGGTTTCTGAGCAGGCTCTTCTGGCTGCACAGACACTTCGGCAGGCTGCTCAGCAGGTGCCTCTTCTTGCTTCCGGCCGAAGGGCCAGAAACGGCGCTTTGCGCCACTGGATTTGTCGTCTTTTTTGGAACCAAACATCGTATTCGCTAATTCCGCTATTCCGCATCAGATCAATGCGGACTTGATCATCCGACAATACTAACACCTAACTCGACTGGCGGGCAGTCAGGCATTCCACACTCTGTTCGAATCTGTTTATCAGGACACGCAGACGATAAAATACGACAGGAAAAGCACAAGTATCAGTAGGTAGCAGACCCACCAGGCACTACAAAATATAAGAACATCCACAAAGTAGATTACGGAGCGTCATATTCTATAATTCTCGCCGCCCCTATCATTCAACTTATAATACAGGCTCTTAATGGCACAGATTCATCTTGCCCAGCATATGCTAACCCTGTGTGCGATGCTGCTGGTTGCGGTCATTATTTTAATGATCCTTCAAAAATGGCGTTTCCCTTATACAGTTGGTCTTGTTATCGCGGGCTTAATTACCGGGTTGGCTTCTGACCATTTTCAATTGTTTGGAGAAGGCACGGCAAGTATTCGCGATCAAATCAATATAAGTCACGACCTTATCCTTTACGTCCTGCTTCCGCCGCTGGTTTATGAGGCCAGCCTGGAAATGGACATACGCCTGTTGAAGAAAAACCTTATTCCCATTCTGCTTCTGGCTGTAGTAGGCCTGCTTATATCCACATTCTTTGTTGCAGGCATGATGAGTTGGCTGACACCCCTGAACCTAATTCCCGCTCTAGTGTTTGGTGCGCTCATATCTGCCACCGACCCGGTTGCTGTTATCGCCCTGTTCCGGGAGGTGAAAGCGCCAGAACGTCTTTCCCTGCTGATGGATGGAGAAAGTCTGTTTAACGATGCCACCGCTATTGTTATGTTTCAGGTGATGCTGGGTCTTGTGGCAGTCCCCGTTGTAACAACGTCCACTGTTTTAATGGCAGCAGCCGACTTTGTACGAGTCTTTGTTGGCGGTGCTGTTGTTGGTGTCATTATCGGCACACTGATATCCATGCTGGCCAGCTGCCAGGTCAATAACCGCATGGTACAGATCACCCTGTCCAATGTTGCGGCCTGGGGCAGTTTCATTCTGGCAGACCATTACCTTGAGCTCTCTGGTGTTATGGCTTGTGTAACAGCAGGTCTGGTTTCTGGCTATTACGCTCGTACCCGTTTGGGCAAACGCGTTCTTATGGCCTCACAGCGCTGGTGGTCTTACGCCACTTTTATGGCTAACAGTTATGTATTTCTGCTGCTGGGCCTGCAGGAGGAGCTCCTGTTTAAACCCAAAGCTATGTTGAGTGTTCAATGGCTGCTGATTGCTGTTCTGGTTGTGCTGCTGGCTCGTCTGCTGGTGATTTACATAATCCTGCCGTCTTACAACATCATTACGGACAAGGCCCAGAAAATCAGTTCGCCAGATCAGTTCATTATGTTCTGGGGCGGATTGCGCGGAGCAGTCCCCACAGCTTTGGTTCTATCCCTTGATCCGGACTTCCCTCAGCGTGGTCTGGTTTTCAATATGACCCTTGCAGTCATTCTCTGGACGCTTCTGGTTCAAGGTATCAGCATGAAGCCAATTCTGAAAAAGCTGCTGCCACCAGAGGCACCAACACCTAAAACATCAACCGCTGCCGTAAAAAACAGGTAAAATGCACGTTTGCATTAAGAATCCAGATTACGGCATGTCTCGTTCCCACAAATCCAGAAAGCCACGACCACAAACCAGTTGTCGTGCTTCTGGACAGCAAACCGGTCAGCACAGCGGGGCTGGCAAGCTCCGCATTATTGGCGGCGAATGGCGTAGCCGCCTATTGCCCGTTGCCTCTGTTGAAGGCCTTCGCCCCACTCCTAACCGCATCCGGGAAACACTCTACAGCTGGCTCACTGGCTGGGTGCCCGGCGCCCGCTGCCTCGATGCGTTTTCCGGCACTGGGGCTCTTGGCCTTGAAGCATTGTCTCGCGGCGCAAAGCACGCAACATTTCTTGAATACTCCCCCATTGCCGCCAAAACACTGCAGAGCAACCTCACCACACTGAAATGCACAACGGCAGAAGTGGTTCATACCGATGCGTCCCGCTGGTTGAGCCAAACAGCAAAAACACCTTACAATCTGGTGTTCCTGGACCCACCTTTTCACAAAGGCTTTGTCGCACCGGTTTGCCATTTACTGGCCAGTAACGGCTACCTTACCGAGAACAGCCTTGTTTATATTGAGTCTGAAGTTGAGCTGGGGCAGCCGGATGTTCCGGAAAACTGGCAGCTGTGGAAAGAAAAAACAGCGGGTCAGGTAACCTGCCGCCTGTATCGAGTGAACGAATAACTATGACAACGACCAAATTTTCTCCAGCTCCGTGGCTCTCTCACGGGCATATCCAGACGATCTGGTCGCCACTGTTTCGCAAGCAAACTTCTCCTGAAAGACATCGTGAACGCCTGTCGCTTCCGGAGGATGATTTTATTGATCTGGACTGGTTTGGGCCGGAAGATGGCCATAAACCGCTCACCCTTCTCCTCCATGGCCTGACCGGATGCTCCCAGTCCAAATACATCGTCGGCTTGCAGCATGCCCTTGCTGAACAGGATATGCCGAGCGTGGCGATGAATTTCCGAGGCTGTAGTGGAACCCCAAACAACCTGCCCAGCGGATACCATTCTGGCATAAGCAGCGATCTCAAGCTGGTGATAGACGCTCTGGCACACCGTTTCCCCAGCCGAACATTTATGGCTGTTGGCTATTCACTAGGTAGCAGCGTACTTTTGAAGTATCTGGCAGAGGAAGGGGAAAACAGCCGCTTTCAATCGGCCGTTACTGTCTCGGTCCCCTTTGAGCTGGGGCAATGTTCCTTGCGCATCAATGAAGGCTTTTCCCGCATTTATCGGGATCGCTTCCTGAGAGACATGGTGGCGTATATTGATGAAAAAAAGCGTCATTTTCAGGAACAGGGCTGGGATGATCGCCTAAAAACTTTGAACAGCCTCGGAGATTTAAGCACAATCAAAACCTTCCACGAGTACGACGGACGGGTAACAGCGCCACTTCACGGCTACGACAGTGCCGAGGATTATTATCAACTCTGCAGCCCCCGCAATCATCTTAGTCAAATCACAACCTCTACGCTTATCCTTCATGCCAGCGATGACCCATTTCTGTTCCCTCACTCAATTCCAGATGCATCAGAACTCAGCGCCAGCACAACTATGGAGCTGACACAGGGTGGGGGTCATGTCGGCTTTATCAGCCATAACGGGTTAAAACCGGTCTATTGGCTGGAACATCGGATTCCCGCCTTTCTGCGCAACAGTGATGGGTGAGTAGCCACAAAGTAGCCTTTATTTTGACTTTATTAATCAGAACTCCTGCAGAAAGTCATCTAATCTTTTTCTTAAGATTTATCCATTTTGAGGAAGGGACTATGAAAGGAAAAAAACAACAGAAGGGATTCACCCTGATAGAACTCATGATTGTCGTTGCCATCATCGGTATCCTGGCAGCCGTGGCTATACCTGCTTATAACGAATATACAGTGCGTGCCAAAGTGTCGGAAGGACTTCAACTGGCCAGCGCCTACAAAGCTGATCTTATCGAGTTTTACTCAGTAAACGGAGCATTTCCTGACAGAGGTGGTATAGGCCTTGCCGCCAATACTAACTACTACTCCTCAAGCACCGGCAACGTGAAACTAATCACCTGGTCCCCCTCCCAAAATGCACTTGAGATTTGGTTCTCAGCAGAAACAGCGGCCGATATGAATGACAAGATCCTGTGGCTCAAGCCCACGGTAAACGCTGATGGCAACATCACCTGGGACTGTATGAGTAATACAAACGGTTACTACAGCATCAATAAATCCGGTTATCTACCAGCTAACTGCCGTTAATGTCCCCTGAACGCTGATAGACTGCTATCAGCGTTTTATACCTTTACGTAGTACTCATCCAGAAGCTGCTGAAACGTCTCTTGGTATCTATCCGTCACATAGGTTTTATCGAGCATCAGGATTTGATAAATTCCTCGCCGTATTGTCTCTTTGGAAAATTCATCCTCATGGCGAGAAATCACCATAGCCCCCACCGAGCCAATCCAGGATACCAGCACAATCCACGAGTTAAACACCAGAGCCTCTAGCTCTCTCTCATTCATTTTCCGATAGATTCCAGCCTTGACCATTAACCGGATAAGCCTCTTCATTTGCTGGATAAGGCTTTGGGAGAGATTCATAAGGGCATTTTTCAGCTCCTCATCCTCCGCCAGCAGATAATCAATATCCTTATGTACAAAGCGGTAATGCCACATTAAATGTACAGAACCTTCCAGCAAAACGCGCTTATCTTCAATGGTGAAGGCATGCTCTGGCACAAAGGACAGCGCCTGCATGCCAGCCCGGGAGTATTCATTTACCAGCGCCCGCACAATCTCGCCTTTGTTGCGGAAGTGATAATAAAGGTTGCCAGGAGACATCCCCAAGGCCGCAGCAATATGATTGGTAGACACCTGCCTCTCTCCTTGGGCGTTAAAAAGCTCTCTGGCTGCTTCCAGAATGCGGGATCGCGTTTTTCCGGCCTTGGCTGTGGTCATAGGTGCTTACAAGAACTGCCTGAATATTGATCGAACAGGATTAATTTACACTTTAGAGTCAATACTCTAAATTATTCAACAGACAAATAATAAAACCATCCGCCCATGCAGTCGCAGTACTCCAACTACATTGGCGCTACAACCCGGAGGAACTCCCTATGGCTACTGCCGTTGAAAGCATGACTGCAGCTCAGGACACCAAAGACACCCTGCGCCCGGTACTTGAACGCCAGCAAAAAGCCTACCGCGCCAACCCAATGCCCTCCAAAGAGGAACGCATTCGCAACCTGCAGAAACTCAAGCAGGTGCTTCTCGGTAATCAGGATGCCATCATCCAGGCCATCAGTGAAGATTTCGCCGGTCGCTCGCCACAGGAAACCCTGCTAGGGGAGCTGATGCCTGTCGCCCAGGACATCAACACTACCTGCAAAAAGCTTGGCAAGTGGATGAAACCCAGCAAACGTCATGTGGGCCAGCACCTGCAGCCCGCCAAAGCCGTTGTACATTATCAGCCTCTCGGTGTGGTCGGCATTATGGTGCCCTGGAACTACCCTGTGCAGCTGGCGGTTCTGCCTATGGTCGGCGCTCTCGCTGCCGGTAACCGGGTGATGGTAAAGATGTCCGAGTTCACGCCTGCTACAGCTGAACTTTTCGCCAAACTGATGAAAGACAACTTCCCGGAAGATTTGATCAGCGTCATCAACGGGGATGCCAGTGTGGCTGCAGAGTTCAGCAAACAGCCCTTTGATCACCTGTTGTTCACTGGTTCCACACAGGTTGGCAAGCTTGTGATGCGTGCTGCGGCAGAAAACCTGACTCCGGTCACTCTCGAGCTGGGTGGTAAATCCCCGGCTATTGTTGCGGATGATGTCGATCTGGCAGAGGCTGTCGAACGTATCTGCTTCGGAAAGTCTTTCAACGCAGGCCAGACCTGTGTGGCTCCCGATTACATTCTCTGCCCTCGCGAGAAACAGGCCGCGTTTATCGAAGCCTATCGCAACGCCTTTGAGAAGATGTACCCCAAACTTTCCAACAACAGTGATTACACCAGCATTGTGAACGAGCGCCAATATCAGCGATTAAACAAGCTGGTTGAGAAAGCGAAAGAGGGTGGTGCCGGGGTTCACGTGATTGGCGAAGACGGTGTGGACGATGGCAGCCGTCGGATGCCACTGCACATCATCACTGATGCCAACGATGATCTCGCAGTTATGAAAGAGGAAATCTTTGGCCCGATCCTTCCTATTGTTCCTTACGACAATTTCAATGAGGCTCTGGAATACGTAAACGACAGACCTCGCCCACTGGCACTCTATCTGTTCAGCCACGAAAACAACTGTCAGAGAAAAGTCCTCAACAACACTCACTCCGGTGGTGTCTGTATAAACGAAACCCTCCTGCATGTCGCGGTAGACGACATACCATTCGGAGGTATCGGCCCTTCCGGTATGGGACACTATCACGGCTACGAAGGTTTCCTGACCTTCACCAAAGCCAAAGGCACATTTATCAAGGGTAAATTCAATGCTGCAAAGTTTATGTACCCTCCTTACGGTGGTCTGCTCGGTAAAATCATATTCAAGCTGTTTGTGCGCTAGGGCCTGTTGAGGTTTTACATCGGC
>NZ_SMME01000007.1 GCF_009711465.1 Parendozoicomonas verongulae | reverse complement strand
CCTTTGTCTGTGATCAGGACGGATGCAACCGGTCTTTCATTCAATCCGGTCATCTCACCACCCATAAGCGTACACACACAGGAGATAAGCCCTACGTCTGTGACCAGTGCAACCAGTCTTTCTCACAATCCACTCATCTCACCAGACACAAACGCAGCCTGCATAACAGGAATGATGAGTGACCCGGTCTGTCCCTTTCACAA
>NZ_SMME01000135.1 GCF_009711465.1 Parendozoicomonas verongulae | reverse complement strand
TCAGCCTGAAGACCATTCCTATCCTTCCCAAAAAAAGAACAAAGAAAATAGCAACGTAGCTGGCGACCTTTGATTATGCTGCTTTAAACGGCGGTGGTCGCTGCCTCTGGGTGGGTTGGGTATCTCATGATGTGTTACACAACACAGTCCGTGCCCTATCAAAGTGTGGTTGTGAAAGAGACACACCGGATCACTCACCTTTCCTGTTGTGCTGAGTACGCTTGTGTTTGGCGAGATTATTGGATTGGGTGTAAGCCTTATTGCACCCGTCAAAATCACAGA
>NZ_SMME01000120.1 GCF_009711465.1 Parendozoicomonas verongulae | reverse complement strand
AAACGCTTGTTGCACCCTTCCTGGTCACAGACAAAGGGCTTGTCCTCTGTATGGACTCTTAGCGGGTACATACTATTGAAATCTGCAGGTCTGTCATCTTCAGTTCGAGCCTTAAGCTCTCCGTAATGCTCACGCACCCAGACTTTTAAATGCGGATTCCGGGAAGGGGGCAGCTCTCCCGAGGAAAGGGGAGAACATTGGATGTCAGGGGGAGCTTCCTTACCCGACGACACACGACAAATGTTTGCCTTATCCCGAATCCATGTTGTG
>NZ_SMME01000317.1:343-538 GCF_009711465.1 Parendozoicomonas verongulae | reverse complement strand
ACAGGGGACAGACCCTTTGCCTGTGATCAGAACGGGTGCAATAAACGTTTTAACCAATCGAGTCACCTCACCAGGCATCTCACCAGGCACCGGCGCAAACATCGCAATATGGGAGATGAGTGACCTGGTCAGTCCCTTTCACCAGCATCACCAAAGGACGCCAGCTATGTTGTTATCTTCTTTGTTCCTTTTAAA
>NZ_SMME01000317.1:177-333 GCF_009711465.1 Parendozoicomonas verongulae | reverse complement strand
TCACCACATCCGGTAATCTCACCAAGCACAGACACACCCACACAGGTTACAAACCTTTTGTCTGTAACTTGGGCGGGTGCAACAAGCGTTTTACCCAATCCAGTAATCTTACCAGGCATCAACGCACACATTGCAATGTGGGAGATAAGTGAAAGG
>NZ_SMME01000317.1:0-95 GCF_009711465.1 Parendozoicomonas verongulae | reverse complement strand
CGGGTGCAACAAGGCTTTTGCCACATCCGGCAATCTCATCAGTCACAGATGCACCCACACAAGATACAGGCCCTTTGTCTGTGATCAGGACGGGT
>NZ_SMME01000634.1:1918-2480 GCF_009711465.1 Parendozoicomonas verongulae | reverse complement strand
TGTCTCTCCCGGGTTGTGATCCCATCCGGGGTCGACGCTGGTGGACACCATCCGGACTTTTCCGGTGCGGGGATTCGTCCAGGCTCTTGTTTCTGTTTTCGGAATCGTGACTGCCAGGCTGTTGTCTTCTACTTCCTCCTTCGTCATCTGAACCACACCGCACCGGCAGTTCCAACCGTTCGGAGGGTAGTGCTGTTTCCAGAAGGGATCGGTGACGGCTGCGACGGTGGCGTTCCACTGCAGGTGCTCGGGCCTGACCCGGTCGTCCTCGATGGCGTCATACATGAGATAAGGTGCGGTGGATATGTTCTGCTGGATTTGCGTCCACGTGCCCACCGAATAGGCGCTCTGCAGGTTGCTACGAAAGATGGTCTCCAGCCGCCATGCCGAGCCAAGCTGCGCGCCCGCTGCCAGCACCTTGCCTGTCGCCGGGTCGACCACATCACCACGCCCCCACCAGCCTGCCCGCTGCAGTGTGGGTATGAGCTGCTCTTTGAACTCGGCCAGCGTCGTACCCTGCACAATGGCTTTCTCTACCTGCTTATCCACATAGGCCAGCAGG
>NZ_SMME01000634.1:0-1705 GCF_009711465.1 Parendozoicomonas verongulae | reverse complement strand
CACGGTGAAGGCGACGTCGTGCTCCTGCGCAACCATATCCTGCCACGCGAAGGTGGGCCGGAGTCCTTTCGACAGAAAGTACTGGATAGCCGCCAGTGGCCCCAACTCAAAGGACGCACTGGCTTCAAAGAAGTTATACAGCTTCATGCGCTATCGCTCCGCTGCCCACGCATCAGCCCCATCAAACGGCTGAACAGCGTCGCCTTTTGCACGGTCTCCACCGCTTTATCGTCCGGGATGTCCTCCATCATCTCCGTCAGCTTCTCCCGGAAAGTTTCGAGGTCGTCTGTTTCTCCCATGTACGCTAACAACTGCTCCACGCGCTTCCCGTACAGGTCCCGGTATTTGGAGGCCAGAAAACCCGCTGCATCCACGAGGCTTTGCTGGTCTTCCCGCAGCCCGGCTCGGTGAAGGGTCAGATCGCTGACCTCCCTGAACTCCGCAGGTAAAACAGGTGCGCCGGGGCCTGCGGGTGGCATGGGAGCCGCTTCCTTCTTCTTCCAGCCTTCCCCGTAGGTGCTGAGGATGTACTCCTCGGAGGGCTCATAGCCGAGGGTTGCGATCTTGTTGTCCCGTTCGGCCCGTGCCTTCAGGTCTTCCTCCGGCTCAGTGTTGCGCCATACACGGGGAGGGTTGGCAGTGGGGAAGTTCCACGCCGTCAGCCATGTGACCACCTGCTGGTTGAAGGACTCACACAACAAGTCAGCGTCTGCCTTGATAACCGTTTCCGCTACCCCCTGATGCACCTCTGCCTGGCTGCGGCTGCTGCCATCATCGGTGGTCATGGTCTGGCTTAATACGATCTTGCTGATCGCTGCATCCATACGGGAGCAGAGGGTGTTGTAATCCGCTGTGCCGGAGCGGGCCGCTTCCAGCAAATCAATCACCACGTCATCCGGGACAACCACACCGCTGTCTGTCTGGATGGCACTCAAGGCTCGCAGGGCCTTCTCTCTTTCCCGTGGGTCGTCAGCCTTGCCCGGTGGCAGCTTGGCCATGGCTGTAGGCATGCCGAACTTTTCCAGAAACACCAGCCAGAACTTGATGCCGTTCCGTTTGAAGAACGAGGGCCAGTACAGGTAATGGGCAAGGCCCAGACCGTAAGGGTTGTCGGAGTGATCCTGCCCGGTGCTGAAAGACCAGAACTTACAGTCCGGCAAGAGTCGGCCATTGGGGTTGTGGCGAGAGATCAGGCGCAACCGGTATTCGTGGTCATAAACAAAGCGGGCGCGGTCACGGACTTTGATCTGATCAAGCACTATACGGTTTCCGTCTTGTGCCCACAGGCACTCGGCCACGCTGTATCCGAAGAACAGTCCGTAAAGCATCTTGTCGGTGATATCGTCAAAGCCGATTTTCTGCAGCTGCTCCTTGATAAACTCAGCCGCTTCTTTATCTGCCGGTGCTTCGGAGGCCGGTTCCACATTCCACTCACAGGCTGTGACCGCCAGCCGCCGTTGCTGGAAGGTGGCCTTTACCTGATCATCCCGCAGGATCTCTTTGTAGATACGCAGGTCGCGGCCCACACGATTGAGTACCGTGTCCGGGTTGTCCAGCAGCATGGCGCTGTAGGCCTGCGCCATCTGGATACCGTGGTCGGCCTTTGCGATTTCATTGAAGCTGGGTTTCTCGTTCCGTGTTGCCATGACTCTCTCCTTGTAGACGTCAGTATCCATTCATGTCCATGGGGCCTCGCACGACCCCG
>NZ_SMME01000045.1 GCF_009711465.1 Parendozoicomonas verongulae | reverse complement strand
TTCGTATTGGAGAAGACTGAAAATTGCCCCAGCTATCTTCACCGACTAGCCTATCGTGCCTTGATTAAATCAGAGGTTATGCTCGTTGCAAAGGCTGGCAAATGCTTCATATCTTTGGCTTATCCTGACCGTTGCTCCCGCTACTATTGTTGATGCGAGTACAGATAAACAGATGAGTAGCTACACGCTTGTTTTGCCATCAGCTGAAGGGGGGGCAGATATCA
>NZ_SMME01000390.1 GCF_009711465.1 Parendozoicomonas verongulae | reverse complement strand
GCATCAGAAGACAAGAGTAGACCTCTTCACATTGTTCGGTTACGGCCATTAGATGTCATATCCACAGGCACTATTCTCATACACCCTGAGGACAGCACACATATCCATCCCCATAAACAACATCCTGCGTCAAAGCCAAACAACCGAACACCAACTCGTGCATTGCCGGGGGGAAAAACAAAAAACCGGATTAACTTTCACTGCCTCAACGCCAGCACAGTATCTGGCCGTTGAAACAGGTGCTCTAACATGGATCCGGGATAAAGCAAACATGTGTAATGTGTCTTCAGATGAGGACGCGTCCCCTCACATCCGCTGTGCCCCCCTTCCTTCGAAAAAGCTGTTTCTTTCCAGGTTTCCGCATTTAAAAGCCTGGGTACGTGAGCATGACAAAGAGCTTCAGGTTCGAGCTAAAGTCCACACAGGGGGCAGGCCCTTTGCCTGTGACCAGGATGGGTGTACAAGCGTTTTGCCCAATCCGGTAATCTCAACAGGCACAAACGTATCCACACAGGAGACAGGCCTTATGTTTGTGACCAGACCGGGTGCAACAAGTCTTTTACCTCAGTAAATGTCACAAAGTATTTACCACATCCAGCATCTCACCAGGCACAAACGCACCCACACAGGAGACAGGCCTTATGTTTGTGACCATGACGGGTGCAATAAGACCTTCACCTCATCCGGTGATCTCACCAGGCACAAGCGCATCCACACAG
>NZ_SMME01000729.1 GCF_009711465.1 Parendozoicomonas verongulae | reverse complement strand
AGGGTGCCACATAACGTCTTATCAGCTGCTGTTTGATTTACAAACAGCAGCAGTCTATATCAAGTAACCCTATTAAGCCGCAGGCACTTCTGCCAGAGCCGCAACCAGCAGCTGCCAGAAGCGGCCAACACTGGCGATGTGAGCACGCTCTGCAGGTGAGTGAGGGAACTGGATAGTTGGTCCGAATGAGACCATATCCCAGTTCGGGTACTTCTTGCCCAGTAGTCCACATTCAAGGCCCGCGTGAATTACCTTGAACACAGCTTCTTTGTTAAACAACTTCTGGTGTACATCCTGTACCAGTTGCTGTACAGGGGAGTTTTTGACAGGTTCCCAGCCGGGATAGCCGTCGTTGTCAGTCACCTTTGCGCCAGCCAGCGCAAACAGGCTGTGTAGTGTACGACGGGTGTCATCCTGAGCAGAGTTCACCATGCTGCGGGGCAGAACCTGAACTACAATCTTGCCTTCCGCGATCTTGGTCACACCCAGGTTAGCGGAGGTTTCTGTTACACCTTCAATGACGTCGCTCATGCGCAGTACGCCGTTAGGGCATACGTGCAGAGTGTTCATCCAGATTTGTTGCGTGGCAGCAGGCATAACTTCGGCAGTGTCAGTGGCTGCCCAGGTGAAGTTCAGCTCAGGGTCAGCAAGCTTGTATTCGTTGGCAATGGCGTTGGCGAAGGCATCAAGAGCGGCTTCTGCTTGTGCCACCTGTTCCTGCGGCAGGGCCACAACTGCGAAGGATTCACGGGGAATTGCGTTAAACAGCTTGCCGCCGTTGAAGCTTGCAATGCGAACGTCAAAAGGTTCCAGTACCTTTACGGCACGCACCATCAGTTTGATGGCGTTGCCACGGTACAGGTGGATATCGCAACCAGAGTGGCCACCGCTCAAGCCCTTCAGGGTCAGGGTACGAGCTGTATAGCCTTCTGGCAGAGCTTCCGGAGTGTATTCATCTTCTGCCTGAATACGCACGCCGCCTGCGCAGCCCACGTAAATCTCGCCTTCGTCTTCGGTGTCCAGGTTGAAAAGGATGTCGCCTTGCAGCTTGCCTTCTTCCAGACCCTGAGCGCCGCCCATGCCATCTTCTTCATTGGAGGTTATCAGTACTTCCAGTGGCCCGTGCTCAATGCCATCGGCAACCAGTACTGCCATGGCTGCTGCCACACCAATACCGTTGTCGGCACCGAGAGTGGTGTCGTTGGCGCGTACCCAGTCACCATCAATGATGGTTTCGATAGGGTCGGTCAGGAAATCATGTTCTTTGTCACTGTTCTTCTCCGGCACCATATCCATGTGTGCCTGCAGAATTACTCCACGGCGGTTTTCCATACCGGCTGTGGCAGGCTTGCGGATGATGATGTTGCCAGAGGCATCCAGTGAATGATCCAGCTTATTGCTCTCACAGAAAGCAATAATGTGCTGGGTAATTTTCTCTTCATGATGAGAAGGGTGGGGAATTGCACAGATGTCGGCAAATTGCTGCCATAAACCCTGAGGGTGCAAGGTTCTGATATCGCTCATAAAGCTCACTCTGGTTAAGGTAGTAAAAAACTGCAATAGAGTGATGGTGCTACGGAAGTATGTGGGGTGGTATACGTATTTCCTGAAGGCGGGCACCCAGCATAAAAACCTCACCCTGGTAGCGGTCTTGACCGGTGGCAGAAAACTCAAATTGGCACCGGCGCAATATGGCAAGGCTGCCGTTTGGGCTTCGGCGAATCGCCTCAAAGTTCAGGGAGATACTGCCGTCAAGGAATTGCAGGTTGAGTTGTTTGCAACGGGATTTGGCGTGACGAATGGCCGTCTGGCGGATGGCCTGAGCATTCCACCAGAAGCTTAATATGATGACTACAACGGTCAAAACGACAATGTCACTTAATTCCAGGTACATCTCATTGACCTTCTGGTCTTGTGTGTGGCCTCAATCGTTGTCTGGCAAGGTGACATTCAGTTCCAGAATCGAGACGTCCTGCTGGTTCTCGAAGGTGATACTGACATGGTCCTGCTCCACCTGTACATACTTACGCACAACGTTGAGAATATCCTGCTTCATGGCAGGGAGGTAATCAGGTGTTGTGTGCTGTCCGTTTCGTTCGTGGGCCACAATAATTTGCAGGCGTTCTCTGGCAATAGCCGCACTGTTAGCCTTTTTTTCGCGACTTCGGAAAATTTCCAGAATGCTCACCCTTGTCCTCCAAAAATCCTTTGCAGCAGCCCTTTTTTGGGGGCTTCCAGAAAGCGCATTGGACATTCTTCACCAAGAAAACGCTGGGTAGCATCAGCGTAAGCACTGCCCGCAACACTCTCCTCCATCAAAATCACTGGCAAACCCTGGTTGGAGGCTTTCAGTACACTCGGATCTTCAGGAATGACGCCCAGCAGAGGAATGGCAAGAATATCCTTCACATCTTCAACACTTAACATATCACCACGTTCGGCGCGTGTCGCATTGTAGCGGGTAAGAAGGAGATGTTCTTTCACGGGTTCCATATTCAGCTCTGCACGACGGGAGCGACTTTGCAGAATGCCGAGGATGCGGTCGGAGTCTCGTACCGACGATACTTCAGGATTCGTGGTGATAATGGCCTCATCGGCATGATAAAGTGCCATCAGGGCACCGCGCTCGATGCCGGCAGGGGAGTCGCAGACGATATACTCAAACTCCTGAGCCAGAATTTCCAGTACCTGAGCCACCCCTTCTGGAGTGAGAGCGTCTTTGTCCCGGGTCTGGGAAGCGGGGAGAATAAAGAGGTTATCTGTGTGCTTGTCTTTGATCAGAGCCTGATGAAGAGCAGCTTCACCGTTAATCACATTGACAAAGTCGTAGACCACACGGCGCTCACAACCCATAACCAGATCCAGGTTACGAAGGCCGATATCAAAGTCGATAACCACTGTACGATAGCCTTGCCTGGCCAGACCAGTAGACAGCGCTGCACTGGTGGTGGTTTTGCCGACGCCCCCCTTACCTGAAGTGACAACAATTACTTTGGCCAAGATTACCCCCTTCTGGTAATGCTATGTGTTTGTGCAGTGGCACAATCAAAAATTAAGGAATCTGTTCAATAACCAGAGCTTCATCCTGCAGATAGGCCTGCACGATTTGCCCTGTGAGTGATTTGTTCATTGTCGCGGACATTTTGTAATGACCGTTAATCGACACCAGCTCTGCTTCAAAGCGGGTGCAAAAAATGCGCGCCTGGGCATTGCCCTTCACCCCAACCAGTGCCCGACCACGAAAAGCACCATAAGCATGGAGGTTCCCAGTCGCCAGTACTTCTGCCCCGGGACTGACCGGCCCGGTGAGTATCAGGTCTCCGTCGTGAAACACCTGCTGACCCGAACGGATTGGAGCCTTGATAATGCGGGGTGCTTCAGTCTTTGGAGTATGCAGAGGGGTAACGTTGTCGTCTACCTTGCCATCGCTTACTTGTGACTGAGTGCTCGGTTTATGTAGCGGGCTCACAGCTGCCACTGGTTTGGCAGAATCCGGCACAGCCGGCTTCCGGATATTTGCCATGGGTTGTGCCGGCAGACAGGCCAGCCCAATCTCTGCAGCCTGGGCCCGGTGGTGTGCACTGCCACCACGAACGGCAATTAAATTGATACCAAAGTCGGAACATAGCGTCATAAGCTGCAGCATATCAATAGGCACAGTTGGGTTCTGAAAATGTTCCAGACTCACAATAACCGGTGTATTTTCAAAAAAACGTGGCGCTTTAACCACAAGGGCCTGTAACTGCTGGTGCAAATCCATTTCATTAAAACGATACAGCTCGAGGGTCATCATTGTGACCATGCTGCCTTTTAACTGAAAGCATGGGCTTGCAGTATGGGGGGTGATAATGCTTGTCATGGCTGGGTGGCAGATACTTCTTGCTCAGCGTAGGGGTAGAGTAGGGAGAGGCGCAGGTGGAAGCAAGAGAGGTGTGTCGAAAATCGGGTAATTACTGTCGGGGGTAGGGTTCTCTACGCAGGAAAAAAGGGTTGTTAGCTCTGCTGTCAAGGTTGTTAGTGAAGGGGAGTAAGGCTTGCTCTAATTTTGTGTCAGGATTACTGACAACCTAGTCAAAGGAGTGATTTATGCTGTTAACAAGACCCATGCTGAACGGTGGCACAAGAGTGCCACATATGTCTCCTCCCCCTATGACTTCACCGGCAATGCGCTCAGGTGCGGAGATATCTTATGTAATAACTGCTCCATCCACCCCACCGGTTTTGAGTACACCGATTAGCAGAGTCAGCCCACCCCCACTCACTCCCGGGCCATCTCTGTCAGGGCCAGTTCCACTTGCCGCTATGGCCGTTAAGCAAGAGAATCAAGAGAGGGTTATGGGGAACCCTGAAAAGGTGACTCCACCCAATTCTTCAGAAACACCTTCTGTGTGCATTTATATTGCTGCCAATAAGCTTGCGACTATTCATAACGTTGAAATTTACTCGTTATCTCGGGAAGGAACCTTCGTTCCTGCGGGAGCGGTAATGTTTGCAGTGCCCCTCCCTGGCGCTCCTCACATGCACTGTGGCATCTGTTGAGCGCAGAGATTGATGTTGTGTGACGGCGGTCAGGTTGTGAAAATCAACCGGATCGCATCCAGACGCAGCTGAGCTTTCTGGAGCAGCTGGTGGCCCTGGGCCGCCTGCTGCTTCAGGAACTCAATTTCCTCATCCCGGATATTCGGGTTCACAGCTTTCAAGGCTGCAAGACGACGAATTTCCTGAGTCACATCGTTCATCAGCTTCTGGCAAGCGTTGTTGATGATATCAGCAACCTGACCACGGGCGTGGTTTTCCGCAGCCTTTGCCATTTTCACCACCGCTTCACGCTGACTCTTCACAACCTTACGGGCTGTGCTGGTTTTCAGCTTCTGCAGTTGCGCATCAAGGCTCTTGAACGGTACCTTGGCATCCAGGTTGTTCATGGCAGGGTCAATCAGTGTGCGCAGAACTGTTGGTGGCAGGAAGCGCTCCAGCTGCAGAGTGCGATCACCGCTGGTTTCCACCACAAAGATCGCTTCCATCAGCATCAGGCCTGGCTTCAAACCCTTGCTCTTGATAATGGCGCAGGAGGTGTTGCCGGTTTCGCTGGTGAGCAGCATATCCATACCTTCGCGTACCATGGGATGTTCCCAGGTGACAAACTGCATATCTTCCCGGGAAAGGGCAATATCGCGGTCGAAGGTGATGGTGGTGCCATCGGTGGGCAGGCCAGGGTAGCTGGTTACAGTCATGTGGTTACCAGGGCGAACCACAATGGCGTTTTTGGAATGATCTTCCGTTTCCAGACCAAAGCTCTCAAACAGCTTGTCCACAAATTTGGACAGCGCTTTGGGGGTGTCTTCGCTGCGAATCTCACCCACCAGGTCACGGTTGCTGCCCGCGCCACGGGAGTTTAGTTCCAGCAGACGGTCACGACCAAGACGCAGATGACGGCTCACCTCATCGTTCATGGTGCGGGAACGCTCAACCAGCGTGCTGAAATCAAAGCCGGTGTCGTCTGCCATATCGGCTTCTGAACTGCGCAGCCACGCTTCCTGTTCATCACGCAGGCGGGAGTACACGACACTGCCTGCAGGGCAGGTATCAGCAAAGGCATTCAGACCATCGTTGTACCACTGGAACAGACGCTCCTGACCTGTGCCCTGAATGTAAGGCACGTGGATGCGGATAGTATGCTCCTGACCAATACGGTCCAGACGGCCGATACGCTGCTCCAGCAAATCCGGGTTGGCCGGCATATCGAACAGCACCAGATGGTGAGCAAACTGGAAGTTGCGACCTTCACTGCCGATTTCGGAACAGATCAGTACCTGAGCGCCGTACTCTTCATCAGCGAACCACGCAGCAGCACGGTCGCGCTCCACAATACTCATACCCTCGTGGAAGACAGAAGCCAGTGTACCAGCATGAATACGCAGAGCATTTTCAAGATCCATCGCTGTGCTGCTGTTGGCGCAAATCACAAGAATCTTCTCCTTGCGCAACAGCTTGAGTATGTTCACCATCCAGTCGATGCGAGTGTCAACCTTCCACCATGGCTCAGCATTATCAACGGTGATGTGCTTCTGATAGGCCAGCTCGGGGAACAGCTGCTCCCGCAGGTCTGTGCTCTGACTCTCTGCAGTAGCAGCCTTGGCACTTTCTTCCAAAGCAATGGCGTACAGCTCAGGTAACGCCTGTGGATAACCCTGTACCGCACGACCGGGGAAGCCGGGTACTGCAGCACGGGTGTTACGGAACAGGATACGGCCGGTGCCATGGCGATCCAGCAGCGCGCGTATCAGCTGCTCACGGGCGTTGGCGTGGGCGGCTTCGGTTTGATCCGGATCATTGATAATGGCGATCAGGCCATCAGCCTCAGTGCCCAGCAGGGTGCGCAGGTTGTTGGCAGCGTCGTTGGATATACGGCCAGTGTCCAGTAGTTCCCGGGTAGCCTCTGCAACAGGTTCGTAGCTGGCTTCCTCTTTCTGAAATTCTTCAAGGCTGTGGAAGCGGTCTGGGTCCAGCAGGCGCAGACGGGCGAAATGACCGGCATGACCCAGCTGTTCCGGTGTGGCGGTGAGCAACAGGATGCCAGGGGTGTCTTCCGCCAGACGTTCGACGAGATGATAGTCAGGTCCTGCGCCGCTCTCTTCGGTCCACTCCAGATGGTGGGCCTCATCCACAACCAGCAGATCCCAGCCGGCATCCAGTGCCTGTTGCTGATGTTCCGGGCTATTGCGCAGGAAGTCGATACTGGCCAGCACCAGTTGTTCACTGGCGAAGGGGTTCTCACCATCGGCATTGCGGCAGCGCTCTTCATCGAACACGCTGAAGGCCAGGTTAAAGCGGCGCAGCATTTCAACCAGCCACTGATGCACCAGAGGTTCCGGTACCAGAATCAGAACGCGGGATGCGCGGCCAGTGAGAAGCTGGCGGTTTAGAATCAAACCGGCTTCAATGGTTTTACCCAGACCCACTTCATCCGCCAGCAATACGCGAGGTGCGTAGCGATCCGCCACTTCATGGGCGATATGTAGCTGGTGAGGAATCAGGCTGGCACGGGCACCGCTCAGGCCCAGCCATGGGGACTGACACAGGCGGTTGTAATGAGCCAGTGCCTGGTAACGCAGAGAGAAGTTACTGTTCAGGTCGATCTGACCCGCCAGCAGGCGATCCTGCGGTTTGTTGAACTCAATAAAGTTATCAAGCCCGGCTTCCGGCAGTTCACGGTGCTCTCCGTTTTCGTCGGTGCCTGTGTAAACCAGCAGGCCGTTCTTTTCCTCAACGCCTGTGACCGTAAGAATCCAGCCCTCGTGGCTGGCTACGGAATCACCTGGCTCGAACTGAACCCGGGTGAGTGGACTGTTTTCCTGACGATATACCCGAGTTTCACCGGTGGCCGGATAGAGCAGGGTTATTGTGCGGGCGTCAAAAGTAAGGATGGTGCCCAGCCCCTGTTCGATCTCGGTATCACTTATCCAGCGTTGTCCCGGGACGAAAGATGCCATGTGTTCTGCCTGCTCCGTCAATCAAAAAGGCCGGTATGTTATCGAAAAATACTGAAAGGACAATATAGGTGAGACCGCAATAAAGTGAGAAATTAGCAACAAACGGGTATCTATAGGTGTGGTTGCGTAAATTTATGTGAGTTTGTGTGTGGTCCAGTCAGTAAATATTCCAAGCATATTTCCGCAGGCGTATCCAGGCACGCTCGCACTCATACCGCTGAGAAGGATAGCTCGAGTCTTCTCCAATACGAAATGAGCCTGAA
>NZ_SMME01000654.1:2544-2989 GCF_009711465.1 Parendozoicomonas verongulae | reverse complement strand
GCAGCCCAATTGAACGCTTTCCCCAGAAGAATCGAATGTTTGGGCAAGATTTTTTCAACATCCGTTAATTCCCGGAAGAAACGTATACTCAGACATAAACAGGTTTCGACCCCTGAAAACAATGGCCTTTCGAGTTGCAGCTCATCAAACTTATCCCATTCGCGTGTCTCAATGAAAATAGATGCGAGACCCAGTTCGATCTCCTTGTCATCACTAAGAATGTTCACCTGCTCTCCGGTTGCCCGAGTGCGCAGCCGGGAATAAATCTCGAGGGCCTTTCTCTGGTTGTCTGCACCCCCCATGATCTTAAGATGTCTGCCCAGTGTTATCTCGATATCCTTGTCATTACAGGGGGTATTCTCCTGCCCACCAGCCGCCCGGGTGCGCAACCGGGTATAGATATCCAGAGCTGTTTTCAGGTTACCCTCACCACCCATAACCTGAA
>NZ_SMME01000654.1:2425-2534 GCF_009711465.1 Parendozoicomonas verongulae | reverse complement strand
GCCGGGTAAAGATATCCAGGGCCGTTTTCATGTTATCCGCTCCCCCTATGGCCTGAAATAGCCTGCCCAGTGTCAGCTCAATACCTTTGTCATCACAGGGAGTGTTCGT
>NZ_SMME01000654.1:0-2138 GCF_009711465.1 Parendozoicomonas verongulae | reverse complement strand
CCCCCCATAACCTGGAGATGCCTGCCCAGAACCAGTTCGATCTCTTTGTCATCACAAGGGGTATCCGCCAGTCCCCCGGCCGCCCGGGTGCGCAGCCGGGTATAAATGCCCAGAGCTGTTCGCAGGTTTTCCGCGCCTCCCATTATCTGGAAATGTCTGCCCAGTGTGAGTTCGATATCCTTGTCGTCACAGGGGATGTTCGCCAGCCCACCAGCCGCTCTGGTGCGCAGTCGGGTATAGATTTCCAGAGCCATTTTCAGGCTGTCCGGCCCCCCCATAAACTGGAGCAACCGGCCCAGAGACAGTTCGATCTCCTTGTCCTCGCAGGGGGTGTTCGGCTGCCCTCCGGCTGCCCGGGCGCGCAGCTGGGTAAAGATTTCCAGGGACATTTGCAAGTTGGCCGCGCCCCCCATGATCTGGAGATGTCTGCCCAGGGTTAACTCGATATCCTTGTCATCACAGGGGGTGTTCGGCTGCCCTCCGGCTGCCCGGGTGCGCAGCTGGGTGAAAATGTCCAGAGCCTTTTTCAGGTTGTCCGTGCCCCCCATGAGCTGAAGATGTCTGCCCAGTGTTAATTCAATATCCTTATTACTGCTGGGGGTGTTTGCCCTGCCTCCGGCCGCCTGGGTGCGCAGCGAGGTAAAGATCTCCAGAGCTGTTCTCAGGTTGTCCCGCCCCCCCATAATCTGGAGATGCCTGCCTAGAGCCAACCCGTTGGTTTTTCTATCATTGGGAGAGACTGAGCATTGCTCATAAAGGTGATAGAAGAGTGGTAAAGCTTCAGTTAAACGACCTCTCGCCTGTAAAGCCCGGCCTTTTGCCATCATCACGCCTTTATTGTTTTGCAAGGCCTCTGGAAGAGAATTGACGTACCCAATACACTCATCAAAATTCTCAAGAGCAAATAAGCACCTGGCTTTTAATTGCACAACACGAGCATATTGCTCAAAGTCTCTCTCATATTTTTTTAATAGCGTTTCTGTCTTATCTAATGCTCGTTGAGGATTGGTTTTCAGAAGACGGAAGCTCTCATTTATGTCGCGACATGTCCGAATATGCGAGTGAACCGGGTAGTGCTGAGTATGGCGCTGTGAAAGCTGGTGGTACCCAGGGTGACCAGTATTCCCCGGGTATGGAAAACCTGGTGTACCGAGGATGTAGGGTACATTGCTACCTGGATAGCTTTGTATTTGAGGAGGCACCGGCCAGTAATAACCGCCTGTCCCATAATTTGGGGGTAAGTCCATACTCTGAATAAACCTCAACAGGCCCTAGGAGATTGTTTATTAAACCAAGATGCTTGTATGGATGATGGTGAGGGGATAAAAGTTCAAAAGGAGTCAGGATCACAAACAGGGCTGTCCCAGACAATGGCGCCCTGTCATGGGTTTCTGACTATTTACGCCAGAGTTTCAGTCGTCATAGTACCCAACAGCTGTCGTTCCTTTAGCCTCCAGGGATGAACTTTCTTCAGGTCATGTCGATGGGGTTCAAGGTCATTGGCCAGATCAAAGAGTGAATTCGCTTGCTGCCTGAACTCTTTCTCCTTTTTTTCTTCGATACCCAACGTTTGCAACCCAGGTTGCGGCCAGGCAGATAAAAAGCGGAAGCAGTGAGCGAGTTGACTGAGACAGGGCGCATTTGTGCCTCCGCTGTCCTCCACTGCAAGCGCAGCCCAATTGAACGCTTTCCCCAGAAGAGTCAAATGTCCGGGCAAGATGTTCTCAATGTCCATTAATTCCTGGTAGTGACGAATACTCAAACACAAAAAGGTTTCGAATCCTGCAAATAACTGCTTATCAAGTTGCAGTCCATCAAACTGCTCCCACTCTCTCGTATCAATAAAAATAGCTGCAAGACTCAATTCGACCTCTTTGTCCTTACAGATGGTGTTCATCTCTTCCCCGGCTACCCGAGTGCGTAGCCGGGTAAAGATGTCCCGGGCCGCGCGCAGGTTGTCATGACCTCCCATGGCCTGGAGTAGTCTACCCACTGTTAACTCGATCTCTTTGTCATCACAGGGGGTGTTCGCCCGCCCCCCGGCTGCCTGAGTGCGTAGTCGGGTGAAGATGTCCAGAGCCTTTCTCAGGCTGTCCGTGTCCCCTATGAACTGAAGATGTCTGCCCAGTGTTAACTCG
>NZ_SMME01000549.1 GCF_009711465.1 Parendozoicomonas verongulae | reverse complement strand
TGAAAGTGGCGCAGGCTCTTTAACGAACAAGCAGCCATGAGCGGAATAAGAGCATAAGAATCTCCTGCAAGCGCACTCGCCACCACTCCGTAAGGGCTGGTGGCTTTTTTTTCACGGCTCAAGGGATTGAGACATGGCACGTAACCAAGTCCTGAATATCGTCATCCGGGCCAAGGATCTGGCCAAGGGGAAACTGAGAAAGCTCGGCACCCAACTCCGGGATGTGGGCCGTAATGCCGATGGCACCGGTGGTTCTTTCAACCGTCTCGCGACGTCTATCCGTAACACCGTCCTGACCGTCACCGGTATCTATGCCCTGAAGCGAGCCATGCAAGGTGTTCTCGGAGTTGGCGACAAGTACGAACGCCTTGCCATCCAGATGGAAGCCCTGATGGGCAGCGTCGCAGCTGGTGAGCAAGCGGTGGGCTGGATCAAAGAGTTCACCAAGAGCACACCCCTGCAGCTCGACCAAGTCACCCAAGCCTTCGTCACTCTCAAGAACTTCGGCCTCGATCCTATGGACGGCACCCTGCTGGCGCTGGTGGATCAGAACGCCAAGCTGGGCGGGGAGTTTGAACGGCTCCAGCGTATCTCGCTGGCACTGGGACAGGCCTTCGGTAAGCAGAAACTGCAGGGCGAGGAGCTGCGCCAGCTGATTGAGGCGGGCGTGCCTGCGTGGCAGTTGCTGGAGCAGGCCACCGGGGAAAACGTGCAGGTGCTCCGGGAGTTGTCAGAGAAAGGCCAGCTGGGCACCGATGTTATCAAAGCCCTGATTGCCGAGATGGGCTCCAGCTCCATGGGCGCGGCCCAGAAGAACATGAAGACCCTGTCTGGCCTCTGGTCGAACATGAAAGACCGGTTTGAGCTGTTCGCCAAAGCCATAAGCGACAGCGGCTGGGCGGATTACATCAAGGCCCAGATGACGGCAGTGGGCAACAAGCTCGATGAGCTGGCGGCCAACGGTAAGCTGGACGAGCTGGCTAAAAATATCTCCGCAACCTTTATTGCCATCGCCGAAAGCCTCAAAGTCTTCTTTTCCAACCTGACTCTGGATGAGGTGGTCAATACCACGACCAGCGGGTTTCAGAAGATCGTCGATACGGCCACCACAGTGATCGCCACCTTTCAGGTATTGGGCAATGGCATCAAGGCCCTGTTCAATAGCCTGTCGGTTGTCGTTAAAGGTGCAGCGACTTTTATTACTGGAGCTATTGCCAAGATATCGGAGGCTGCGGCGGATATTGTCGGCGCTCTGGGTTTTGATGAGCTGGAACAAAAGGCCCGGTCGTTTTCCAACGGCACCCGCGCAGTGATGACGGCCTTTGCTGATGGCGTCGCCAAGGATGCCAACAAGGTG
>NZ_SMME01000238.1 GCF_009711465.1 Parendozoicomonas verongulae | reverse complement strand
AAAGACCGGTTGCATCCGTCATGGTCACAGATAAAGACTCTGCCCCCTGTGCGGGCTCTTAGCGTGTGCTTCCCGGAGATGTTTGTGGGCTGCTGATCACAGTCAGACTGACTCTGACTCTCTTCAGTAAGAGTGCCATCTATATCGAGTGCACACTCTCCTTCACTGGCGCAAAGAGCACTCTGAAATACATCATCCTGCAACAAGTCCGATAACTCTGAAAGTAGAGCTTCATCCTGCTTCAAGCCTGACAACTCTGGGAATAGAGCGTCCAGAAGGGAAGGTGAAGGAGTAGTACATAAGATATCAGGATCTTCATTGTGACTGGAAATGCGGCAAATGGCTGGAGGATTTCTGGTCAATGTTGTGGCATTCGTTTCAACTGCCAGATGTTGTACAGCCGT
>NZ_SMME01000863.1 GCF_009711465.1 Parendozoicomonas verongulae | reverse complement strand
TGCCCTGCTGCGTGGCGTTAAGCGTGAAGAGATCGAGCGTGGTCAGTGTCTGGTTAAGCCTGGTTCCGTAACTCCTCACACTACCTTCGAATCCGAAGTATATGTTCTGTCCAAGGATGAAGGTGGTCGTCACACTCCATTCTTCAAGGGCTACCGTCCTCAGTTCTACTTCCGTACTACCGACGTAACCGGTAACGTAGAACTGCCAGAAGGCGTTGAAATGGTAATGCCTGGTGACAACGTTCAGATGAAAGTTGAACTGATTGCACCAGTAGCTATGGAAGACGGTCTGCGTTTCGCAATCCGTGAAGGTGGCCGTACTGTTGGCGCCGGCGTTGTAGCTAAGATCATCGCTTAATACTGATTTGTTCGTAAGTGGCTATTGATTTAGTTGCTTGCGAGTAAATTTTTAGCGTGATGTTGAAACCCCTGACCCCGGTCGGGGGTTTTTACGAGGAAGAAGAGGGAAAATGCTTTTTTGTGATTTGTTGACAGAACTGTTGACGGATCATAAAATGCCGCTCTCTTTTATATCCGCCCACCATAATGCGTGGGCGGATTTACGTTCTTTAAACACCTACTAGGTTTCGAAGATGAGTCAGCAGCCTAAAACTCAACAAATTCGCATTCGACTGAAGGCTTTTGACCATCGCCTGATCGATCAGTCCACGCAGGAAATCGTAGATACTGCAAAGCGGACTGGTGCGCAGGTTCGTGGTCCTATCCCCCTGCCTACCCGCAAGGAAAAATTCACCGTATTGATCTCTCCGCACGTTAACAAAGACGCGCGTGATCAGTACGAGATCCGTACTCACAAGCGCCTGCTCGATATCGTCGAGCCCACCGAGAAGACAGTTGATGCTCTGATGAAGCTCGACCTGGCTGCGGGTGTGGAAGTTCAAATTAGCCTTGGCTAAATGAGAATCCAGGCTTGAATTGCTCAGCTTATTTTGAGTGAGGCAGTTCTTGCTTGTGTAACGCTCTGGAATGGGCGGCCATAGCGGGTAATAGCCCCGTACACGAAAGAGGTAGACTATGTCTAGTCAAGAAAATGGCAAGCGGGCTCTGGGCCTGATCGGTAAGAAGTGTGGCATGACCCGCATCTTCACCGAAGATGGCGCATCCCTGCCTGTTACTGTTGTAGAAGTAGAGCCTAACGTCGTAACTCAGATCCGTTCTGACGAAGCTGATGGTTACTCTGCTGTTCAGGTTACTACTGGTTCCAAAAAGGCCTCTCGGGTTTCCAAGCCTGAAGCTGGTCATTTCGCTAAGGCGGAAGTTGAAGCTGGTCGTGGTCTGTGGGAGTTCCGTCTGGACTCCGCCGCCGAGCTCAAAGCTGGCGACCAACTGACTGTAGAAATGTTCTCTGCTGGTCAGAAGATCGATGTTACCGGTCGTTCCAAAGGTAAAGGTTTCCAGGGTGGCGTTAAGCGCTGGAATTTCCGTACTCAGGACATGACTCACGGTAACTCCCTGTCTCACCGTGCTCCTGGTTCTATCGGCCAGTGTCAGACTCCAGGCCGTGTCTTCAAAGGCAAGAAAATGGCCGGACACATGGGCGACGCTCAAGTGACTGTACAGTCTCTGGAAGTTGTTCGTGTTGATGCTGAGCGTAACCTGCTCCTCATCAAAGGTGCGGTACCAGGTGCTACTGGCGCTGATGTTGTTATCAAACCTGCCGTTAAGGCGGGTGCCGCAGCCTGATAGGGGGTTTGTAACATGGATCTGAACGTAATTGGTGCAGACGCCCTGAAAGTTTCCGATGTGACTTTTGGCGTTGAATTCAACGAAGCCCTGGTTCACCAGGCCGTTGTTGCGTTTCTGGCTGGTGCTCGTCAGGGTACTAAAGCTCAGAAGACTCGCAGCGATGTAAGTGGCGGTGGTCGTAAGCCTTTCCGTCAGAAAGGTACTGGCCGTGCTCGTGCTGGTACTATCCGTAGCCCACTGTGGCGCGGGGGCGGTACTACTTTTGCCGCTCGCCCTCAGAATCACAGCCAGAAGCTCAACAAAAAGATGTATCGCGGTGCTCTGCGTTCCATCCTGTCTGAGCTGGTTCGTCAGGAACGTCTGGTTATCGTTTCTGAATTCAAGGCTGAAACTCCTAAGACCAAGGCTATGGTTGCCAAGCTGACTGAGCTGGAAGCTACCAACGCCCTGATCGTATCCGACAGCGTAGACCAGAACGTTTACCTGTCTGCCCGTAACATTCCACACGTTGATGTGCGTGATGTACAGGGTGTTGATCCGGTAAGCCTGGTTGCACACGACAAAGTCATCATGACTGTTGACGCAATCAAGAAGTTCGAGGAGATGCTGGGATGAATCAGGAACGACTGCTGAAAGTCCTCATTGGTCCCCACGTTTCCGAGAAGTCTTCGGTTGTGGCAGAGGCAAACAACCAGTACGTGTTCAAAATCGCTACCGATGCGAACAAACTGGAAGTAAAAAAGGCTGTCGAGCAACTGTTCGAAGTCAAGGTGAAGGCAGTAACTACTGTCAACGTGAAGGGCAAGACCAAGCGCACTATGCGTGGCCTGGGCAAGCGTAACGACTGGAAAAAGGCGTACGTAACCCTGGATGCTGGTCAGGAAATTGACTTCGCGGACGCTGAATAAGGAGACAGACAATGGCTGTTGTTAAGTGTAAACCCACTTCTCCAGGGCGCCGTTTTGTAGTCAAGGTCGTTAACCCTGATCTGCACAAAGGCAAGCCCTACGCTCCTCTTCTGGAAAAGAAGAGCAAGAGCGGTGGTCGTAACAATGCTGGTCGTATCACTACCCGTCACGTTGGTGGTGGTCACAAGCAGCATTACCGTATCGTAGATTTTCGTCGCAACAAAGATGGCATCCCAGCTATCGTTGAGCGTCTGGAATACGATCCAAACCGTACCGCGCACATCGCATTGTTGAAGTACATTGACGGTGAGCGTCGTTACATTATCGCACCTAAGGGTGTGAAGGCTGGTGACGAGCTGGTATCTGGTGTACACGCACCGATCAAAGCTGGTAACACTCTGCCACTGCGTAACATTCCTCAGGGTTCTGTTATCCACTGCGTGGAACTGAAGCCTGGCAAGGGTGCGCAAATGATTCGTTCCGCTGGCACCTCTGCCCAGCTGGTTGCACGTGAAGGTGCCTATGTAACTCTGCGTCTGCGCTCCGGCGAAATGCGCAAAGTTCTGGCTGACTGCCGCGCAACTCTGGGTGAGGTTTCCAACGGTGAGCACGGCCTGCGCTCTCTGGGTAAGGCTGGTGCTAAACGCTGGCGTGGTGTTCGTCCTACCGTTCGCGGTGTGGCTATGAACCCGGTAGACCACCCACATGGTGGTGGTGAAGGCCGGACTTCCGGTGGTCGTCATCCTGTTACTCCGTGGGGCGTACCTACGAAGGGCAAGAAGACTCGCTCCAACAAGCGCACCGACAAGTTCATTGTCCGTCGTCGCACCAAGTAAGTTTGAGAGGATAACACTGTGCCACGTTCACTTAAGAAAGGTCCTTTTATCGACCTGCACCTGCTGAAGAAGGTGGAGGACGCGGTAGGGGCTGGTAACAAGCGCCCGATCAAGACCTGGTCTCGCCGTTCCATGATCATTCCGCAGATGGTTGGTCTGACTATCGCGGTTCACAACGGTCGTCAGCACGTGCCTGTATTCGTCTCTGAAGAGATGGTCGGTCACAAGCTGGGCGAGTTTGCAGCTACCCGCACCTATCGCGGCCACGCTGCAGACAAGAAGGCCAAGAAGCGCTAAGGGGTATTGAGATGAAAGAAGTAGCTGCTACACACAACGGCGCTCGCATTTCTGCCCAGAAGGCTCGCTTGGTTGTCGACCTGATTCGCGGAAAGAATGTTGCAGAAGCTCTGGAAACCCTGACCTTCAGCACCAAAAAAGCTGCTGTCCTGGTTAAGAAAGTACTCGAGTCTGCTGTAGCTAATGCTGAGCACAACGAAGGTATGGATATTGATGAACTGAAGGTGTCTTCTGCGTTTGTTAACGAAGGTATGACACTGAAGCGCATCAAGCCACGTGCCAAAGGCCGTGCTGATCGCATCCTGAAGCGGTCTTGCCACATTACCGTTAAGGTTGCAGAGGTTTAAGGAGCGATCAGATGGGTCAAAAAGTACATCCTACAGGTATTCGCCTGGGTATCGTTAAGGACCATACTTCCGTATGGTACGCCGAAGGTACCGAATACGCTGACAAACTGAATGCGGATCTGAAAGTTCGTTCCTACCTGGAAGAGAAACTGAAGAACGCTTCTGTTAGCCGTATCGACATCCAGCGTCCAGCGCAAAGCGCTCGCGTAACCATCCACACTGCCCGTCCTGGTATCGTGATTGGTAAGAAGGGTGAAGATGTCGAGAAGCTGCGTCAGGAACTGAACAAGATGATGGGCGTGCCTGTTCACGTCAACATCGAAGAAGTGCGCAAGCCTGAGACTGACGCAAAACTGGTTGCCCAGAGCATTGCTGGTCAGCTGGAGCGTCGCGTAATGTTCCGTCGCGCTATGAAGCGTTCCGTACAGAACGCAATGCGCCTCGGCGCTAAAGGTATCAAGATTCAGTTGTCCGGCCGTCTGGGCGGTGCTGAAATCGCACGTACCGAATGGTACCGCGAAGGTCGTGTGCCTCTGCACACCCTGCGTGCTGATATCGATTACGCCACCTACGAAGCCCATACCACCTACGGTGTTATTGGCGTCAAGGTGTGGATCTTCAAGGGCGAAGTTATCGGCGGTGTTCGTGAGGAAGAGAAGGAGCAGAAGAAACCTGCTCGTCGTCCTCGCAAGAAGCCGGCCGCTAAGAAGTAAGGAGTTACGACGATGCTCCAACCTAAGCGTACTAAATTCCGCAAGCAGATGAAGGGCCGCAACCGCGGTCTGGCTCAGCGCGGTTCCAAGGTCAGCTTCGGCGAATACGCATTGAAGGCTGTTGGCCGTGGACGTATAACAGCTCGCCAAATCGAAGCTGCTCGTCGGGCAATGACTCGTCACGTTAAGCGTGGCGGTAAGATCTGGATACGGATCTTCCCAGACAAGCCAATTACCAAGAAGCCTCTCGAGGTTCGTCAAGGTAAAGGTAAGGGTAGCGTTGAATACTGGGTAGCTCAGATTCAGCCAGGTCGTGTCCTGTACGAAATGGAAGGCGTTTCTGAAGAGCTGGCGCGCGAAGCGTTTGCTCTGGCCGCCGCCAAGCTGCCTCTGAAGACAGTTTTCGTTAAGCGGGGTGTGATGTGATGAATGCGGCAGAGCTGCGTGAAAAGTCTATCGATGAGCTGAACACTCAGCTGATCGATCTGCTGCGGGATCAGTTTAACTACCGCATGCAAATGACTACTGGTCAGCTGAAGCAGACTCATCTGCTGAAGCAGGTCCGTCGGGATATTGCCCGAGTTAAGTCGGTGCTGACTGAGAAGGCAGGTAAATAAAGATGGCAGAGACCAAGAAAGTCCGTACACTGACCGGCAAGGTCGTGAGCGACAAAATGGACAAAACCATTACTGTCCTCGTTGAGCGCCGTGTAACGCATCCGCTTTACGGCAAGATCGTAAAGCGTTCTACGAAATTGCATGCTCACGACGAGAAGAATGAGTGCAAAATGGGTGACACTGTCGTTATCCGTGAGACTCGTCCTCTGTCAAAGAACAAGTCTTTTGAACTTGTTTCCATTGAAGAGCGTGCGACTCAAATATAAGGCTATCAACCGGCCGTAAGGCCGGCTTGAGTCTGCAGTTTGAGGAGAACTGGTATGATTCAGACCGAGACACAACTCGAAGTAGCAGATAACAGCGGTGCCCGTCGCGTTCAGTGCATCAAGGTACTGGGTGGCTCCCACCGTCGTTATGCTGGTATCGGTGACATCATCAAAGTCACCGTAAAGGAAGCAATTCCTCGCGGTAAAGTGAAGAAAGGCCAGGTTATGAATGCCGTGGTCGTTCGCACTCGTAAGGGTGTTCGTCGTCCTGATGGATCTCTGATCCGTTTCGATGGCAACGCAGCTGTTCTGCTGAATGCGCAGAACCAGCCTATCGGCACCCGTATCTTTGGCCCGGTGACTCGTGAACTGCGCGGTGAGCAGTTTATGAAGATCATCTCTCTTGCACCTGAAGTGCTGTAAGGAGTTACCGTGAAAAAGATTCGTCGTGACGATGAAATCGTAGTCATTGCTGGCAAAGACAAAGGCAAGCGTGGCAAGGTTCTGGCTGTAAACACCGATGGTCGTGTCCTGGTACAGGGCGTGAACATGGTGAAGAAGCACCAGAAGCCTAACCCGATGCTGGGCCAGCCTGGCGGTATCGTTGAAAAAGAAGCGCCTATTCAAGCTTCCAACGTTGCCATCTGGAATCCGGAAGCTAGCAAGGCTGACCGTGTAGGTTTCTCCATCGAAGATGGTAAGAAGCAGCGCGTGTTTAAGTCCACTGGCAAACCGGTTGACGCGTAAGGGGCTGGCAAATGGCTGAATTTAAGAGAAAGTTTCGTGAGGAACTTGTACCCGCTCTGCAAAAAGAGCTGGGCCTCAAGAACGTTAACGAAGTACCAAAGATCACCAAAATCACCCTGAACATGGGTGTTGGTGAAGCTATCGGCGACAAAAAGGTTATCGAACACGCTCTGGGCGATCTGCAGAAGATCGCTGGTCAGAAGCCTGTTGTGACCAAAGCTCGCAAATCCGTTGCTGGCTTCAAAGTCCGTGAAGGATGGCCAATCGGCGTTAAGGTAACTCTGCGCGATGAGCGTATGTACGAGTTCCTGGAACGTCTGGTTGATATCGCGCTGCCACGTGTACGTGACTTCCGCGGTGTGAGTGCCAAGTCTTTTGACGGTCGTGGCAACTACAGCATGGGTGTGAAAGAACAGATCATGTTCCCAGAGATCGATTACGACAAGATTGATACTCTGCGCGGTCTGGACATCACCTTTACTACGACCGCCAAGTCTGATGACGAAGGTCGTGCGCTTCTGAAAGCGTTTAACTTCCCTTTCCGTAACTGAGGTAACGAAGTATATGGCTAAGGAATCCATGAAGCAGCGCGAACTGAAGCGACAGAAAACTGTTGCTAAGTACGCCCAGAAGCGCGCTGAACTGAAAGCTATTATCAACAACCCTGCCAGCTCTGAAGAAGAGCGTTGGGACGCTACCGTGGCTCTGCAAAAGCAGCCACGTGACGCTTCCAAGGCACGACTGCGTAACCGCTGTCGTATCACCGGTCGTCCTCACGCATACCTGCGTAAGTTCGGTCTGAGTCGCATCAAGCTGCGTGAAGCTGCGATGCGCGGTGATGTTCCAGGCCTGACTAAGGCTAGCTGGTAAGGTCGTTGACTAGGAGAGAGCAACCATGAGTATGCAGGACCCGTTAGCAGATATGCTAACTCGCATCCGTAATGCCCAGATGGCAGAACATGCTTCTGTCGTTATGCCTGCTTCAAAGATTAAGGCTGCTGTTGCCGACGTTCTGAAGAGCGAAGGCTACATCACCGACTACAAGGTAGAAGGTGAAGTAAAGGCTCAGCTGACTATCGAGCTGAAGTACTTTGAAGGCAAACCTGTTATTGAAGAGATCAAGCGCGTAAGTCGTCCTGGTCTGCGTAACTACGCAGCTGCTGCTGACCTGCCAAAGGTTAACGGTGGTCTGGGTGTTGCTATTGTATCCACTAACAAGGGCGTGATGACTGATCGCGCTGCCCGTTCTCAGGGTGTTGGTGGCGAAGTAATCTGCACCGTATTCTAAGGGAGGATCGGAATGTCTCGTGTCGCGAAGACCCCGGTTGAACTTCCTTCCGGTGTACAAGTTACTCTGTCTGCTGGTCACATTGCTGTTAAAGGCAGCAAGGGCCAACTGCAGATGGATATCCATAACGCGGTAGAAATCAAGCAGGAAGAAAACATCCTGACTTTTGAAGCCCGTGATGGAAGCAAGCAATCCCGAGCTATGTCCGGCACCACTCGTGCGCTGGTCAGCAACATGGTAACCGGCGTTCATGCTGGCTTCGAAAAGAAGCTGCAGCTGATCGGTGTTGGTTACCGTGCTCAGGTAAAAGGCAAGACTCTGAACCTGTCTCTGGGTTTCTCCCATCCGGTTGAGTATGCTCTTCCTGAAGGTGTAACTGCAGAAACTCCAAGTCAGACTGAAGTCCTGATCAAGGGTATCGACAAGCAACTGGTTGGTCAGGTAGCTGCCGAAATCCGTGACTTCCGTCGTCCTGAACCTTATAAGGGTAAGGGTGTCCGTTACGCTGATGAAATGGTTCGCCGCAAGGAAGCCAAGAAGAAGTAACGGTTAGGTAAATAAGGGTAAGATTATGAGCGAAAAGAAAGTAGCCCGTCTGCGCCGTGCAAAGCGCTCACGGATGAAAATGCGTGAACTTCGCGTTGCCCGCCTGACCGTGCACCGCACTCCACGTCACATCTACGCACAGGTGATTGACGCGGAAGGCGGCAAGGTTCTGGCAGCAGCTTCTACTGTAGAGAAGGAACTGCGCGGCGAAGCCACCGGTAACGTAGACGCCGCCACTAAGGTTGGTGCTCTGGTAGCCGAGCGTGCTAAGGCAGCTGGTATTGCTAAGGTGGCCTTTGACCGTTCCGGATTTAAGTATCACGGTCGTGTGAAGGCTCTGGCTGACGCAGCTCGTGAAAACGGACTGGAATTCTAAGGGGTCGTCATGGCTAAAGAAGATCGCAAAGACAAGGCTAACGACGAAGGCCTTATCGAAAAGCTGGTTCAAGTAAACCGCGTTGCCAAGGTAGTTAAGGGTGGTCGTATCTTCGGCTTCACCGCTCTGACTGTTGTTGGCGACGGCAAAGGCAAAGTAGGCTTCGGTCGTGGCAAGGCGCGTGAAGTGCCAGTCGCTATCCAGAAGGCTATGGAATCCGCTCGTCGCAACATGATCCAGGTTGATCTGAATGGCACTACCATTCAGTACCCGGTGAAAGCTGCTCACGGCGCTTCCAAGATCTACATGCAGCCTGCTTCTGAAGGTACCGGTGTTATCGCCGGTGGCGCAATGCGTGCCGTACTGGAAGTTGCCGGTGTTCAGAACGTACTGGCCAAGTGCTACGGTTCTACCAACCCAGTCAACGTTGTTCGCGCTACATTCAACGGTCTGAAGGGCGTTCGCGCTCCTGAAGAAGTTGCAGCCAAGCGCGGCAAGACTGTCGACGAGATCCTGTGAGGTTCCCATGGCAGACAAGAAGATCAAAGTGACACTCGTAAAGAGTGCTAACGGTCGACTGAAAAGCCACAAGGCCTGCGTTCAGGGTCTTGGCCTGCGTCGAATCGGTCACACCGTAGAAGTGGAAGATACCCCTTCCGTTCGCGGTATGGTGAACAAGGTTAACTACCTCGTTCGCGTCGAAGGAGAGTAATATGAAACTGAATACTCTGTCTCCGGCCGAAGGTAGCCACAAGAGTGGTAAGCGCGTCGGTCGTGGTATCGGTAGCGGAATCGGTAAGACTGGTGGCCGTGGTCACAAAGGTCAGAAGTCCCGTTCCGGCGGCGGCGTTAAGCCAGGTTTTGAAGGCGGTCAGCAGCCACTGCAGCGTCGTCTTCCAAAGTACGGCTTTAGCTCTCGTCTGGCTCGTATAACTGCTGAAATCCGCCTGGCTGAACTGGCCAAGGTTGATGCAGAAGTTATCGATCTGGAAGCCCTGCGCGCAGCAGACCTGATCAACGGCGGCATCAAGCGTGCCAAAGTTGTTCTGTCTGGTGAGCTGAGCAAGGCTGTTACCATCAAGGGACTGGCAGTCACCAAGGGTGCCCGTGCCGCTATCGAAGCCGCTGGTGGTAAAATCGAGGACTAAATGGCTAAGACATTACCTGTGGGAAATCAGAACGGACTGAGCGAGCTCTGGTCTCGCGTACGGTTTGTCTTTCTTGCCATCCTGGTATACCGGATCGGGGCTCATATCCCCGTTCCCGGTATCAACCCAGATAGATTGGCACAGTTGTTTAGCCAGAACGAAGGAACCATTCTTGGTCTCTTCAACATGTTCTCCGGTGGTGCATTGGAGCGCATGTCTGTACTGGCTTTGGGAATCATGCCCTACATCTCTGCATCGATTATCATGCAGCTGATGACAGTGGTCAGCCCTCAGCTGGAACAACTTAAGAAAGAAGGTGAAAGCGGTCGTCGTAAGATCAGCCAATACACCCGCTATGGTACAGTCATCCTTGCCCTGATTCAGGGTACTGGTATGACTGTTGGCCTGGCGAATCAGGGTGTGGCGTTCACTACCGACTTCAGCTTTTACTTTGTGGCTGTCGCAACATTTGTGACAGGTGCCGTGTTCATGATGTGGCTCGGCGAACAAGTTACAGAGCGTGGTATCGGTAACGGTATCTCGATTCTGATTTTCGCAGGTATTGTCGCAGGGCTGCCGGGCGCCATTGTGCAGTCCTTCGAGTCAGCCCGTCAGGGTGACGTGAATATCCTTGCTTTGCTGGTGGTTGCCGTACTGGCTGTCGCCGTCATCGCTGGTGTAGTCTATGTAGAACGTGGCCAACGCCGCATTACAGTGAACTACGCTAAGCGCCAGCAAGGTCGCAAGGTGTTCGCGGCTCAGAGCAGTCACCTGCCACTTAAGGTGAATATGGCTGGTGTTATTCCAGCGATCTTCGCCTCCAGTATTCTGCTGTTCCCTGCCTCCATTGCACAATGGTTTGGTCAGAGTGAAGGTATGAGCTGGTTGCAGGATGTTGCTCTGGCCCTGGGGCCAGGCCAACCGCTGAACATTGTATTGTTCACGATTGGTATTGTATTTTTCTGCTTCTTCTACACTGCACTGGTTTTCAATCCGAAAGACGTTGCAGATAACCTGAAGAAGTCAGGAGCCTTTATTCCCGGTATCCGTCCGGGTGAGCATACAGCTCGCTACATTGATAGCGTTCTGACAAAGCTTACTCTGGTTGGCGCTGTTTACATGACTGCAGTTTGTCTGCTGCCCCAGTTCCTGGTGGTATGGGCAAACGTACCATTCTACTTAGGTGGTACATCACTGCTGATCGTTGTAGTAGTTGTCATGGATACCATGGCGCAGATTCAGTCTCATCTGATGTCAAATCAGTATGAGTCCCTGATGAAAAAAGCTAATCTTAAGGGTTATGGTTCCGGCGGCCTGATCCGATAGGAAACATAACTCTGCCGATAGTGGAGAGAACAATGAAAGTTCGTGCTTCTGTAAAGAAGATCTGCCGCGATTGCAAGATCATCAAGCGTAAGGGTGCTGTTCGCGTAATCTGCAGCAAAGAACCCCGACATAAGCAGCGTCAGGGCTAATCGCTCGGTTTGAGACCAAATTGAACTAAGCGACACTCTTACGAGATCCCATTGGGATACACGCCTGGCTTGAGCTGATAGGCTCACTGAAAGCCAGGCGGTTGCTTTGAGAAGGTTTAGCATGTATTATGCGGCACCTTTCGATTTGGGTTTAGACCTTCGCGTTGCAATTAGGCGAAACTCACGGAGACGATTGAATGGCCCGTATTGCTGGCGTCAATATCCCGGATAACAAACATACTGTTATCTCTCTGACCTACATTTTTGGTGTTGGTCAGCACACTGCTCAGAAAATCTGTGCGGCTACTGGTGTTAATCCAAGTGCCAAGATCTCTGATCTGAGCGATGATGATATCGAGAAACTGCGTACCGCCGTCGGTGACTTCACCGTCGAAGGTGACCTGCGTCGCGAAATCAACATGAATATCAAGCGTCTGATGGACCTGGGCTGCTACCGCGGTCTGCGTCATCGTCGCAATCTTCCGGTTCGTGGACAGCGCACTAAAACTAATGCGCGCACCCGTAAGGGCCCACGTAAACCGATTCGTAAGTAAACAACTGGTTCTTCCAGTCGTCTGAATACAGGAACAATTCTGATATGGCAAAGCCAGGTATTCGTTCACGTAAAAAGGTGAAGAAGACAGTTGTGGACGGTGTTGCACACATCCACGCTTCCTTCAATAACACCATCGTGACAATTACCGATCGCCAGGGCAACACGCTTTCCTGGGCCACTGCTGGTGGTTCTGGTTTCCGTGGCTCCCGTAAGAGCACTCCATTTGCTGCCCAGGTAGCAGCGGAGCGCGCGGGAAATGCAGCCGCTGAGTACGGTCTGAAGAATCTTGACGTTTGTGTAAAAGGCCCCGGCCCAGGCCGTGAGTCTGCTGTACGCGCACTGAATGCCTGCGGATACAAGATCACTAACATCACTGATGTTACCCCGATCCCGCACAACGGCTGTCGTCCGCCTAAAAAGCGTCGCGTGTAAACAGGAGATACGGTCAAAATGGCAAGATATATCGGTCCCAAGTGCAAGCTGTCTCGTCGTGAAGGCACTGATCTCTTCCTGAAGAGCGGTGTACGTCCACACGAGTCCAAGTGTCGCGCTGAGGTAATCCCCGGACAACATGGTCAACGTCGCGGACGTCTGTCCGACTACGGTGTCCAGCTGCGTGAAAAGCAGAAAGTACGTCGTTTGTACGGTGTACTGGAAAAGCAATTCCGCAACTACTACAAAGAAGCTGATCGTCTGAAAGGCGCAACTGGCGTAAACCTGTTGCAACTGTTGGAAGGTCGCCTTGATAATGTAGTATACCGTATGGGCTTTGGTTCCACCCGCGCTGAATCACGTCAGCTGGTGAGCCACAAGGCCATTATGGTAAATGGTAAGACAGTCAACATCCCGTCCTACCAGGTTAAGCCTGGTGATGTTGTCGCTGTCCGCGAGAAGGCTAAGAACCAGTTGCGTATCAACGCTGCTCTGGAACTGGCCGCCCAACGCGGTTTCTCCGTGTGGGTAGAGGTTGATGCCAAGAAGAAAGAAGGTACTTTCAAGGCACAGCCTGAGCGGAGTGATCTGTCAGCCGACATCAACGAGAACCTGATCGTCGAGCTGTACTCCAAGTAAGGGATAGATAACTAGGTGGGGTGTTCATCCATGCAGAACTCGGCTACAGAATTTTTGACTCCGCGTCACATCGACGTTGAGGAACACAGCGCAACGCGTGCCAAGATTACTCTCGAACCACTCGAGCGTGGCTTTGGTCATACGTTGGGTAATGCACTGCGGCGTATTCTGCTGTCCTCAATGCCAGGATGTGCTGTTGTCGAAGCCGAGATCGACGGGGTGCAGCATGAGTACAGCACAGTAGAAGGTGTTCAGGAAGATGTCATCGACATCCTCCTGAATCTGAAAGGTCTTGCGATAAACATGACCGGTCGCGATGAAGCGACCCTGACCCTGTCCCATAAAGGGGCGGGTGTTGTTACTGCTGGTGATATTCAGCTGGATCACGATGTTGAGATCTTGAACCCTGAGCACGTGATTGCTCACGTAAGCGAAAAGGGCGATCTGAACATGAAGCTTCTGGTTCGTCGTGGTCGCGGTTATGAAACTGCAGATCAGCGTCGCACCGATGAAGAAGAGACACGTTCAATCGGTCGTCTCCAGTTGGATGCTACTTACAGCCCAGTGCACAGAGTTTCCTATGTTGTTGAGCGTGCGCGTGTAGAACAGCGTACTGATCTCGACAAACTGGTCCTGGATCTGGAAACCAATGGTACCCTGGATCCAGACGAAGCTATCCGTCGCGCTGCTACTATTCTGCAGCAACAACTGGCAGTCTTCGTTGACCTGGAAGGTGATGCAGAACCCGAACCGGAGCAGAAGGAAGACGAAGTCGATCCTATCTTGTTGCGTCCTGTAGATGATCTGGAGCTGACTGTACGTAGCGCCAACTGCCTGAAGGCAGAGAACATTTACTACATCGGAGATCTGATTCAGCGCACTGAGGTTGAGCTGCTGAAAACCCCGAACCTGGGCAAAAAGTCCCTTACCGAGATCAAAGACGTTCTCGCTTCTCGTGGTTTGAGTCTGGGCATGCGCCTGGACAACTGGCCACCGGCTAGCTTGAAGTCCGACGACAAGGTTTCAGCTTAAACCACCAGTCTATCTGGTAAGGATGAAGAATCATGCGTCATCGTAAGAGTGGACGTAAGCTTAACCGGAACAGTTCACATCGCCAGGCGATGTTCAAGAACATGACTGCTTCCCTGGTTGAGCACGAAGTGATCAAGACGACTCTGCCCAAGGCCAAAGAACTGCGCCGTGTAGCAGAGCCTCTGATTACTCTGGCTAAGGAAGACTCCGTAGCCAACCGCCGTCTGGCATTTGACCGCCTGCGTAACAAAGCTACCGTTGGTAAGCTGTTTACTGATCTGGGCCCTCGCTACAAAGAGCGTCCTGGTGGTTACATCCGTATCCTGAAGTGTGGCTTCCGTCAAGGCGATGCTGCTCCTATGGCATACGTTGAACTGGTTGATCGCCCTGTTGCAGTGGAAGCTGCTGACGAGGAATAAGATCTCCAGATCTGAAAAACCGGGCTTTTAGCCCGGTTTTTTTTGTCTTAAAAAAGTGAATTATAAAATCTCAACAGACTTGGCCTCTTTTGATCATTTCCAACACGAATCTGAATCTATACTGACATGCCGGTGTATCGGGGGATTTGGTTTGGATAGACAAAAGAAAAAGAACTTGTTGTTGAGCCGTCATGAATTGGCATGGGTTTTCGCACTGGCAGGAACCGGACTCGGGGCTGGTGTGCTGTATCTTCCCTTCGCTATTGGAACTGGGGGGATATTACCAATTCTTACACTCACGCTTTTCTGTCTGCCTTTGGTGATGCTTAGCCACCGCAACCTGTCCAGAGTTTGTCTCAGTCCGGAAATGCCCAGCGCCGATATGCACAGCGTAATACAACATATTTTCCCAAAGCGTTATTCAGGTATCTTTCTCCTTATCTGTTTTCTATCTGTTTTTCCAACACTTCTTATTTATTCCATTGGTATTACAAATATTACGTCCAGCTTCATTCGTCACCAACTTCAGCATCATGTACCAGATAATATCTATATTTCAGCCGTGTTGATTATGATGCTGGTTACGGTTTTAGTCGGTGGTGAGAAGTGGCTGCTGCGTGTGGCTAGCGCGATGGTAGTGCCGCTCACAATTATCATGCTCTTTATGGGAATTTACCTCATCCCTCATTGGGAGCTGGATTATCTGTTTTACATTCCAGGGCATGGTGAGTTCTGGAGGGTCATTTTATTTGGATTGCCTGTCGTTATATTTTCTTTCTATCATGCGCCTATGTGTGCAGTTATGGCCAGGCGATACAGGGAACACGGAGGAAAAACGGAAGATCATTATCGAACAATAGATAATATTCATCTCCTCAGTACCGTTTTTCTCTTTGTTGTGATTATGTTTTTTGTTCTCTCATGTCTGCTGTCCCTTCCCAAAGACACACTGGTTGTTGAGCAGCACAGCAATCTTCCTATTCTTTCAGTGCTTGCCAACAGTTCTGGCAATAACTGGTTCTTTTTTATAGCTCCGCTCATCGCTTTTCTTTCGATAACAACGTCATTTCTGGGATTTTTTCTGGGAACGGTCGAATTAATTAATGGCATTCTTTCCCACGCTATTAATCGCTTTTTTGGGAAAACCACAACGTCACCGGCATCTGTTCACAGAATAAGTATTGCTATTGCAGCTATTGGTTGCTGGCTGGCAGCTGTATGCAACTGGAATATCTTAAAGGTTATCGCCGGATTGGTTGCACCAATGATGGCTGCCGTTGTTTTCTTTATTCCTATCTATGCCATTTATCGATTTAAGACTTTGATGTTTATGCGAAGTCAATTGCAGGATGCTTATGTTTTTGCTGGGGGTGCTGTCGTAATAGTGGGGTTCCTTATTTCTTTAACATTTTGAATATTTTTACGCAAAAAGACTGATATGATTCCATGTGCTTCTAAAATCGAGAATTATTGAGCAGGGTATACATGACGATTCAATCTTTTCATCCGCCAAAACGTACACTTATGGGCCCTGGCCCTTCAGATGTTTATCCTCGAGTTACTGAGGCCCTTTCTCGCCCAACCGTCGGTCACCTTGATCCAGAATTCGTTCGTATGATGGATGAAGTGAAGCATCTGCTTCAATACGCATTCCGCACAGAGAATACCCTGACTTTGCCCGTGTCTGCTCCCGGTTCGGCTGGTATGGAAACCTGTTTTGCTAATCTGGTTGAGCCGGAAGACAAAGTGGTCGTCTGTATCAATGGCGTATTCGGTATGCGGATGAAAGAGAATGTAGAACGCTGTGGTGGTGAAGTTATTATTGTCCAGGGCGAATGGGGTCGAGCTGTTGACTCTGCTGCTGTTGAAGAAACCCTGAAGTCTCATCCTGATGCTGCGATTCTGGCCTTTGTTCATGCCGAGACCTCTACCGGTGCCCGCAGTGATGCAGAAAAGCTGTGTGCCCTGGCTCGGGAGCATAACTGCCTGACCATCGTTGATGCCGTAACTTCTCTCGGTGGCAGCCAGCTGGAAGTGGATGCCTGGGGCATTGATGCCATCTACTCCGGAACCCAGAAGTGTCTCTCCTGTGTACCCGGCCTCTCCCCTGTGAGTTTTAGCCAGAAGGCTGTGGATAAAATTCAGAATCGTAAAACCAGGGTGCAAAGTTGGTTCCTCGATCTGAATCTGGTCATGGGTTACTGGGGCAAAGGTGCCAAGCGTGCCTATCATCATACCGCTCCTGTCAATACGCTCTATGCTCTTCATGAATCTCTGGTAATTTTGCAGGAAGAGGGCATTGAGAACTCCTGGGCGCGTCATCAGTTACACCACAACGCTTTGGTAGCTGGTCTTGAAGCTATAGGCATGGAAATGGTCGTTCCTATTGAAGAGCGTTTGGCACAGTTGAATCTCGTGACTGTTCCTGAAAACATTGATGAAGCTGCTGTGCGTGCTCAGCTGTTGGCAGACTACAATCTGGAAATCGGCGCAGGCTTGGGCGATTTTGCGGGTAAGGTTTGGCGAATTGGCCTGATGGGTTGTGCAGCGACCAAAACAAATGTCCTGTTCTGTCTGGGAGCGCTGCAAGCGGTTTTGGGTAAAGCAGGAGCGACTGAGGCGGCACTTACCGTCTACAACAGCTAATCAGAGTTTCTCGCATAAGCCGCAGATGATTTCATTGCTGCGGCTTTTAATATCGGGAATTAGTTGTAGCCTGACAACCTGTAAAGGCATGTTCCAGCAGATCCAGCCAGTATGCTGATTACGCCAGCATTGGTTTCAGGAAACGGCCAGTATGGGAAACCTCCATATCAGCTACCTCCTCCGGCGTGCCGGTAGCGATAATCTGTCCGCCGCCGTCCCCCCCTTCCGGGCCAAGATCTACAACCCAGTCTGCGGTTTTAATCACATCCAGGTTATGCTCAATCACCAAAACGGTGTTGCCATGATCACGCAGACGGTGCAGAACCTTTAGCAGTAGTTGAATATCTTCAAAGTGCAGGCCAGTGGTTGGTTCATCGAGGATGTAGAAGGTTTTGCCGGTATCCCGTTTGGACAGTTCTTTAGCCAGTTTGACCCGCTGGGCTTCACCGCCAGAAAGAGTGGTCGCGTTCTGGCCGAGGTGAATATACGACAAGCCTACATCCATTAAAGTTTGCAGTTTACGTTTGAGGGCAGGAATGGCGTCGAAGAAAGGTAGTGCTTCTTCCACGGTCATCTCCAGAACTTCATCAATGCTCTTGCCTTTGTACTTCACTTCCAGAGTTTCACGGTTGTAGCGTTTGCCTTTGCAGACGTCACAGGGTACATAGATGTCTGGCAGGAAGTGCATTTCCACTTTGATTACGCCATCACCCTGACAAGCCTCACAACGGCCACCCTTCACGTTAAAGCTGAATCGGCCAGGCTTGTAACCACGGGAGCGGGCTTCCTGTGTGCCTGCAAAAAGTTCACGGATAGGCGTGAAAATACCGGTATAGGTCGCAGGGTTGGAGCGTGGTGTTCGGCCGATAGGGCTTTGGTCGATGTCGATACACTTATCCACATGCTCAAGGCCCTTCAGTTTTTTCCACGGAGCCGCTGTCAGGGTTGTGGCCCCGTTCAGCTTCTCCGCCAGAATGGGGTAGAGCGTACCATTTACCAGTGTGGATTTGCCCGAGCCAGACACGCCCGTCACGCAGGTCAGCAGACCCAGGGGAACGTCCAGATTAACATTCTTCAGATTATTGCCGGAGCAACCTGAAAGCATCAGCTTGCGCTTCTTATCCACAGGAACACGCCTGGAAGGCACTTCAATACGGCGAACCCCTGCCAGGTACTGACCGGTAATGGACTTCTCGTTGTCCATGACTTCTTCAGGTGTACCGCTGGCAATAATCTGACCGCCGTGCACACCGGCACCAGGGCCGATATCCAGCACATAGTCTGCGGTACGGATCGCATCTTCATCGTGTTCCACGACGATAACCGTATTGCCAAGATCACGAAGGCGAGTGAGGGTTTTTAGCAGGCGGTCGTTATCTCGCTGGTGGAGGCCGATAGACGGCTCATCGAGAATATACATGACACCTACAAGGCCCGCACCAATCTGACTGGCAAGGCGGATGCGCTGGGCTTCACCGCCGGAAAGGGTGTCGGCACTGCGGTCGAGGGTAAGGTAGTTCAGGCCTACGTTATTCAGGAAGCTGAGGCGCTCCTGAATCTCCTTCAGAATCTTGGATGCAATCTCCCCTTTCTGGCCGGTGAGATTCAGGGCCTCAAAGTGTTGCAGCGCCCCTTCAACAGGAAGACAGGATACTTGTGGCAGGTTTGTGTCTTCAATAAACACATTGCGTGCTTCTTCCCGCAGACGGGTGCCTTTGCACTTAGGGCAAGGCTGGGTGGCGACGTATTTGCTCAGGTCTTCCCGAACAGACTGGGATTCTGTGTCTTTGTAGCGACGCTCAAAGTTGGGAATGATGCCCTCAAAGCGGTGGCGCTTTTTGTAAATATCGCCACGGTCGTTTATATAGCTGAAATCGATCAGGTCATCACCAGAGCCGTGAAGGATAATATCCTGATGATCACCAGAGAGTTCTTCAAAAGGCGTATCGATAGAGAAACCACAGTGCCTGGCCAGAGACTTCAACATATGGAAGTAGTACACGCTGCGGCGATCCCACCCACGAATGGCACCTTCTGCCAGTGTCAATTCCGGATTATGGATGATGCGATCCTGGTCGAAGAACTGCTTCACACCCAAGCCATCACAGCTGGGGCAGGCACCGGCCGGATTGTTGAAGGAGAACAGGCGGGGCTCCAGTTCGTTAATGCTGTAGCCACACTCTGGGCAGGCAAAGCGTGCTGAGAAGACAATGTCGTCTGCTTCGCCATCCATGAAGCTGACGGTGGCCAGACCATCAGTTAAACCCAGAGCGGTTTCAAAGGATTCGGACAGGCGCAGCTGAAGGTCGCCCCGCACCTTGATGCGATCCACAACCACTTCAATCGTGTGCTTCTTGTTCTTTTCCAATGCCGGTGGCGTGTCCAGATCGGTCACAATGCCGTTGATGCGGGCACGGATAAAGCCCTGACTTTTCAGTTCACTGAAGACATGGAGGTGTTCACCTTTGCGAGCACGGACAACCGGTGCCAGCACCATCAGCTTGGATCCCTCCGGCAGATCGAGCACTTGATCCACCATCTGGCTGATAGTTTGTGCTTCCAACGGATGGTGATGCTTCGGGCAGCGAGGTGTACCGACCCGTGCGAACAACAGACGCAGGTAGTCGTAAATTTCGGTGATGGTACCCACGGTAGAACGTGGGTTATGGCTGGTGGACTTCTGCTCGATAGAAATGGCAGGGGACAAACCTTCAATATGGTCAACGTCCGGTTTTTCCATCATCGAGAGGAACTGGCGGGCATAGGCTGAGAGAGATTCTACATACCGGCGCTGGCCTTCGGCATATAAAGTATCAAACGCCAGCGACGATTTGCCTGACCCCGACAGCCCGGTAATGACAATCAGCTTATCCCTGGGCAGATTGACATCAATATTTTTGAGATTATGAGTGCGCGCGCCGCGTACAGTAATGGAATCCACAAAATAACTCCCATAGAGAACCGGACGATTATAAAGCAGGTAAGCCTGTGAATCATTCAGTTACGTTAAGAGTCGTGGCGCAATCTCAGTAGGCGAATACAATGGCTGAGGGGGTTTAATCCCTAGAGGGAATGGATGATTACTTTGTGCCGGATTCTGGATGCACTGGTATAGTTGTGGGTTCGGCTAAATGTTCAATAAATGGTAGTGACGTAATAAAGAATGAATTCACTGGAAGTGAGAGCCGCGTCCTCTCTTGCTCTTGTTTTTGCCCTGCGCATGATGGGGCTGTTTATACTGCTGCCGGTTATGGCAGCGTATGCAGATGAACTGACTGGTAGTACACCCTTTCTTGTGGGTATGGCTATTGGCGCGTACGGACTGACCCAGTCTCTCCTGCAAATTCCTGCGGGTTTATTGTCTGACCGTATTGGTCGTAAACCGGTGATTCTGGGTGGGCTGTTGATCTTTGCTCTGGGAAGCCTGCTCGCTGGTAGCAGTGATTCGATTATGGGCGTAATTGCCGGGCGCTTTCTTCAAGGCGCTGGGGCTATTGCTGCCGCGATTACAGCTCTTATTGCTGATTTAACCCGGGAAGAAAACCGCTCACGTGCTATGGCGATGGTGGGTATGAGTATTGGATTGTCCTTCTGTTTATCCATGGTAGCTGGGCCTGTTCTGGCGGATGAATGGGGTATTTCCGGGCTGTTTCATGTATCTGCCGTGATGGCGGTGGTAGCCATGGTGCTGGTGGTCTTTGGTGTGCCCACACCGGTTCGGCAGAAGGCCAATCGCGAAACTGTAACGGCCACCTCTCAAATTCGTGTTGTACTGAGCCATAAACAATTACTGCGTTTGAATGCCGGTGTATTTACTTTGCACTTTGTATTGATGGCGCTGTTTGTGCATTTGCCTGTGGCTCTACAAAAGCTTGCAGGGTTACCCCGTGAACAGCACTGGTGGGTGTATCTCTTATCTATGGGCGTGTCATTTTTTGCCATGGTGCCCTTTATCATTATTGGAGAGAAAAAACGCCTGATTCGCCCTATTATGATAGGCGCGATTATATTGCTGCTGCTGGCGCAAACCGTGCTTTGGCTGGGGCGAAGCCATTTAACTGCTTTGGTGGGTGGTGTTCTGCTGTTTTTTACTGCCTTTAATTATCTGGAAGCGACATTGCCCTCTCTGGTGAGTCGTATTGCTCCGGCGGGGAGTCGTGGAACGGCAATGGGAGCCTTTTCCACATTCCAGTTTCTTGGTGCAGGATTGGGCGGAGCTGTATCCGGTTATTTCTACCAGCAGTATGGTGAAACGGGAATCTATGCTTTGGTGGCAATTGCGACTGCCCTCTGGTGGTTATTGTCTGTTACCATGAATAACCCCTCTTATGTCAGCAGTATCGTGCTGGACCTTTATCCGGTTGCCCCGGAAGAAGCTGGCCGAATGAACGACCGTCTCGCTACGGTGGCAGGGGTCAGGGAAGTATCCCTGATCGTTGAAGAACAGAAGGCTTATCTGAAGGTCGACACAGATCAACTGAATGAGCAGCATCTGCGCCAGTACGGAGATTGGTAATTAGCCAGGTCGTCGGCAGAATCAAATTTAAAATGGCTTGTGCACAGGCAGGCCATTCAATACGTTATTAGATAGCGTTCTTATAGACAGTTATTAGATTAGAAATGGGAGACGGCAATGGCTCGAAGTGGCATCAATAAGGTCATACTGGTAGGTAACCTTGGAGGGGATCCGGAAGTTCGCTATACCCCCAATGGCAGTGCTGTCACCAACCTGAGTGTTGCTACTGGCGAATCTTGGATCGACAAGAACACCAATCAGCGTCAGGAACGCACGGAATGGCACCGCGTTGTACTGTTTGGCAAGCTGGCAGAGGTGGCTGGTCAGTACCTGCGCAAAGGCTCCAAGGTTTACCTGGAAGGCAAACTGCAAACACGCAAGTGGCAGGATCAGCAGGGTCAGGATCGCTACTCCACAGAAGTTGTGATAGACGGCTTCGATGGTGTCATGCAGATGCTGGATAGCCGTCAGGACGGTGGTAACGCCAACATGGGTGGCGGTAGTCAGGGCTATGGACAGCAGCAGGCTCCTCGTCAGTCTACTCCTGCACCTGCACCTGCACCTGCACCTGCACCTACTCAGAATCAAGGTTACGGTCAGTCTTCTGCGCAGCAATCTGCACAGAATCAGGGCTATGGAAACTACAATCAGAGCCAGCAGGCGGCGCCACAAGGTGGTCAGCAGAACCGTGCTCCACAGCAGTCTCAGGCTAATCAGGGTTACGGCCAGCGTCAGCAACAGCAACAGGCTCCTGCACAACAGCCTGCTCCAGCGGCAGCACCTTCTGGTGGCTTTGATGATTTCGATGATGATATCCCATTCTAAAACGGGATATCGTCGTCAAAATTCTAAAACGCTCTGCTTTGCAGGGCGTTTTTTTGTGGAAAGTCAGCAGGTTTATAAAGACTGAGCGCCAGCCCATGCTGCAGCAGCATCATCAGACATTAAGTTAGCAAGCATAGACCTTTGCGGGTTATTCATCTGTCTACTAGGCTGGTGTAACTAAAAATGGGATCAAAATAGAATAACTACAGGGATGACAGAGGTGCTTAAACCATACTTTCAACATTATTCAGGTGGGGTTTCATGTGGTCGTCGATCCGAAACAAGGTCGTTTTGTTTGCCATTGTTCCGATAACCCTCCTCTATAGTGTTATTTTTGTTATTCATATTCTTGAAAACCTGCGTGTTGCCAAAGGCGGTGTTGAAGCCTTTATGGAGCAACAGGCTGGGCACTTTGCCAGCTTACTGAATGGTCAGGTTCGTCATATTGCCTCTCTTGGGGATGCTCTTTCCCATAGTCTGGGTAAGCACCCCGAACATATATCGGAATACCATGACCTACTCTCCAGCACTCTCAAAGATGACCGTATTGTGCAGGGGATTTTTTTTGGTGAACCTGGTAAAGGTCGCATCTTTTACTATGCCGATACCGGCTTTCAGGAGGTACCCTGGCCTGAAACGGTAGACAGCCCGCTGGATGCTAATGCATGGGGATGGTCGCGACCGTTCAAAAGCCCTATGTCTGATGAAAAGGTAGTTGCGTTTCATTCTCCTAAAGTTGCCAAACTGTATTTTTTTGTACGGATTGATCGTTTTATTGAACTGCTAAAGCACGATAACCCTCGTAACCTTCGTTTTGTTATTGTGGATCGGGATAGCCATTTCATTCACTCCGATATGCGTTCTACAAGACCGGATGATTCATTGCGGGACACAGCCCTGAGGCTCCGTTCCGACTCTTTATTAAAACTGGTAGATGGTCCTGTACACAGTGGGACACGAGGCCATGAAACAGTGTTCTTCCGGGATTGGCCAACTTGGTATTTCTCCAGCCCTGTACCTGATGCTGGCTGGATTTTGCTCACTCATATCCGTGAAACAACAGCCTTGGGGGCAGCACGTCAGCCAGCCATAAACAGCGCTATGATGCTGTTACTGGTCTTGCTGATAGTGAGTGCCTGTGTATTGAAAGTGTCCGGCTTTATTACGCGTCCTCTCGTACGGCTCACCCGTGCGGTGGATAATTTGGGGGATGGTCACTGGCACCTGCCTTTTCAACATAAAGCGGATGATGAAACCGGTCGGCTGGCAAGAAGTATTTCAGCCATGGCTCACCGTCTCTCGGAGCGAGATGAGGCCCTGAAAGATCTGCGTGCTACCAATATCAGTCATATGGCGGAGCGGCTCAGGGGGCGTTACTTCTATTACATGCTGAACGACAGCGGTCGGGTGTCCTATATCAGTGCATCTGTCAGCGATATTTTGGGGTATTCATCGGATGAGCTGGTTGAGGCTATGGCACCAGTCTTTGCTGGTACATCGGGGCATAAGGCCTTACGGCAAGTTATTCAGGGGGTTTTACAGGGTCACCCGCAAAATGATGCGGTTCAAATTGAGCTGCCTCATAAGGATGGGGGAACCCGTACCATCGAAGTTATTAATGTACCGGTAGTCGAGCCGGGAGGACGTATCAGTGGTGTTGAAGGTATGGGGCACGATGTCACTGAGCTGGTAGGGGATACCAAAAAATTCCGGGGGCTTCTGGAGGCTGCACCTGATGCCATTGTGATAACGGATACGGAAGAAATTATCACTATGGTTAATGCCCGTGTTGAGGAAATGTTCGGATATCGCAGGCAGGAGCTTGTTGGCCAGCCCCTGGCGATGTTGAGCCGCAAGCGTGCCGGTTATCTTCTTCCCCGACAGAAATATGAAACGGAATCCTTGCAACAGGGTTTTGAAACCATTTGCCGACGTCGTAATGGCACAAGCTTCTCCTCAGAGGTGACATCCAGTCCTCTGAAAACAGCATCCGGCACACTGGTCACTATCGTCATTCGGGATATTTCCGAACGAAAGGCAACAGAGCGGGACTTACGTCTGGCAAGAGATAAAGCCAGAGCGGCTGACCATGCCAAGAGCCAGTTCCTTTCCAATATGAGTCATGAACTCAGAACACCTCTCAATGGCATACTCGGCCATGTGCAGTTACTCCTGCGTACAGAGAAACTGGAACCAAGGCAACGGGAAAGCCTTGAAACTGTGGAGGATTGCGGGCAACACCTACTTATGCTGATTAATGATGTGCTGGATCTGACCAAAATTGAAACCACCGGTACACAGGTACAGTTTCAGCCTGTGAAGTTACGGCCGATGCTGGACAAAGTCTGCCGCATTTTGCGGCCCCGGGCTGATCGTAAAAACCTTCAGCTACTGTTGAATGTTGATGAGCATTTACCACCGGTCATTCTTATTGATGTGACAAAGCTGAGGCAGGTGTTGATTAACCTTTTGGGGAATGCCATTAAGTTTACAGATCACGGACAGGTGCAGTTGCGGGTGGTGCAGGATGGTGAACGTATTGTCTATGTTGTGAGTGATACCGGTATTGGTATTGAGGCCGATCAACAGGAGAAAATATTTTCACCTTTCCATCAAGTTGACTTTCAGGATCACCCAGGGGGCACAGGGCTTGGGCTGGCTATCAGTCAGCGGTTGGTTTCTGCTCAAGGGGGCGCTTTGAAGGTCGCCAGCTCTCTGGGGGCTGGTAGCCGTTTTTACTTCTCGCTGCCTTTACGTCGAGCAGTTTTAGATGAAGGTGCGCAGAGCAGTGCCAGCAGTCATGATGTCTGTAGCTTTCACCTGCCTCCAGAAGAGACGGCTAAGGTTCTGGTTGTTGATGACAGTCGTATCAATAGGGAAATGCTGGTGCGCCTACTGGACGACGCTGGTTTTGAAACCCTTGAAGCCGTTAACGGACTGGATGCTTTGAACTGTATTCAGGCCAGTCAGCCGCAATTGGTGCTGATGGATATTCGTATGCCGGTCATGAGTGGTTCGGATGCAGTTCGACAGCTGCGAAGGAATGGTAATCCTGTACCTGTTATCGCTGTTACCGCGAGTGTTGATCCGATTCAACAGAAAAAAATCGAAGGCTTAGGTTTCAATGGCTATGTTGGTAAACCGTTCCGTATTGATGACCTGTTCCAGCAGATTGAGCGGACTCTTAACGTGCATTTTATCCGTAAAGAAATAGATGTAGAGATACCCGACTCCCAACTCAGTCCACTTTCAAACCAGGCTTTGAAGCCGCTGCTGAAAACCATCCTTGAAGCTGTTGAAATGGGGGATGTTGATCGCATTCGGATGCTGACCCAGCAGCTGCAGGAGGCTGATCCTGAGGTGTGGCGTTTGTACGAAAAGTGGATGATTTATGCAATGCCTTTGCTTTCGACAGACTGGAACATTACTGCCGGGAAATCGCTCTACCCCTAAAGGGTGAAGGGGACATCACAACGTCAGAAACAGACGACGATATGAAAAAACCACCAGAGCCAGAGCAATTAGGCTTAACGGGGCGTAAGGACCAAAATACATGAAAGGAGTCTGGCCGCTCATGGGCTGGATATTGCCAGTAACCAAGTCCTGTTCTGGTAAAAACCTGGCCAGAACAAAACCTTGGTGATTGATTTCTACCGACATCCCAATATTGCTATAGCGCAGCAGGGGGCGACCTGTTTCCAGTGCCCTTGCCCTATCTGCACGAATCATCCATTCGCGGAAGACCTGCCCCTCTTCAGTCCCGTCAAAAGCCACTATAAACTCAGAACCAATAGATTCAGACGCGGTCTGAAAGGGGTGACTGTCAGATAAGGGGCTTAAAACAGTCATGCGGTAAGCGTCAGCGGCGGGATGTCGCGTAGCAGAGTTTGCAGTGATGGAGAGAGGGTAAATATCACAGCTGCCATCATCAATATATTGTGAAGCTTTTCTGATCTGCTCGGGAATACAGCCCTCACCCTCACCAAAGCTGCAATAGAAGTAAGGGCAATGGGTTCCTGCAATACTAAATTGAGCAAGGTAGGCTGTTTGTCTGCTTTCATTGAGTTTGTAAATTTGTCGGGATAGTTCTGGTTTCTCAACATCGCCTTTAACCCCACAAATAAGAGCGAGCCTGGGTGCGGGGAATGTTGCGGTGTCCAGCAATTCGAAAGCAGCCCCTGTTCCACAGCTGGTCTGCATCACATAATTGAACGGCCGGAGGTCATAGGGCCAGGTCCATTCAACTCTGGACAGCAGTGGCCCGGCTGCGAGGGTAATCAACAATGATATAGCAAGGTAGGGCAGGGATCTGGAGTGTTTTTTTCGTAACTGGTAAATCAGAGAACCGGTTAAACCTGCAACCATGACAAGGGTCAGACTGCTTCCAAAAACACCAAAGATAGGGACAAGGGCGTCGGAAGGTAATCCGAGCAGAGCATAACCGCTAATGAGTATGGGCAATGGACTGAAAGGCATGGAGTAGACAATTTCAAAGGTTATCCAGCAGCAGCTGAAAAGAATAACACTGGCGATGCTGTATGGTGCAATGCTGAGCCTGCGGCGTAACACTGGGTAGAGCATCAATGTGGCAAAAATGATCAGTAGAGGGCTGATGAAAACTGTGAAGATCGCCAGTATTTTCTCAGAAACCGGTGAATCACTCAGTACATACTGGCTGTAATAGGCCCAGAGATGACCTGACATCGCGTAGCTCACAGAAAACCCCAATGCACCAGCGGTCTGTTTTTTTCCAAGAGGGCGTTGAGTGTGGGAAAAGAGCAGAATCATCCCGATCAGGGAAAGAACCCACAATGAGAGGGGAGGAAGGCCAAGAGGGATAAGAATCCCGGCTGTCAGTCCGATAGCGAAGTCAACGACAAGCGAATTGGAGTTGTTTGTCATTTGTTGTGAGGGCCTGAGTAAGCATTTTTGCACAAGACTATAGATGTAAGGAGTGAATAAATCCTGCCTTCCATACCCCATCACCTGTACAAAACCCAAGAATCTCCTAGTCTGAGAAGCCACCCTGAATAAGAACTGGAATAAGCAGATATTTAAAGTGCTCAAGGCGGATACTTCCCAAAGATCAGTGATGAAGAACCTGCTATACGGTTGGCTTTTGTGGGAGAGTGTATTTATCGCTGGAAGTGTGTTCGCCAAGGATCTTGGTGTAAGTCAGTGCGTAACAATCCTCAGTCGTGACAGCCAGGATTTAATTGCCAGGGCAGAAGAGCGATTTCAAAGCGAAGGTGATTATATTGATGAGTGGGTAAAAATCAGAGCTTTGAAAGCAAAGGGAGGCAGCGTTGTGACCATGGTTGATTATGCTGCTAAACGACAAGGTACAAGCACTGACAGCCCATATAGTTATGTTGCTGACACATCGTATTCTTTTAGTCCGGCAAGAACACCTGCACCCACTCCAAGGACTCAAACGCCATTGACGGCCTCTCCTCACATGCTCGGATCCGGTTCCCACTCTTATCGTGCGGATTCCCCGTTATTGCCCGTTTTTGGTCTATCAGAAAAAAGATCCCCGGTCGTTCCGCCTAATCGCTCCATCAGTGTTGGAGAAGAATCCAGCTCCTCTTCCAGTCCCAGTTCTTTTCGCCAGGTCTTCTATGAGTGGCCGAAGCATGTTTCTTCCCCGAGGGCGGTAGTTGAAAAGAAGGAAGAGGCAGGAGTTCTTTATATAAGAAAACTCAGGCACAACCGGGAACGAACCCCCTTTCAGGCTGTAAACCCAACTGATAACCCTGATGCCATGGTGGCAAGCCTTTGTAACTATTATCTGGAAAGTACACAAACAGGAGGGGACAGCCCCAGGGTTTACCAGATTTGCTGCGGCTTCGAAGAGGTTGAGAGAACACCGGATTTTCATCAGTTAATCCGGGGGGATGGCGATACCACTTCTGAACAGCTGGTAGAGAGCCGAAGGATAAACAAAAGCGTTATCCAGTTTTTGGAGCATGTAGAAGGACACCGTCCATCCTCAGGTCGTGTGCCTATGTATGAGAGGGGAGATGTTATTGGGCCTTTTGAATTTCATCCCCCGGCTCTCAGTGAGTATGCTCAAAGCATTAAGGCCACTGTGGTCGGCATTGGTACCAGTACAGTGGTGTTTCGTTACCATGAATTTGAGCACCCGGATCAGGAGCTTATTTTTCGGGATTTGAATAGTGTACTACCCAAACTGGCTTTTCGTCGGATTTATTTTGCCAGTAAGAAAGACTCGAACCAGTATGCGAGTAAAGACGATGCAAACCAGTTTTATCATCATCAGATGGCGCAGGTAAGGTTTCTTAAAGAAAACGACATCGATATTCTTCCGGTTCAGTTTTGGAAGTCAGACCATCAAACGGTTCTTATCGCCCAGCCATTTCTTAAATCAGAAAACCTCCTGGAAAACTACTTCGAAGAAATCGTAAAAGGCGATTTAGCTCCAGATGCCCAGATAAAGGTTTTGGGGCGATGGATGACGGTCGAGGCGTTTTTGTGTCAGGTGACCGATCTCATCATCAAAGGTGTGAAACGTCTACATGATTTGAATGAGAGTTTTATTGCAGAGGATGCACAGGAGGGCTATGAAAAAATTATTGAAGGTTTTCTGGACGCGAAATACCCGAACTATGCTCTCGATAGAGATGATGATGGTGACTTGGTTGTAAAGTACTTTGATTTGTTTCCTGTCCATCTTCTTATCTTCGGACGCCACCCAAAAGACAGTAATGGACATACCCAGTTTGAAATTTTTGACCGCTATTTTCATCGACCGGAAGGGGTAGACACTCTGGTCAGAAAAGGCATGGTGAATAGTTATAAGGATAAAAGAGAGGGATACTCTAACCCGGTCACAATGCTACAGAAACTGGCAGCCAGCTCACTGGATTTAATTTATCAAAATATCCCTTTCACCCAGGCTTTAGAAGAAATAAGTGCCCAAACTGGAAACCGCTATCAATTATTGGGAACGATTGTTGGAAAAATAAACAGTATTGCTTCCCAGCGTAACTTCCCAGGTGAAATTTCCATGGATGGAGCGATAAAATACTGGGTCGGACGAGTGAAGAAAAATATGCTCCTTCGCCTTGCTTTGGATTTTCTGACTGTGGCAGAAATTCTGAATCAGGATGAAGACCGGGAAACACGACAGGTGATGTCTGCTACTTCTGATGAAAGTGCTCTGAATGCATGGGCCAGAGAGCTTTATGCTGGAGAGTTCTGTGGTTATATCCAGTCTGCCAAGGAAGGCAACCTGACTCCCGATGAACTGTTACCTCTGCTGCGAGGGATGGTTGAACGTTATGTAAAGGGGGATCATCGTGAGGGAAATAAAATTGAGCCTGTTTATGATATTGATCCAGAAGCTGATCTTTTTGCAGATGTTCGACCACTGAGTTACGACGAGAACCACTGGCGTAGTGGCCTGACTTTCGCAAAACAGATGATGGCTGAGCAAATCACCCAGCTGAAACTCGAGTCAGTGAGTGGTAAAAGAAGTCGTGAAGATTGCCTTAAAGAATATCAAAGCAGCTTGTTAAGAGGCTGGTTGATGACATTCAATGTACCGGAAAAGACAGCCTGCGATGCCAGCCCTGTCGTTTTCTCGCGCCCCAGTGTTTTAGCAATCAGCCCTGTGCCGGTCAAAAGAAAAGGCAGTGCCGACAGAAAAATATCGCCGCTAAAGCAGAAAAGTAAGCGGATCAGAAAAGAGAGATCTTCACTTCAGAAGTACAATCTGGAAGGCATGTCTTCTGCTTCTTTTTCCGGAGGGGGAACTCCTCCGTCATCCCCGCCCCGTGCAGTTGACATGCTCATTCCATGTTCTCCTGCTACAACCAAGTAACACTCAACTATGCTTGGCCATCTTTGTCATAAAAAGTGAATAACTCAATGAGTGACAATGGTTGTACAAATAACCGTTTTGCCGGTTCTGTCAAGGCGGCTTATGTCGTTGGCATTGGCAGCGAACGGGGAACGCCTTTGGAAGTAATAGGGCAGGGCGTTATGCAATATCTGGATCAACTGGATATTGATATTCAGGATGTGCTGGTGGCGAGTCTGGAGATCAAGCAGTATGACCCGGCCTATGGCCGTTTTGCTCAGGTGCATGATGTGCCGTTTGTCACTTGTGATGCGGTCACCCTTAGCGCGGTGAGTGGATGTTCAGACCCCTCCATTCCATGGTTTGACCCTAAATCTATAAGCGAGCGATCAGCTCTGTTCTTCAGTGGGGCTCAACAATTGCTGGCACCCTCCTTTTCATTTCGCCTTTGTCTGGGAGAACGAGGCGTGGTGGTTTCAGTGTGTAAGGTGTTGAGAGCACAGGTGCAAGATAGAGAAAGAAGCGAGCCATATCTGGATTTTTAGGGGGTAATAAGGTACAAACGCTTCCGTGTGATAAGCAGGATTGCATGAATAAAGTTTCTCTGGAAAACATATTTTCAAGCAGTCCTAGACAAGATAGACGATCTGCCAGGGAGTGCAGTATCGCGATTCCCCCGACAACAACACATCCAGAGCGGGAGAACTTTCATGAGTGAAACCAAGACCATGCTGGACCTGTCACCCTATGGGGTTATCAACACTACAGATGTCGTGCGTAATCCTTCGTATGACCTCCTCTTTCAAGAAGAAACCAAGTCGGAGCTGGAAGGATTTGAAAAAGGCAGGGTTACAGATCTCGGTGCTGTTGCAGTCAATACCGGTGTGTTTACCGGTCGCTCCCCCAAAGACAAGTACATCGTGAAGGATCAAACCACTGAAAATACTATCTGGTGGTCAGATCAGGGTAAGAACGACAACAAGCCTATTAATCAGGAGCAATGGGGTCACTTGAAAAGGCTGGTGACCAATCAGCTTTCCGGTAAACGCCTGTTTGTTGTGGATGCATTCTGCGGTGCTAACCCTGATACCCGCCTGTCCGTTCGCTTTATCACCGAAGTTGCCTGGCAGGCGCATTTCGTAACTAACATGTTTATTCGTCCTTCAGACGAAGAACTGGATGCCTTTGAGCCAGACTTTGTCGTCATGAACGGTGCCCGCTGTACTAATGATCAGTGGCAGGAGATGGGACTGAACTCTGAGAATTTCGTAGCCTTCAACCTGACTGAGGGAGTTCAGCTGATTGGTGGCACCTGGTATGGAGGGGAAATGAAGAAGGGTATGTTCTCCGTCATGAACTACCTGTTGCCCCTCAAGGGTATCGCCTCCATGCACTGCTCCGCCAACGTCGGTAATGATGGCGATGTGGCTGTATTCTTTGGCCTGTCTGGAACTGGCAAAACCACACTGTCTACTGATCCCAAGCGTCAGCTGATAGGTGATGATGAGCATGGCTGGGATGATGATGGCGTATTCAACTTTGAAGGTGGTTGCTATGCCAAAACCATTAAATTGAACAAAGAAGCCGAACCTGATATCTACAACGCTATTCGTCGCGATGCACTGCTGGAAAACGTGATAGTTTGCGACGATAACACCGTTGATTTCGACGATAACAGCCTGACGGAAAATACCCGGGTTTCTTATCCGATCCATCATATCGAGAATATTGTTAAGCCTGTCTCTAAAGCTGGCCACGCCAGCCGCGTAATTTTCCTGGCGGCAGATGCTTTTGGTGTTCTGCCGCCTGTGTCCAAGCTGACGCCTGAACAAACCCAGTACCACTTTCTGTCCGGTTATACCTCCAAGCTGGCAGGTACTGAACGTGGCATCACTGAGCCTACACCTACCTTCTCGGCAGCCTTTGGTGCGGCCTTCCTGAGTCTTCACCCCACCCAGTATTCTGAGATTCTGGTTAAGCGCATGCAGGCCTCCGGTGCCACAGCGTATCTGGTGAATACTGGCTGGAATGGTACTGGCAAGCGGATTTCCATCAAGGCCACCCGCGCCATTATTGATGCAATTCTGGATGGCTCTATTGATGAGGTTGAAACTGTAACACTGCCTTACTTCAATCTGGACATGCCTGTGGCAGTGTCCGGCGTAGAAGATGCCAGCATTCTTGACCCCCGTAACACCTGGGCCTCCGTAGACGAGTGGGATTCACGGGCAAAGAATCTGACGGATCTGTTTGTCACCAACTTTGCCCAGTACACCGATAACGAAGCAGGCAAAGCGCTACTGAAGGCTGGCCCTCAGCTGTAACGGCCTCGTATGGTCGGCTAAGTCCGACAGGTTGCTAGCTCAAACGGCCCGCATTGCGGGTCGTTTTTCTTTTGCCTAACGACTCAGTCATGTAATCCTTTGTTCACACCTCTTAACCTGTGCTCCCAGTGTAATGAACTGTGACAATGCGAACTGCGAAATTGGTTCGGGAGCCGAATGTAATGATGTCCTGTAGAACTGTTATGCCTGATCTTGTCTGTCCGCTGTGCGGGGAAACCCACAATACGCCTTTCTGGAAAGATAAATACCGTGAATACCTGCGCTGCCAGAATTGTCAGCTGGTGTTCGTTCCTAAAGCCTGGCATCTCTCGTCGGAAGATGAAAAAGCCTGTTACGATCTCCACGAGAACAGTGGTGATAACTCGGGTTACAGACGCTTTCTCTCTCGTATGTATTCCCCTATCACGGAGCTGGTAGCTGCTCCTGCAAAAGGGCTGGATTTTGGTTGTGGCCCCGGCCCGGTTCTTGCGGAAATGTTTGCTGAGTATGGCTACACCATGAAGGTCTACGACCTGTATTACGCCAATAACCCTGACGTGCTCACAGAAACCTATGATTTTGTAACCAGTACGGAAGTGGTGGAACACCTCGCAAACCCCAAAGATGTGATAGACACACTGCTGGCTATGGTGAAGCCAGGCGGCTTCCTCGGTTTAATGACCAAGCTGGTGAGCGGTCAGAAAGAGTTCATAAACTGGCATTATATTCGCGACAAAACCCATATCAGTTTTTTCAGCAGGAAGACATTTGAGTGGGTTGCCAAACGCCACCAGTGTGAGCTGGAATTTGTGGGGAATGATGTGGTGCTTCTAAAAAAGCCCTGGAACATGCCTGAAGAGAATTAACGCCTATAGTTATCCCTCAATAGATTTCAGTAGAGATAAGTGCCTATGCGAAGAAGCGACCTCCTTGGACTGGGATTAATGGTGTTTGCTTTCTTCCTGGGAGCCGGGAACCTGATTTTTCCACCCTGGGCCGGGCAGCTTTCTGGTGAAAATCTCTGGCTGTCTCTGGCAGGTTTTCTAGCCACCGATGTGGGACTGTCTCTATTGGCTATTATTGCGATCGCTATGGCAGGCAGCGTAGAAAACCTTACACGGGATATACCAGCCCCTCTTGCACTGACTTTCTGGGTAACCGCCTTCATTATTATTGGCCCGGCATTCGCTGTTCCCCGCACCTCTGTGGTGGCTTATGAAGTGGGGATCCTTCCTTGGGTGGGGCAGGATTCCCAACTGTATCTCGCGATTTATTCACTTATCTTTTTCGCCGCCGTGGGGTGGCTATGTCTTAACCCCGGGCAGCTGATCACTATTGTAGGCAAAATTCTTACCCCTATTCTGGCAATAGTGCTAGGTGCAATTTGCATGGCCATGATATTTGAGCCTCCTGTTGTCTTTGGGGCAGGACGGGGACCCTGGGCAGAGCATGCGATGCTTGAGGGCGCCATTCAGGGGTATTTGACCATGGATACGCTAGGGGCTTTGGCGTTTGGTATTGTGATTGCCGCTTCAGTACGTCGTTTCAATATCACCGATAAGAAGAGCGTGGTGAAGTATACGATACAGGCTTCATTGATTGCGGGATTAGGGCTGTCGTTGGTTTATCTTGGGCTGTTCTACTTGGGGGGCATCAGTCGAGATATTGTCCCTGATGCCAGAAATGGAGGACATATTCTTTCAGAAATGGTTATTCACCTGTTGGGTGGAGGTGGACAGTTTGCCCTCTCTGCCGTGATTACGCTGGCATGTATTACTACCGCCGTAGGAGTGACAACATCCTTTGGTGATCATTTCCACCATCGCTGGCCCAATGTGGGCTACCGGTTCTGGGTGGTTTTGGTGTCGCTGTTATCTATGCTGGTGGCCAATGCAGGGTTAAACACTTTGCTCAAAGTTTCCATACCTGTTGTGGTGGCCATCTACCCTGTGGCCATCATTATTATCTTTGTTGAAATCCTTCGGCAGAAGGTGGTGATCACGAGCCGCTGTATGCGTGTTGCTCTGGCCGTTGTTTTTGCTTTCAGCTGCCTGGATGGTTTGAGTGCTGCCGAGGTGCTGGGGGCAGATTCTTTTGTTCACAGCATCCCTTTGTTTGATAACGGGCTAGGCTGGCTGGTACCCGGCCTGGCTGTTATCGTCGGTGGTTGGCTGGTGAGGCTTTCGGGAGCTCTTAGCAACAAGGAAAACGTATAAACCCCTGCAAGTGTTCCTTGCTTTGTCTTGGGGCACGAAACGTACAATGACTGGAAAGACGGTATATATTAGAATCCGCACCTTTTTCGGAGGGAAATGCCATGTCGGAGCTTAACTGGTTGGAAATGCTTGGCTACCTTGCCAGCTTGATGACAGCTATCAGTTTGAGTATGAGTTCTCTGGTACGGTTGCGTTGGCTCAATATGATCGGGAGCTTTTGCTTTGGAACCTATGGTGTTTTGATTGGCTCTCTGCCAGTTGCGCTCATGAATTACTATCTGGTGCTCATGAACATCTACTACCTCTGGAAAATGTACACAGAGAAGAGCCATTTCCGTGTGTTGCCAGCCTCAGTTTCTGACCTGTATCTCAATGAATTCGTGAATCTCAACAAGAGCGAGATTCGTGAGTTTTTCCCTTCGTTCCATCTGAAGGATGGCCGTGAATACACGGCTCTGATGATTCATCGCAATCTTGCCCTTGCCGGTGTGTTTATCTGTCATCGTATCGACGATAAAACCGTGGAAGTGGATCTGGACTTCGTACTGCCCCCTTACCGTGATCTTAAACCTGGCCAGTTTGTTTTCTGTGAGAATAGTCGTTTCTTCACAGAGAAGGGCATTTCGCGGATTATCAGTGCCGAAGGCAGTGATGCTCACGTAGCGTATCTTACCAAGGTTGGTTTTAAGCCTGCCAATGGCCGACTGGAAATAAGCCTCTAGTGCCAAAGCCCTAATACTCATACCGCAAATATTCTAATTTACGGTATGGTTTTTGAGCTGCCTCAATCTTGTGCACATCTGCCGATAACTGTATGAGTTATCGGAGCGCACGGAATGAAATCTTTCAGCCTTGTTCTTGCTACCTTTCTGGTGGCAGTTTTTGGGAATCACCTTTATCAAATTTCGGATGTCGACCGCATCCTGAGCTTGCCTGCAACCGCCGCAGGAGCCCCGATAGAAGAGCGGAAAGAGCCAGCTTTTGATGTGGTGGCTACACCAGAGATGGATAAAGTGGCGATTGCCGCGCTTCGTGCCCTTCCCCTGAATCGTTCACGGCATACTGAGAACGTAGGGTATCTTGTTACGGATGAATTTTCAGGTGAGGTGACAGCCTCTCAGCCCAAGGGCGTAGAGGCTATTCTTCACCGAAAGATTGCCAGAGCAACATTCACAGTACCGACAGACAAGAATATTACCGGGATTTTTCATGACCACTTACCAGGTACCCGACCAGGCCCCGGTGCGGGAGATGCAGGGCCTGTGTATAAAGGGTGGGTCAGTTATATCAAGGATGAGCGGGGCAATATCTTTAAAATCGAATACTCCCGAGCATGGAAAACACCAGAGAGTCCCAGAAGTGGCTGGCGACTGACAAGCTTGGTAGGGCGCCACTTGCCGGGGCAGAAGCACTGGTATCCGGGAGTTACCTTTACCCGCTATGCCAGAAGACCTTCATCTTCCGTTATTCGCTAGTGATTCTTTATGATGTCATCAAGAAGTTGGTCGTAGTGGGAAGTGCGCGCCACATTCTGCAGAGCGTCCAGTAATCGTGCCGTTACAACTGTATTGTCGTTATTCTGCCGATACATGGGCTCCAGAAATGCTATTTTGGCTTCCAAAGGAATAGTGTCTGAAATCCTGTCAAAAACATCCCATAAGTTCGCACTGTGAGGGGCTGCTGGGAGTCCGTGAAACACCAGAAATTTGGCTACGGTGACGTTATCGGGATGAGCGTCATAAAGAGCTTCCAGAAATGAAGTTTTGTCCTGAAGGGGCAACTCCCCCTCAATCTCATCAAAGAGCTCCCAGGCATCGACATCATCAGGGTTCTCCAGCAGCGTTGATTGGATTCCCTCAAGCTCCTTGGGAAAGTTTTCTTCCTGAATTGTTTTTATATCATCATGGGGTTTCTGACTAACCTTCCAGGCGAAGCGCTTATGGGGAGGAGGCATATTTTCGTTCTCTGGCAGAGGTGTTGGGTTACCCTGCATTTCAGCCGCTGCTGTGACCTTTTCCCGAGCCGTTTGCAAAGGCCTTGACAGAGGAGTTCTTTGGGATGATTGGTTATCGATGCAGGCACAGGCTTTGGTGAGTAAATTATTTATCTTCATGATGCTGTTAGTGTTGGCGCTGGGGATGACTCTTTGGGCTAATCTATCCAGTCTTAAAAGCCCTGTGTCAGGTTGCTCATTGCTGCCTCGGAAGGGAATTTTTGTACCCAGGCGTGTGCTGAGTTCAGTAAATTCCTTGAGATGTTGAGTGAATGCTGGAACCAGCCCGCCTGGTGCCTGGTTTGCAAACTCTCCCAAAGCAACAAACTGCCATCCTTCCAGCTGGTTTTTAACATCGGGATGCGCATCGGCTTTTAAGCTCTGCCCTTCGTTAAACAGGAATGTCCAATCCGATTTGGTGGAGCAGAGTCCGCTGAGTTCCTCCAGATATTGGGTCGGATTCGTTGCTCTCATCCGGCCAAGTTCTCCACTAATCAGGTGAAGTGTCGATTTTGGGTGTTTGAGAAAAGTAAGAACCCACCCTTTAACGCCTTTGCCAGCGATGTGTTTTCCAAGGTTTTTGCCAGCTAGCCTGGGTTCGGCCTCAGTAGTTTTGACTGAACCGAGAGTAGGGTGTTGGCCAGCATTTACAGGGCCTGTCACCTCCTCAGCATCAACAGGTGGAAGGGGATTACTGGCCTGATTGATTTTATCGAGCCCCATGGGAGAGCATCCTTGCCTAAGTTGTTTATTAAGACTAGGACATGATGCCGGGCAGTGAACGTTTTGACTGATTAGCGTATAAAATTGCTAACCTGGCCGCGCTTGTTGTTGGAGTGAATGGATGGATATCCACCTGAGTTTGCACGAAACCCGAGTCATTGGTTGCCTGCTTGAAAAAGAGAGCACAACCCCCGACCAATATCCCCTCAGCCTGAATGCTCTGGTGAATGCCTGTAATCAGAAGAGCAGCCGTGAGCCAGTATTATCTTTGACCAATGCAGAAGTCTCACAAACCATAAATGGTCTTATCGACCAGCGTCTGGTAAGTGAAGAAAGTGGTTCCCGAGTAAGCCGCTACAAACACCGCTTCTGTAATACGGCCTTCAGTCAGCTTCAACTTTCGGAACAGGAGCGCGCGATTGTTTGCCTGATGTTGCTTCGCGGGCCGCAAACACCCGGAGAGCTGCGCAGTCGGTCAGGAAGAATAACTGCCTTCAGCGATGTGAGAGAAGTGGAATTGGTCCTTAAAGGAATGGTGGAGAAAAAGCTGGTGGCTCAAATGCCACGGGAAGCTGGCCGTAGGGAATCACGGTTTGCTCATCTCTTTTCCGGCGAAGTAGAAACGGCTCCTGAAGAACAGGTAGTGAATGCCAGCAAGAATCGCATCCACGAACTGGAACAGGAAGTGGAAGAGCTGAAAGCCGAGATTGAGCGACTTCGCTATCAGCTTCAGGAGAGTCAGGGCTGATTATCGCTTCTGACAGATAAGATACTGAGTTTATCTTCACCTTTGCCGCTATAGGTGTAGTGCCTTTTTCCCCATTCAGAAGCCTGAGCCTGTTCCGAATGAAAATGGCTCCTATGGAGCAGGTGATAGGTGATTCCAATAGCAAAAAGTAAAACCACTATTTTGTGCATGACAACCTCCATCCTGGGAAGCGGGTACTTAGAATTTTAGAGTGCTGGAACTGTCAACAGGCCCGAGAGTGTTAAGCTTTAGCTGAGACCTCTGCCAAATCGCTTTCCAGAGTGTGGCCGTTCATCTGATCCAGATAGGTGTTCACCAAATGGGGGTAAGCCTTGCTGACTGATTGCACGATAAAATCTACCGGTACATCAGCGAAGGTGCCGTGATCCGCCAGATATTCCATATGCCGCGCACCATCAGTGCCGTATTCGTGAAAAATAGAATCCTCGCGGCCATTAAATTCCAGCGGTGCAACCCCCATTCTGGTACACAGATCAGCGTTGAAGGCAGGAGTGGCTTTAACCCATTTCCCTTCCAGATAAAGCTCGATAAACCCGTGCATTACAAAGATATCACTGCGCAGGTGATCGATAAGTTGTTGACTGGAAATATGATTTTTAACATCGGCCAGCCCAAGACGAGAAGGGATACCGATACTACGACAGGCTGCGCCCAGCAGAACCCCTTTAGGGATACAGTAGGATTCTTCGTTTTCCAGGCAGTAGCTGGCAGAGAGTGTGGCTGGGTCAGGGCGAAAAACATAAGGGTTATATCGGATACCGTCCCGGGTTGCCTTATATAATCTGATGGCTTGCAAAACGGGGTTCTGTTCCTGACCTGTTACCCCGTGAACCCATGCCTGAACAGCTGGGTGTTCGTAGTCAAAGAATGCCGTGGGGGCGAGATACTCCTCCATAGGATGTAATCCTTATTCGCTATTGTTCTGACTGCGAGTATATCAGTTCATTTTTCTTAAACATTGGCTTGAACATCGCATACGTGTTGATGTTTTCTGCCACAACCTGATGCCATGAGTGGCAAATAAGAGCGATACATTGGAATACGAGTTCCGAAAAGATATAACCGGTGAGCTGAGTGCCAGTTTTTCCATGGGTCATGAAGCCATAGCAGCATGGCTGCTCGAAGAAATTGGGCAGCGCACACCTGTGCTGCCTGCTCTTTATAAGGCCATCGACCAACTGCAAAACCATGAGCGCTGGGAATATGTTCTGGATGGAGTGGAGTACAATCTCCGTCTGACCTGCTCAGAGGCTGAAATTTGTAATGCACAAATTGATTTTGAGGCCGATTCTTTCCGTGTGGATGGCGTGGATATGGGCGAAGGTCAGGATATGGACTTTTATGATGACGAAGCCCGTTCCAGCTGTGGTCTTGATGACTTCAAAAATATGCTGAAAGAGTGGGAGCTGTTCGTTAATGGCGCACGCTATTGATAAAACATGGGATGAAAAGTAAGAGAAAAACCCTTTGAAGACACCAATATCCAAGCGCATTCTTAGTCCTGTTTCAGCCCTTTTACAGCAGGGCTTGGGCCGACAAAACCTGGCTATGACTCTGGCCATTGGCTTTGTTGTCGCGACCTTCCCCATTTTCGGGGTAACAACCTTTCTGTGCGTGATTGTGGCTGCGCGGATGGGTTTGAATCAGGTAGCTATTCAGGCTGCGAACTATGCGGGCTACCCTCTGCAGTTTGTGTTATTTGTGCCGCTGATTCGTTTTGGGGAGTCTGTTCTGGGCATTCCGGCAGTGTCTGTAAACCCTTCAGTGATGGGAAATATGCTATGGCAGCACCCACTCACCTTTTTTCAAACCTATGGATTGGCGGTTATTGGAGCGTGTGTTGTCTGGCTGATGCTGGCGATTCCGGTGATATGGTTGCTGCAGAAGCTGATTTTGCAGTTTATCCCTGCAAGAGCGGAGGGATAACAGGCCAGGATCAAAGTATCTGGCCAGTGAGAAGTCACATAGCCAGATAGGGCAAGGGGAGAATTAAGCGGCTCTGAAAGTTTTCTCAACCCACTCTTTGAATTCGACATTTGCCATGGTGAGCGGGCCGTCGCCCATCATATCAGCCTGAACCCGGAAGAAGTTTACATACAGGGTGTCACCCTTGAGCAGATATTCATCCATGTGCATGGGAAGAACAACAACGTTTTTATCGCCCTCAACAGTAATGCCATCAAAGTTCATTACTTTGAGAGGAGCCATCATCTCTTCCATCAGGCCCATATCTTCCATAGCCCACATGTTGTTATTCCAGAAACGAGACTCGCATTTGTGATCAGCACTGAAAATTTCACGGTTGCTGATAGCACTTAATGCACGGCGTACTGATTCAGGCTGGAACTCTTCGGTATAAACAGGTTTCATTTGCTCGTGATCAGCAATTGTCATGATGAAAGGTTCGCCAACCTTTTCACGGTCTGTAGTGGCTTGCCAGAAGTAAAACATCAACTCCATGACTTCCATATTCATTTTAATCGCCATAATACCTACTCCTGATTAACTCAGTGCCCGGCCCATGGCAATTCCAATAACACGCCACGATGTCAGGCATTTTGAAAACGACTGTCATCCTAAACTCATTTTTCGCCACTCTTTATGACCAAAAGCAACAAAACTTGAATGTTGTTAATACGCTTTACAACCATCATCACAGCAGTACAAAAAAACACCAGCATTGGTTACAAACCGTACACTGCAAGAGTTGTTCCGTGGCCTATACTTCTCTCCCCAAAAGAATCAGGAAGGACAAGTTATATGCCCAAGAAGAATGAATACACGATCAGCCTCAAACAGGATGGCCCAGCAGCCAAGGAAACAAGCCGCTCTATTGAAGAACAAATAAATGCTTTCCTTGAATCTGGCGGTCAGATTGACCAGATTCCATCAGGAGTCAGCGGTCAAATCAGCCTCGGTGAAAAAGCACGCCTTGCTCGTGAAGAGCAGGAGAAAAAGCAGCAAATGAAAGTGGTCGAAGAAGAGGCTGCCAAGGCTAAAGAGCCTGAAAAAAAGTGAGCTGCTCACTTCAAACCGGCTTAATCCCAAACCAGCATAATCAATGAACAGTAACGAGTGTCACGGAAAGACAGCTTTACACGATGCGGTTACAATGGAGGTTTTTGAGCGTTTATCTCAGGGCGCTTTTCTCAGGACAACGGCATGGCGATTAACTGGTATCCCGGGCATATGCACAAAGCCCGAAAAGAGATCCGCGAGGCAATGCCTCAGGTCGATCTCATCATTGAAGTGCTGGATGCCCGCATCCCCTTCAGCAGCGAGAACCCACTGGTTCCCGCACTGCGCAAAGACACTCCGTGCATCAAAATTCTGAACAAGGCTGACCTTGCAGACCCAGAGCTCACCCAGCGCTGGAAGCAGGCTCTGGAAAAAGAGCAGGGTATAAAGGCCATCCCCATGAGTCAGCATGAACCGAACAAGGTACGGGAACTGCTACAAATCTGCCCACAAATGCTGCCCCACCGTAACTTTGAAGGAACGCCTCTGCGGGCCTTGATTCTCGGTATCCCCAACGTAGGTAAATCCACCACCATTAATAATCTGGCCAATCGCATTATTGCTAAAACCGGTAATGAGCCGGCGGTTACCAAAAGCCAGCAACGTATCAAACTCTCCAACAATATTGTGCTGCACGATACTCCCGGGTTTCTCTGGCCCAAGCTGGAACCAGAGGAGTGTGGTTATCGTCTGGCTGTAACCGGCGCCATCAAAAATACTGTGCTTGAGTTTGAAGATGTTGGCATGTTCCTGGTGGAATACCTTATGGACGCTCACCCCGAGGTGCTGAAACAGCGATATAACCTGAGTGAAATTCCAGCCAGCTCAATCGAAATCTTTGACGAAATTGGTCGCCGCCGTGGCTGTATGCGTAAGGGGGGCTTTGCGGATACCCATAAAGTGGCCGAGATTCTTCTGAATGATTATCGCAGTGGTGCAATGGGGCGCATTACTCTGGAAACTCCGGAAATGATTGAAGAGCAGAAAATCCGTATGGAAGCCATCATCGCCGAACGGGAAGCTAAGCAGAAAGAGAAGGGTGAGCGCAAGAAGAAAAAGAAGTCTAAAGCCTGATATCCTTCTTCTCAGGCTGGGTTATCCGTGGGGTAGATAACCCAGCTGTAAGTACCCGGACCATTGCTTTCGCATAGTCTGGCGGCGTCTTTTTCCGCCCTTGCTGCGTCACAACTCTTATCACGTAGCGGGCTACGCTCCCGACGCTGTTCCTTGAAGAGCGAAAAAATCCACTCGCCATCATTATGTGAAAACAATGGTCCGGGTACTTATGACTTTTCACTTATTGCTCGATCCTGCTTATTATTCTTTTGTCATTCTGGGTGTGAACAGCAGGTACAGTACGGGCACCACAAACAGCGTGAGTAGAGTGGACACCAACAGCCCACCAATAATACTCCAGCCCATAGGCGCCCACATGGACGAGTTCCCCAGAGTGAGGGGCAGCAGGCCGCCAATCGTGGTGAGCGTTGTCAGGATAATTGGCAGAAGTCGTGTAATAGCCGATTCAATGACCGAAGCCTTTAAGCTTCGCCCGCTCCGTCTGAGTTGATTGGCGTAATCCACCAATATGATGGAATTGTTAACCACAATACCAACCAGCGAGGTCAACCCCACCAGCGCTGTAAACGAGAAGGTGTTACCAGTAAACAGCAGTGCGAGAATCGAGCCTGTCATCGCAAAGGGAATGGCGGCAAAAATGATCAGCGGTTGACTGAAAGAACGGAACTGCAGCACCAGCACAGCAAAAATGCCCATCAGTGCAACAAGAGCTACTTGCCCCATTCCACCGAAAGACTCTTTACGCTTCTCCTGTTCACCGCCCACTTGATAGGTAACACCTTCTGGCCAGTACAGCTTATTCAGCTCTTCGATAACCGCATTGGTCACAGCCTCAGCCTGATAACCCGGTGCAACGTCAGCGGTGATCCGGGACATGCGCTCCGTTCGGTTATGTTGCAGACGTGCCAGCCCATCCTGCAGTTCAAAGCTGGCCAGTTGGGGCAGTGGTACCAGGGCGCCGTTACTGGAACGCACCATCATATATTCAAAGTCGTCTATTTGTGGGCGGTCCTGCCCTAGTGACTTCACCAGAATCGGGTAATCTTCACCGTCCACATCCCGGAATTGTCCTGCATTCAAACCCACGAGACTGGCACGAATGACCTGATCGATCGCATTGATGGGAACGCCGAGCATGGCGGCTTTTTCGCGATTGATATTCACATGCATATCAATCTTGCGGTGAGCCAGAGGGTTGTCTGCACTCACCAGACCTTCAACCGATTCCATTGTCGAGGTGACGATAGATGCCTGTTTGTGTAGCAGTTCCAGGTCATCGCTCAATACACGAATAGAGACCGGTGCTTCATAGGGAGGGCCTTGCAGGAGCTCTTTCACCGTAACTTTTGCGCCGGAAAAGCGGGCAAAGTCTTCACGCACTTTTGTCACAAACTGGCTGCGAGATAAGTCATCTCCCGCTTCCAGTTGCACCAGCAATTGCGCATAAGACGGCACCTGACGCCTGGGGATTTCGTTATAGAAAATCCGTGGGTTGCCTTTGCCAATATTGGTGGTGACTGACACAACTTCAGGGTGGCGGTTCACAATATCTTCCACATCCAGTGCCAGCAGGCGTGTGCGGTCGAAACTGGCACTTTCCGGCGCATCAATATTCACCAGCACCATAGGCTTATCCGCTTTGGGGAACATACTTACGCCCACCATGGGCAGCAGTGTCAGGCTTCCCGCAAACAGGCCAACAGAAACCAGCAACACCAGCCATGGGCGATTGAGTGACGACTTCAGCACTTTGGCGTAAGGTCCCTGAGCCAGATTTTCTATGGCCTGAAGAACCCGTGGTTCTTTATCCACTCTCGCGGGAAACAGGCGGCTTGCCATCAAGGGTGTCAGACTCAAGGCAATCAGCAGGGAAGCGGCAAGGGTAAGCACAACCGTAACCGGCATGGAGCGAATAAATGTCCCCGCGCCAGTTTGCAGCAAAAGCATAGGGAAAAAGGCCAGCATAGTTGTCACTGTGCCGCTGGCGACAGCCCAGCCTACCTGACTGGCACCTTCAACGGCTGCCGTTTGCCGATCATACCCGCCCCGCAGAAAACGGCCAACATTCTCGGTCACCACAATGGCGTTATCCACCAACAGACCAAGGGCAATAACCAGCCCGACAATGGACATCTGCTGCAGGCCAAAGCCACTTAAATCCACCCAGCCCAGCGCAATAATCACCGACATCGGGATTACGATCACAATGACAAAAGCTGAACGCAAACCAAGGGCAATCAAAGTGATTCCTGCAACCAGTGCCAGGCCCAGCAGCAGGCTACCCACGAAACTGTTCAGGCGCTTTTCAACACTCACGCCCTGATCGTGCACATAAGCTACGCTCATATCATCTGGCAGGTTGAGAGCGAAATTATCCACAGCCAAATCCAAATCATCCAGCACCGACAGAATGTTGCTGCCTTTACGCTGCACCACGGAGATAAAAACACTGCGCTGCCCGTTGTAGCGAGCTTCGTAGGAAGGCAGGGCATCGCCCTGGGATACCGAGGCAATGTCTTCTACATAAACAACCCGGGCAGGGGATGACACGACAGCTGTCCTGCGAATCTGGTCAAGATCCCGAAAGTCACCACTGGTGCGAACAGTCATGCGTCGTTCACCCGCAAGGGCATGGCCGCCGGGGAGGTTTACGCTGGATGCCCGCACGGCACTCAAAAGGTCTTCCAACCCGATATTCAGTGCCTGCATTTTCAGCAGATCAGCGCGGATATGAACCTGTTGCTCAGGAAAGGCATCAATATCTGCACGTTTTACGCCCGAGACACGTTCAAGTTTCTTCTCCAGCCTCTCGGCCTGACTTTTCAGCACCCGGTAGCTGGCGGTTTCCGACATAAGCGCCACCTGGAGAATATTGACATCAGCCGGGGAAATTTTATCAACAGAGAGAAACTGAATCCCTTCTGGCAGTTGATCCCGAATGCGGGACACCTCCGAAACCACATCGTCATACTTCTCTTCCGGATCAGTACCGAACAGGAACTCTACCCGAACTACGGCAAGGCCATCTTCCACGTCTCCCTTTAATTCCTTGATGTCGTCGAGTTCCTTGATGGCTGCTTCGATAGGATCAAGAACCAGCTTCTCCATATCTACCGGGTTGGTGCCGGGATACACAACTCGCACCATGGCAGCAGAGAAATCAAACTGGGGGTCTTCAGAGCGGGGCATGGTGTTCAACGACACAATGCCGAGGAAAATCAACAGCAGAATAATAACCAGCGTGAACTGGAAGTTGTTAATAGCAATACGGGGTAAATGCATGATATTTAACCCTTTTTGCGGCCGACGACGCGTACACGGTCACCGTCGTGGAGGAAGGCGGCACCGGTTGTGATAACAGACTCGCCTTCTTTCAGATCGCCAGATACCGCCACATGACTGCCTTCAAGGTAGTGAATGCGAATCTGCCTTGTTTCCACGGTGTTGTCACTTGTCAGTACATAAACGACACCTACCGGACTCATGGCAGACACCAGTGCCAGAGAAGGCAGCTTCACAACCCGCTCTTTCTGAGTAGGTTCAATGCGAATACGACCGATGTAGCCATCTCGCAGGCGAAGCTCGTTGACTGGGTCGAGGGCGATTTCCACCTCAAACATACCGGAGCGCTCTTCCGCCGCTTCAGAAATCTGGCTAACCCTGCCAACGAAGTTTTGCAGGGGCCAAGGGTCAAAGCGTACGGAAACCGGGTCACCGTGATTGATCAGCACCACTTTTCGATCAGACAACCCCGTGCGCATAATCCAGCCTTTGGATTCATCCGCCAGTGTAAAAGCCACCTGATTGGGAGCAACCAGCTCACCGGCTTCAATTGTGCGGCTGACAATACGCCCTGTTGAGAGTGCTTTGATGGAGGAGTAGCGGAGGTTGAATCGAGCGACTCGCAACTGGGACTCTGCTACATTCCGTTCGGTTTCTGCATCCTGAAGCTGATCCAGAGATACAACATTCTGTTTGTAGAGCTGTTCGAGGCGATCTACGTTGCGCAGGGCGTTCTCATAGCGTGCTTCTGCCTCGCCAACCCGTGCCTGAACTTCTTCCGTATCCAGCTGTGCGAGTACCTGACCCTTTTTCACGGCATCGCCTTCTTCCACGAGAATTCTGGCAACAGGGCCACCAACCTTAAAGGCCAGCTTTTGAGTGGATTTATAGGCTAGTAAAGCGCTGATACTGATGGGACGAGCTGCTTCTTCGTAGAGAACTGTAGCCACCTCAACCGGGCGAATGGAAGCTTGTGGCGGTGTAGCGAAAGCCTGATGAACAGAAACACACAGTGCAGTGGCTAAACAAACGCGTCCCAGCATTTTTGAGAGAAAATTGCCCATGGGCTATTTCGTTCCGTTTTTATTAGGTGGTGTTGTATTTGTTCTTGTAATGAGGACTCTAGGTTTTCATGTAATCACTGTCAACAATATTGACATTGTCAACTTTCGTTCACACTATTGAAAGATAATGATTTCAAAAGCTATGCCTCGATACGCATGACAAAAGCCACAGGCCACCCCAAAGCCACCTATCACCACGGTAATCTTCGTCAGGCACTGTTGTTGGCAGCATTCGAGCACCTTCACAAAACTGGGCCGGAGAAACTGAGCCTGCGGGCTCTGGCTCGAGATGTGGGTGTATCTCAGACAGCACCTTATCGACACTTTCCCAATAAAGATTTGTTATTTGTTGCTATGGCGGTAGAAGGTTTCAGAAGGCTTGAGCAACGAGTGCAGGAAACGTCGCAGTCCAATCCAGATGCCTACAAAGCTTTGCTGCTCTGCGCAGAAGATTACATTGCTTTTGCTCAGGAAAACCCTGCGCTCTACAGACTTATGTTTGGACCGGCTTTAAACGAGTGGCGCAAACCTGAGTTTATGCATGGTGCACCACCGGCCGCCCTCGCAGCATTGGTGGAGATTATGGAAAAAGCAATTTCCCAAGGCAGCATTACTGATGAGTACGAGGCCTGGTTCCTGGCCAAGAACTGTTGGGCACAAATTCACGGCCACGCCATGATGGCAATAGACGGGATGTTAGATAAAGGCATGCCGGAGGGATTTGAGTTTGATCTTAAGCTGTCTTTGCGCTTGATCTTTGAGGGAAAAAGACCACACAAACGATAACTATAAGTACCCAAACCATTGTTGGGTTAGCTGCACATAAAACTGATGGCTACAATCCATCACTTTAGCTTGCGGGTTTCACCCTATGCATTTCATTACTAAGTACCCTAACCTCTGCTTTCGCACTTCAAGGCACAACGTCGGGAGCGTAGCCCGCTGCGTGACCAGAGTTAAGACGAAACAAGAGCGGAAAAAGACGTCGCCAGGGTATGTGAAAGCAAAGGTTTGGGTACTTAGTGTCGTACTTCTTTTATTGGTTGCTTGTAGCTCTGCTTATGCAAAGTATCGTTTATATCGTATATATCAACTAGAAGTCATTTTTCAAGATGATGGCCATAAAGAGTGGTTAAATCTATATCAACGCCCTGGCCTGAATGCCATATGGATTGCTTATAATGAAAAAAAAGAATGTCTTGGATGTCCAGTTGCCGTAGGCCCAATTTCTGAAACCGACTCTGGAACCGGCTCGGTAACAATAACTATAGACAAAAAGGGCCATCAAAAGATCGCCACTGTCGTTTCTTATAAAAACTATGTTACCTATCCCCCAGAACGTGTTTCATGGAAACGGTACAGTCAGTATCTGAAAAGTGAACCCAGGAAGCAGCGCTCGTCAGTACTTAAGCCAGCGATTAGGCGCTCCTTTCCCAGCGCGGAACCTTCGGTAGCACTTAAACCAATGATTACTCGCTCACCTAAGAGGCGTTAAGCTGGATTCAAGCACTACTTCAAACCGACCTTACTATCAAGCCTCTTCCGGCAGCCTGTCGGAAGAGGCTTGATAGTAAGGTTGGGCTTGCCACGCAGTGGCGTAACCCAACACAACTTATTACCAGTAAATACCCCGCATCAAAGCAGCAAAGGCCACCTGCTCGGAAGAAATCGCCTCTTTCTTATCCTTGCCCTGAGCAGCACTTGAATCCGGGAACATCTTGAATCCGGTATTCATAATGATCTCACTCATTTGAGGTGCAACCGCATTCATCACCTGAGCAAAAATGCCCAGACGGGTCGCAATGCGCTTAGGTTGATTGATAATGGCCTCACACACCATATCCGCCGCCTCTTCTGGTGTCAGGGTTGGTACGGAGTCGTAGATTTTGGTAGGACCGATCATCGGGGTTTTCACCAACGGCATATTAATAGTGGTGAACTTCACATTGCGATCAGAGAACTCGGCCGCTGCACAACGAGAGAAAGAATCCAGTGCTGACTTAGAGGCCACATAGGCCGAGAAACGTGGCGCCTTAGTTAACACTCCAATGGAAGAAATATTGATGATGTGGCCGCTCTTACGCTCCAGCATGGCTGGGGAAAAACCTAAAATCAGCTTCAGTGCACCAAAATAGTTCAACTGCATAGTACGTTCAAAATCGTGGAAACGATCAAATGACAGTGCCAGAGAACGACGAATGGAGCGACCGGCGTTGTTTATCAGTACATCAATATATCCATGATCCTGCAGCACTTCCTGAACCAGTCGGTCACAGTCGCTTGTATCGGAAATGTCGCAACGGTAGATATGGGCTTCGCCCCCCATCTGCTCGATTTCGTACTTGGTTTCTTCCAGATTTTCCGGTGTTCTTGCGACCAGCAGAATCTTGGCATTAGTTTCGCCTAGTTTCAGGGCTGTGGCTTTACCGATACCCGATGTTGCACCGGTTACCATGATGATTTTACCTGCTACCCGGCCTCTCAATGTGCGATCAATTGACAGCTCAGGATCAAGGTTTCGTTCCCAGTAATCCCAAACTTTGGCCGCATAGGTTTGCAGGGGAGGGCAGGCGATATCTGAGCCTTTCAGTGCACGCTCAGTATCACGGTTATCAAATTTGGTGGGGTAGTTCAGAAACTTCAGGGTTTCCGGGGGAATACCCATATCCTGAAGAATTGCGTTACGAATGCGCTGTACCGGTGGCAGTTTGGTAATGCCATCACGAATCATCTTGGGAACAAAGGCAAACATGCGGGCATCGATACGCATGGCCATTTTGGGTGCATGACCAGCTTCGGCAAAGATATTCATTACTTCGCCTACTTTGGCAGGCTCTGGGTCGGTGAGGTGGAAGCACTGGGTGTCAACCTCGGCACTGTGAGCGATATGATCCATGGCATTCACCACGTAATCCACCGGCACAATATTCATGCGGCCGCCCTCTACGCCAATGGTTGGCATCCAGGGTGGCAGGGTCCGACGCAGCTTTTGCAGCAGTTTGAAGAAGTAGTACGGGCCATCGATCTTATCGATTTCACCCGTTTGGGAATGGCCGACAACCATGCCCGGACGATATACCTTCCAGGCCATACCGTTGCTTTCATCCCGCACCACTTTTTCTGCCAGATGCTTGGTGCGCAGGTAAGGATTATCGAGGTGCTCTGCCTCTTCAAACATATCTTCACGGAAGGTGCCGCGATACAAGCCAGCAGCCGCGATGGAGCTGACATGGTGGAAGCAACCTGCCTTTAGATTTTGCGCACATACAACAGCAGCACGGGTGCCCTCAACGTTGGCGCGCTCTTGAGAGTCTGCATCGGCCTGCAAGTCGTAGATGGCTGCGAGGTGGAAGAAGTGATCAATCTTGCCCGTCAGGGCTGCCTGATCGTTATCACTCAGACCCAGCGCCGCCTGGGTGAGATCACCAACTACAGGGTGGATGCGCTCGGCTCCGGCTCCCACACGCTCTTTTAGTGCCTCCAGCTTATCGAGGGAGCTTTCCCGCACTAATACGTGAACCGTACCGCCACGTGCCAGAAGTTTTTCTACCAGAAAACGGCCTATAAATCCTGTGCCACCGGTAACGAAATAATTCATTAAAATCCCTCTATCTAAAGCACTGTAAAGATTGTTTTTTTGTGTCTCGACAAGCCTGGAATGGCTACCCAACACCAGCTGCACAATATGGCAAAAGTTGCTTGCTGTGAAAACAGTTCAGGGGGGCACTTCTGGCTAACAATTGTGCAAAGATCGCTGACATTACACATCCTTTTCAAAGTGCTGAAATTTCTTTACCAAGATTTTACAATGGTGGTGTGGTCTGAACTTTATCTTTTGCGAATCGACTGGTTTGGGTCTTAATGATGAGGAATCCTCTTTTTGTCTTTATTAACTCTCCCGCCCTTGCTTTTAAAGCTTTCTGCCCCGATATATGCTTAAACAGATAACTCCATTGCTAAAGGCTGATTACTACATTTTGAACGCACATCCAGATTCTCTGCAGTTCGATATCGAGCCCTTCGACGCCCGCCGCTACGCGGAACTCTGCGGCCAATTCAATGAACACCTGAAACAGATCGAAAACCGGTTGGGTATCCGTATCAGCAGCCGAGGGCAGCGTTTTGAGCTGTCGGGGGATGATGACCCCGTTCGTGCTGGCAGTCATGTTCTCCAGCGCCTCTACGAAGAGACAGGCAATGGTGGCAACCTCACCCCTGATATGGTGCACCTGTACATTCAGGAAACCGGCATGGAAGAGCTGGACACCCACTCCAGTGAACAGGAAGTGAGCATCCGCACCCGTAAGGGCATGATTCGCCCCCGTGGCAAGAATCAACAGGATTATGTTCGTACCATCATGCAAAACGATATCAACTTCGGTATCGGCCCTGCGGGCACTGGCAAAACCTTTCTGGCGGTGGCCTGTGCGGTGCAGGCTCTGGAGCGTGAAGAGATTCAGCGCATTCTTTTGGTGCGCCCTGCGGTGGAAGCGGGTGAAAAACTGGGCTTCCTGCCCGGTGATCTGGCACAGAAGATCGACCCCTACCTGCGCCCTCTCTACGATGCTCTCTACGAAATGCTGGGCTTTGATCGGGTGACTCGCCTGATTGAGAAAAACGTGATTGAGGTAGCACCTCTTGCCTACATGCGTGGCCGCACTCTGAATAATGCCTTTATTATTCTGGATGAATCCCAGAACACCACGACAGAACAGATGAAAATGTTCCTCACCCGTATCGGCTTTGGTTCTACTGCGGTCATCACCGGTGACATCACGCAGGTTGACCTGCCTCGCAACACCAAGTCTGGCCTGCGCCATGCCAAGGAGGTGCTGGAGGGTGTAGAAGGTATTGGAATGACCCAGTTCAGCTCCCGTGATGTTGTTCGTCATCCGCTGGTGCAACGGATTGTTGAGGCCTATGATCGCCATGAGATGCATAAAGAACAGCGCGCACCTCAGGGCAGTCACTGATGTCAGTATTTATCGATTTACAGGTTGCCGGCGAAAGCGGCAACCTGCCTTCTGAAGAACAGCTTGTAGCCTGGGCGACAGCTGCCGTTCGTGATGAGCGGGATGAAGCAGAAATCAGCGTTCGCATTGTGGATGTTGAAGAGGGCCGGGAGCTGAACGCTCAATGGCGCCAGAAGGATTACGCCACCAATGTGCTCTCCTTTCCTTCGGATTTGCCTGTAGAGTTGGGACTTCCCCTGTTGGGTGATCTGGTGATTTGTGCCCCGGTTGTGGAGCGCGAAGCCGATGAACAGCAGAAAACTCTCACCTCTCACTGGGCGCATATGGTAATCCATGGCACACTGCATTTGCTGGGTTATGACCACATCGAAGATGATGAGGCTGAAACCATGGAAGCATTGGAAACCAGCATTATGCTCTCTTTAGGCTTTAATGATCCCTACGAGGAACAAACAGAAGACAATGGCTGACGACCACCCGGGAAACGGTAACCACAGTTCCAATTCCGGCTCCAATAAAACGTGGCTGGAAAAACTGAAACAGGTTTTCTCAGGCGACCCCCAGACCCGTGATGAGCTGCTCGACCAGCTCCGTGATACTGAGCAACACAGCGACCTGATAGACAGTGAAGCACTTCGGATTATCGAAGGAGCACTGCAGGTTTCTGAAATGCAGGTGCGGGAGATTATGGTTCCCCGTTCCCAGATGGTATGCATTGATTCTGAACGCCGGCCTGAAGAGTTTCTTCCTGCTGTGATTGAGGCTGCCCACTCCCGTTTTCCGGTTATCGGTGATAACAAGGACGAGGTACTGGGCATTCTTCTGGCTAAAGACCTCCTCCCCCTGATTCTTGAAGACAACCGTAAAAAGTTCACCATCAAGGACCACCTGCGACCAGCCACAGTTGTACCGGAAAGCAAACGCTTGAATGTTCTGTTGAATGACTTCCGCACCAACCGCAATCACATGGCTATCGTTATTGACGAATACGGTGGTGTAGCCGGCCTGGTAACCATTGAAGATGTTCTGGAACAGATTGTTGGCGATATTGAAGATGAATACGATGTGGAAGAGGACAGTTTTATCAAACCACTCGGCAACGAGGAGTTTGTGGTGAAAGCCCTTACCCCCATCGAAGACTTCAACGAACACTTCAATACCGATTTCAGCGACGGCGAGTTTGATACCATTGGCGGTATCGTGATGCAGCAGTTCGGGCACCTGCCCAAACGTAACGAAACTGTGATGATGGATAAGCTCTGCTTCCAGATTCTGAATGCAGATAACCGTCGTATACGCCTTCTTCGAGTGACTAAAGCTACCGCGCATCTGTAATGTTTAACTCAAAACTCTGGCCTGGCCATCTGTTGGGCGGGCTGGCTGGTGCCGTTGCGACACTGGCCTTTAGCCCCTTCGATTACTGGCCTTTGATGATGGCCAGTGTGGCAGCGCTGTTTGTTCTTCTCACTAAAGCCCCGTCTCCCAGGGCGGCAGCGATTCGCAGCCTGTTTTATGGCCTGGGCCTGTATGGCACTGGTGCATCCTGGGTTTATGTGAGCATCCATCAGTTTGGTGATGCACCTGTTGTTTTGGCAGGCTTTCTAACGGGGTTGTTTGTACTGGCCCTTTCTCTCGCTTTTTTTGTTCCCGTTGGATATCTCTACAGCCGTCTTTCTCGCGCGCAGGCTCATTGGCGAAAGGTTCTGATATTTTCAGGCTTGTGGGTTTTTGGAGAGTGGCTGCGTAGCTGGTTGCTGACAGGGTTTCCATGGCTTATTTCCGGCTACACCCTTTTGGATACACCGTTTTCGGGCCTGGCTCCAGTCACGGGTGTGTACGGTTTAACGTTGCTGGTTGCACTCACAGGTTCACTGGTTGGTGCGCTATGTGTCTCTTCACGGAAGCAAGGTAGGTCTTTGCTGGGTGTAGCTATTGGCGTTGCTCTGTTTGCAGCAGGTGGTTTTGCACTGAAAGGTTTTGAATGGACGGTTTCGGATACTGAGGAACCACTGTCGTTCAGTGCTGTGCAGGGCAATATTTCTCAGGATTTGAAGTGGGAACCGGGTCATCTGGATAAAACAGTCCAGAAATACTGGGCACTCTCCGAAAACCAGTGGCAAAAGGATTTGGTATTCTGGCCGGAAAATGCGATTCCAACTTTTTACCAGAATGTGCCGAGGCTGATGGAACAGATGGAAACTCAGGCCAGCCAGACCGACACAGCTTTGATTCTGGGTATGCCATGGTATGAAGGGCAAGACGACAATCGCAGTATCTACTACAACAGTCTCGTGGGGCTGGGAGAAGCGGAAGGCCACTACTTCAAACAGAAGCTGGTGCCCTTTGGGGAGTTTGTGCCCTTTGAGGGTTTGATTCGCGGCATTATCAGTTTCTTTGATTTGCCCATGTCGTCGTTCTCTGCCGGTACGCCGGAACAAATGGGGTTGTCAATTCAGGGTAAGCCTGTTGCTGCTTATATCTGTTACGAAGTGGTGTATCCGGACTTTGCCGCCCGTGAAGCGATTGGTAAGGACATTTTGCTGACTGTCTCGAACGATACCTGGTTTGGCACATCCATTGGCCCGGAGCAGCATTTTCAGATGGTGCGTATGCGCTCCCTCGAAACCGGCCGTTATCAGTTGCGAGTGACAAATGATGGTATGACTGCGCTGATTGATCCTTTTGGGCGGATACTCAGCTCTATCCCACGCTATCAGGCTGGTGTACTGGAAGGGGAGATTCCCGGTATGACAGGCAGCACACCCTTTATGGACTTTGGCTCCTGGCCAGTGCTGATTCTGGCGTTGGGGTTTGTGTTGTTTGGGCGTGTCAGGCGTTCTGATAGTGCTCCGGGTACTTACAGCTCTTAAATATTAAAGTTTGTAAAGTCGTCTTGTTTCGGCACAGTTCTACTATTAGTCTGTGCCGCATCCCATGATCCGGGGTCAGCCTGTGCTGATTTCCCACTATCCTTTGTCTATCTGTTCTTCTGCAGGGACTGCTCATGTCCAGAAAACCACACATTGTTATTCTCGCAACTGGTGGCACTATTGCCGGTGCAGCTGCCGCTGAAACTGGCGGTGCTTATACCTCTGGCCAGATTGGTGTTGAAGATCTTCTTTCCGTAATTCCTGAGATTCGTAATCTGGCTGAAGTGTCTGGTGAAGAGATTGCCAGCATCGGCTCTCAGGATATGGATGAGAGCAACTGGCTGCCGATGGCCAGGCGCTGCAACGAGCTGTTGGCTCGTGACGATGTTGATGGTCTGGTGATTACCCATGGTACAGACACCATGGAAGAAACTGCATACTTCCTGAATCTTACCATTCGCTCCAGCAAACCCGTTGTGGTAACTGGTGCCATGCGCCCTGCGAATGCTCACAGTGCCGATGGCCCTATGAATCTGTTTGAAGCTGTGGCGACCGCTGTTTGCCCAGACTCTTGCGGCCGCGGTGTGATGGTTGTAACTAACGATACAGTGTTTGGCGCCCGTGATGTAACCAAGTCCTGCACGACAGCTATTCACACGTTTCAGGCTCCAAACTTTGGCCCTCTTGGCCACGTACATGCTCAGAATGTAGAGTTCCAGCGTAAGCCTCAGCGTATTCATACTACAGATTCTGAATTTAATGTGGACAATGTGAAAGAGCTGCCAAAGGTGGGCATTGTTTATGCCCACGCTGGTGGTGACAGTGCGATTGCAGTCGAGGCCTTTGCTGCTAACGGCTATGATGGCATCATCCACGCTGGGTTTGGTAATGGTAACTTCAATCAGACTGTAGGCGATGCTCTGGCGAAAGCAGCCAGGAGCGGCATAACAGTGATTCGCGCGTCCCGTGCTCTGAGCGGTGCCGTGACCGAAGCCGGTGAAGTGGACGATGCACGGTACGGCTTTATTGCAGCCGGGCTGCTGAATCCACAAAAGGCTCGCATCCTGTTGCAGCTGGCACTGACTGTAACTCAGGATCGTGACCGCATCCGCGAGTTCTTCAAAACCTACTAACGTTGACTGACGTTTATAGGAGCGCTCCGGTATTGGTAACCGGAGCGCTGACTTTTCTCCGGATTCTTCCCGGAAAAAAACAAGAAATCCCCCTCACTGTCATTGCGCAAAACCTCAAAACAGCATCTATCTTGTACCGGGTATTCATTCTGAGCCTATAGGTCTTGGTTTATGAACCTGCGTTCAATTCTTGTACCCGGCCTGGCAACCATCGCCATGCCTGTTTTTGCTGCTGACTCCCTTGCTACTGGAGAGAACCGCCCCAGTGGTAGTTATTTTGAAGATGAGATGACGAGCTTTATGGACTTCAACAGTCTGGAAGCCCGTATTCGGCTGGTGGAGTTTCATCGTAAAACTAAACCTTATATGACGAAAGATGGAAGTGACCTGAAAAAAACCAGCAAAGTGAGAGAAGGTGGTGATGCATTAGGCGTCCAGCTTAACTTCAAATCGGGTTTGGTAGCTGACTTTATTGGTTTTGATGCCTCGCTCTACACTGTCGGTAATATGAGTTCTCCCTACGATAAAGACCGACAGCTTTTCGTTACAAAAGATGACGGGACGCATACCGGCTTCAGTAAGTTGGGCCAATCCTACGTTAAAGCAAAGGTTCAGTTGGAGGACGATGAAGAACCCCTTCTGACTTTCAAAGGGGGCCGAGAAAGGATTTATACCGGATTGATTGCCGGATCAAGCTCCCGCGCTATCCCTTCTTCGTGGCAGGGGGTTGATATTGGTGGCGGTATTGCCGGGCTACACTATGGCCTTGCATGGGTCAACAGGATCTCGACGCGTAACTCTTCAAACTTTGATGAGCTGAAGTCGTTCAAGAAGAAAGGAACACCAAATAGCACGACGTTGGGAAAGTATGATGAGGATAATAAAGATGGTAGCAAAGATGGTAACTCAACCAAAGTTCTCGCACTAGCAGAAAAAATTGATTCTATCTGGGGAGCAGAGCTTGGTTATGACCTGATGGGGCTGTCCCTCAGCTACAAAGATGCCCACGCTAAAGACTTTCTCTACTCTTACAACCTGAATGCCGGTTATACCTTTAATATCTCCGACGACTTGGCCATTGGCGTGAACCTGATGTATTACAAAGCCAAAGAGGACGGTAAGCTCTGGACTGGCTATACATTTGGCGATACATCCTTTAATAAAGATGCCGACATCAAGCATATTAACTTTACAACCAATATCGGTGATTTAAGTCTGCTTCTGGGTTTCTCCAAAACGAAAGCTGTATACAAAGATAAAGATGGCAAAAAACAGCTAGGCCGTTATTACTATGACTTTGGCATAAATACCTATGGTGGTTTCATGCTGCCGACCGCACCCTTGGTTGGTGATTTCTTCTTCGATAATGAGAAAGCTTGGGTTATAAGTGCATCTTACAAGTTTGATGAGTTTGTCCCCGGACTTTCTGCAGAAGCTTCCTATACCAGTGGTGACGGCTTTAAGGATGGTGGCAAGAGCCTGAAAGAGAAAGAAACCGATATTGATATCAAATATGCATTTCAGGGTGCAGCCCTTGAGGGCCTCTCTTTCCGGATTCGTTATGGTATGTATCGACCCAGTGGTAAGAGACTGGATGGCTCAGAGCTTGCCGGCGACAGAAACGCAAAACGGGTTTATCTTGAATACAAATCCATGGTTTTCTAAAGTCTGCTCATTTGTCTTTTAAGAAAGACTCACCGTTATTGGGTGAGTCTTTTTAGTGAGTTGCTTACTGAAAGGCTTCTACCAGTGAAGTAGTAACAGCTTTATTGAGTGACTGTATGGCAGGGGTATTGTAATAACTCACATAGGTTTTCAGCTGTTCATCAGACATAAAACGGTAAGTAAATAAAAATTGCCTTGTCACCATCTCTTCATACTCGGCTTTCATTGACGTCATCTGGGTGCGCATGCTTTGTTCAAATTGTGCGGGAATCTTTTCACTGCCCATCATGATTTCAGCTGCAGACAGCGCTCCGCTCACCATCATATTCATAGTGGTATCAACAGCGTTGGTTTTTTGAACCAGATCTCTTATTAAATCGAGACGAATCTGTCTGGGAAGTTTCTCCTGCAACTGTACAGAAACATACTGTTCCAGCTCGCTCAGGTTGTCCGGATTATTGGCCCTGTTTTCCAGCCGAACAGCTTTTTGCCAGATGCGCCCCTCCATGATTTGAATAATTTCCTCAATATTCGCCTGATCAAGCTCCCTGGCCAGCACATGCTGTACAGTATTTTTGAGACGTTCCGGGGCATATTTAGCAGAGAGCCCCTCCTCTAAGCGGGACAATAACTGGTTGCTCATTTCATTGTCCGGTAGCTCCGTTCGTCCCATGCGCAAGCCTTCTTCTGTGAAGGTATGTCCCATATAAACAAACTGTTTCTCAAGGCCAGAAAGATCGTAGACTTTTTGCAGTAGTTGCTGATTATCAGCAAAGAGAGAACTGGAAAGTGAGAGTAAAGCGCTTAACAGCGTGAACGAAAAAGCACGTCTCAGGTCAGCCATGGCTATCCTATCCCTTGGATTTTTTGTTGTTATATTTAACGGCGATTACACCTTGGTTTTCCCAGTGTAAAAGCCGAATCTATGGGTTGGCAAGACTCACTTTGAAAACCAGTACCAGGCCATACCTGTATATTCATGGAGTGCCAGCTGGCTTTTGCGTAGATAACGCACATCGGGCAACCAGGCATCAAACCGGGAGGGTGATAAGCGTGTTCCAAACCTTGCAGTAGGGGCACGGGTAACCTCGAAGCCTGCACGTTCAAATTCACCAGCTGCCCGACGCATATGCCATGCGTGAGTGACAAGCAGTACACGACTTTGCCCGAGTAGTGCTGCGCTGTTTCGGGCATTATCTCGAGTGCTGCGACTATCCGCTTCTGTCCACCGAACCGTAGCGCCATGCTCTTCAAGAAAGGCTTTCATAACCTGAGCTTCATTGATGTTGTAACGGCTTCCCCCTGATACAAGAATGGGCAGGCCGGTTTCCTTATGAAGCTTTAACCCGTAGCGGAGTCGCTGTATTAACAGTGCTCCCGGTTGAGGTTTCATATCGTATTCAGGTGTATTACCCAGCACGCCGGTTCCGAGGATAACAATGGCATCAGCAGTCTGGCTGCCATCTTTGGATGCGTGAAATACGGCACCAGTCTCTAAGCCTTTCAGCAAAGCGTTTGAAACTGCGGCAGTCGAGAGCAAGTACAAGGAAACAAAAGCAAAGCATACGAGCACAAAGGAAAAATGTCGAAAACGAAACCAGCAGAGTAAGGCAACTACCAGCATAACCAGCTGTATGCCCGGTGGTTGGAATAAACTTTTCAGCATGAGGTACGCCCTTTAAAGTCTCACAGCATTCTGTGGAAGCCACTTAAGCAGAAAGTCCCGTGTATTTTCTCCCATAACCTTGCGGATATCGTCTTCAGAAAGCCCTTCGTCTAACAGGGCCTGTGTCAGTGCGGCAATTTCTGAAACATCCATAGAGGTTTTCACGGCCCCGTCAAAACCAGACCCCAGCGCCACATGATCCACGCCTGCAATATCAATGGCATACATTATCATGCGGGCAATACCGGCAGGGGAATCATCGCACACCGCATCTTCCCAGAAGCCGATACCAATCAAACCACCTTTCTCTGCAATACGCTCTATCAGCCGGTCAGAAATATTTCGTGGGGAATCGCACATCCCCTGCAGGCCGGTATGAGATATTACCACCGGGCGACTGGCAGTATTCAAAACATCATTCACAACCGCCGCAGAGGAGTGAGAAAGATCAACGATAATGCCCATCTCCTCCATAATATTCACTGCAGCACGGCCAAAGTCTGTCATTCCCTCCCGGGTAACACCGTGAAGGGAACCGCCCAGGCGGTTATCGAAGAAGTGATGCAACCCCATCATCCGGTAGCCGGCATCATAAAGGGTTTGAATATTGGCCAGCTTCCCTTCCAGAGCATGGGAGCCTTCTGTAGCCAGCAGCGCTGCAACCATGCGGTTTTCATTATTGCGTGTGGCCAGTGCAACCTTGAGGTCTTTGGCAGATCGAATAATCCGAACCTGCTCCGGTATCTGTTTTTCCAATCGAGCCAATCGTTCAGCCTGATAAAGCGCACGCTCCGTGAGGCTGCGCCAGGTTCTGGGAGGCCAGGTTTGCGCAATAGCCAGAAGGGTAATGTTATCTCTGGATTCCGCCACATTGCTTTCGTAGTTCAAACCGCTGGGGGATTTGGTCACCGCTGGAAATACCTGAATCGCCACATTACCCCGCCTCATTCTTGGCAAGTCGGCATGGCCGTAGTTCGAGTGCACTTTCAGGTCGCGGCTCCACAGCAGGCTGTCGGCATGGAGGTCAGCTATAAGAAGGCTGTCGTGCAATGCCTGAGCCTCTTCAGACACTTCGTAAGGATCATGGGGCTTTACTTTATTCATGCTGCGCTCAACGGCAGGAGGTACCAGCCAGAGGATCAGCAGTACAACAATGCTTAAAAGTAGAAACGAACCTGTACTGAAAAGCCTTTTCATCATTTTGTTGCGTTTTTTATTGGTGTTATTGTCAGAATGATTTAAACAGGTTTGGTCAGTGTTGTCTTTATCAAGCAGGCTGACAACATTGCCAGCCTGAGCAGCACTCCGTCAGGGCAGAACCTTCCGAAATGGTTTAACAACTGCGCTATCGGTCACGCCCGCTTCCACGTAAGGGTCAGCATCAGCCCAGGTCTGCGCCGCTTCAAGGCTATCAAACTCCGCCACAATCAAACTGCCGGTGAAGCCTGCTTCGCCGGGGTTGTTGCTGTCGATCGCCGGAAAAGGCCCGGCCATAACCAGACGCCCTTCAGACTTCAGCTCCTCTAAGCGGGCCAGGTGCTGGGTACGGCAGGTTTTACGAAGTGGCAGGGAATTATCGACGTCCTGTGTCATAACAGCGTATAGCATGGGGGCTCCTGTCGTATTGGAAAGAAAACGCCGGTAGTCTATCCCATACTGCGGCAGATCACACATAGCAGAAGTTGTAAGATACCCGCAGCACTGCACGTGCTTTTCAGACTTTAACCGGCAAAAAAAAAAAATTGGATTACACTCCCTGCGGTCAATAAAAAGGTGGGGAAAAAATGTTTATGCTCGACACAAGCATGCGACAGAGGATTTATTTTTATAGTTTGCTGTTTATTGTGCTTCTCTGGATTCCATATTCTCTTCAGGCAAAGTCCCCTTCTTCTGAGTCCCCTCTTTTGAAGCCTGCTGTTCTGGAATTCACAATACAGCACAAGGAGGGTGTGAATGGCGATTCATCGTCTGTATTAAACCTTAGCCAGCAGTCTCTTCCTGTCCGGACATGCCCTCAAAACCCTCAAGGGTCATCTGGAAACTCTCCCCAGGGTGCAAGTAGTCAGGGCTCATCAACCAACAGACATGGCGAGAAATCCCAGTTGGGCTGGCAGGGAGGGTACGGTGCTTCCCGTGGTTCTGGAGGAGGAGGTGACGAGCCCGGCAGAGGTGGCAGCTACAGTGGTTCTATGCCGTCCTATGAGGTTGTAGAGTCATGCCAGTCAGCCAGCTTCTGGAACGAAATCGGGCAGAAAACAGACAGCCCCTGTGGAAACGAAGCGCGTACCAACTACCTCTTTGAAGGGAAGACGTATCCGTTGTGTCTCGATTGCCAGACTGATATTCAGGCCTATAAAGCCAAATTAACTAGACATATAAATACTTTCTCAAAGAAATCCCTGCTCAGCCTTCCTCCCTTACCCATGGATTCTTCCACTGTGCCCACACACGCACAACAACATGGCAGAGAACATGGTGATGAGAGCTTCGTCAGTATTACATCCTGCGAATATAATCAATTACCGGGCGAACTTTTGTCCATGGGGTCATGGGAGAGACCCTGTATGAATACGGACACGCAACAATATAAGGATCAGCGTGGTAAACGCTATACCTTATGTAAACAATGTTATGCGAGGGTGGCGGAGAAAGGGCTATCTCCCTATATATCACAGCCTCCCGCTGCTCAAATGAGCAATATTACGTCTGTAGCAATGTCACAACCAGGAGCATATGCAGCGCAAAGTCAGCCTCAACTGCGCAGCTGGCAAGTCAGCCAGCTGCCCTCGAGGGCTCTCACTCAGAGAGTGTATGACCCCAGGCAGGCTTCACTCCCAGAATCTGAAGGCTACTCAGGTTTCTTTGATTCTTATGAAGCCCCAAGCCGTTTTCCTTCTGTATCATCCAGTCACTACTCCTCGACTGATTATTCACCAAACGCTGGCCGCCAGTCTGTTATGGACCCCCCTTCCTCCATGGCGGGTGCCTCTTATGTGGACAGCCACCTGACCAGAACTGCTTACTCCTCAACAGATGGAGTACAAAGATGGTCTTATGATAAAACGGCCATTGAAGCTGGAGTTAATACCGGTCCTTCTCTTAGCGTGCCCTCTCCAAGCATCATGACACCAGCCCAGCAGCAACAGCAGCAGCAACGAGTTATAGTTGTCTCTGACGATGAAGATGATAGTGTGGACGTGACTCTGTTAACCCACAAGATGCCATCCCTTGATGTACAAATGGATCAACAGCGAGCTCTTCTGACTTTTATAGGGCAGGGAATAAAAAGATCGCCTTCCATTCAAAGTGCCTTTGGACGCCTGGGAGGCTACTCTCCCCATAAGCTATTGTTGCACTTTCTGTCTTTATCTCCCCCGCATATGTTGCAAGCTGAGGATCAGTTAGAGATTATCAATACATTTTTCAACGCACATAGAGCTTCTAATGGCAATACGTACCAGCTGATAGAAAGATTAGCCAGTGCTTTGGGGAGATATAATCAAAGTCAGGATGTTTTATACTACACCGGCCTTCTGGTTTCAGGGCTTGTAACAAGAGTTAATGCAGATCCTGCTTCCTTTCTGGTCACTAACTTTATAGATCCCAGCCAGGCTGTGACCAGCATTCCCTCGATGTTAAACCGCGAGAGGGTTCACTGGGTAGCCAGTCCAGAATTAATTTTTCAAAGTGACCCGGCACTCCCTGCAAGAGAGAGAGTTCTGGATTTTATAAGAGAAGCACATCCTATCGGTGCCCCTAAATATACTGTCATAGAAGATTATTCTTTATTTAATAATTTGTATTACAACAGCTATAGAATGTTGCAACATCACTACCAATATCAACCCGATGAAAATCAATTTCGAACATCTTCTGACACAGCGGTTAGTAATAAACTTGTATTCAAAATGTCCAGGCAAACATCAAGCAAACAACCAGTCCTTGCTAGTTATTTTTTTGAAAGGTATGCCAAGTATCTGCTTTTATCAAAACCTTCAGACTTGATAACAGTTATCCTGCTAACTGATGCGACAGGAATAATAGAAGGTCATACACTGTGGGATGATCTACAACCCCTTCAATATCAGCACCTGAGAATGATCTATGATCAGGTCCGCACAGATAATCGCCGAGTGTTTCGCGATATGTATGATATCCTGGATGAGGGAGCTCGTAATAACCTGAAGGTGAATTTCGCATTAGGATACGGTGTAGATTTAGACCATTGGTTAGGACATAAAGAAAAAATGCCTACTGCAGAGATGAGTGCACAGGTAGAACCCCAAGTTGAGGCTCCCCCACCAAAAACATACTTTTCAAGGGTTGCAATAGATGAGGACAAGCAAGGGTTTCTCCGACACTTTACTCATTTAATTGTGCAATTTAATGATAGTATTGGTGAAATTATATCGAGAGATCCTATTATTAATATGCTTACAGTCTTGGGGTTGGGGGGGAGAGCAGTTGCTGAGGAGTCTG
>NZ_SMME01000624.1:1105-2226 GCF_009711465.1 Parendozoicomonas verongulae | reverse complement strand
GGACGACTGTCCGGGCACTGTCTGCAGACGCACCCAGGGTAGCAAAGCAAGATGCCTGTGATAAAGGACTTTGCCAATGGCTGAATCAGACTGTGCGATCCCTGCCGTGTCCGTGGCAGGTAAAACGCGGGAAAACCACTGCGATAAACCGCATTACCCATGAAGTGACTGTGAAGGAACACCTGAATGACGATGAGGCCAAAGCCGATATTATCAGGCAACTGGCTGAAGCAAGGTGGAGTGACTCGGGGATGCCACAGGATCCGTCAAAATCCACAGGCACTCTTGAGAGTGCTTTATATCGCCTCTGGCAGCAGTGCTGGTTTAAACAATACTACGGCAGTACTGGTGTTCATGGTGAACAGATTTTTCCTCTGGACACGGTCCAGACCATGACGCTGGCAATAAAAGCCAATCAGCCTTATCTGGCCGAAGCAGCAAGATTGATGGAGGCTATGGACTTTAAAGGCGGGATTAACTGGCCTGCCTGCTGGCAGGAACTCCTGGATGTTTTAAAGCAGCCTGTTGCCAGCTATTGCCAGAAGGCGCCGGAGGTCAGCACTCAGCCAGCGGATGCTATGGATACACAGGCTAGGCTGTCACAGCCTTACATAACAACACTGGACAGCAAAACAAATTATGAGCAGCTTCCTGTACAACACATGAGTTGTACAAAGGTTTTCCAGACTCCTGACCATGACCCACGGATGACCCGTCTTTACGTAGATGATATTGCTGTAACTCCCGACGGTGGCCTGATATCCATAAGATTGGGAAATGGTGAACATGGTGGTCTGGAAGCAGTGTTACCGGGAACGTTGTCAGCCAGTGGCTCTATACCTTTAGCCAGGAATCATCATTATGGTCAAACCACCCTGAAGTGGGTAGGTAAGCAGCGGCTCTTTTTACCCGGTATGACTCCCGATGAAACGATCATTGCTATGCGCACCGAGCCTGAAAAGACATTCACACTCATGAAAGATCACTATAGTGGGTTGCATATGGTGTTTATCCCAGCGCAGCAGCCCGGTGAAGAGATCACTGTCCACTATATAGTGGAAACCGGAGACAAAACTGCAGGCACGGAGGAAACAGAAAACGTACTGATTTCTGAACGGCCT
>NZ_SMME01000624.1:0-892 GCF_009711465.1 Parendozoicomonas verongulae | reverse complement strand
TTTCCAATGAAGTTCATGCTTTTCCTGAATGCTCACTGGATAACGGGAACACATGGCAAGCTCAGGATTTGGGTGGTGCACCGAGAAGATTGTGGATACATGCCCCCAACTTTCAGTCTGTCGTGAGCGGCGTAGCGCTGACTGGCAGCAATCAGTGGATGTCTCAGATATCCAGTAATATGAACCCTGAAAAGATGGCTGCACTGGCAAAGGCTTTGAGGATCAGTCAGGAAGAGCTTATCGGGTCAGTACAAAGTGGTACAGCATTACCAGCAAGTGCGACATCCGCTCTAAACGTCGACGATATTGTAAAAGAACTCTGGGAGCAGGAGCCGGACAGTGACGCCTTTATTCTGGGGAGTGAGTTACTAAAAAGTGAGGATAAACCGGATATCAACGGGTGTTATCTATTAGGAAGCTGGTTTGGTTCCGAGAGTTCACTCGCTCAGGGGGTGGGTGCATTGGTTCGCCGGGATAAACCTGTTGATTTTGTGTTGCAAGAGCTTCAGGACTTACACGAAAAAATGGTTCATAGTGGTTTAGTCGGGCGCGACGACTGGCAATATACCATAGTCTGGATACTCACCCGGGCCTGTAAATCCCTGGGCGTTCATTCACCTCAGTTTATAGCTATTGCCCGGGTCGCAATTCAACAAAATTGGCTAGAACCAGAAAATTGTCCTGATCGTGAGGCAAGGACACTTCATGACCTGCTGAAAAAGATGGGCGCTGTCAATGAATTCAAATCATCGGTACAACGCCGCTTGAAAAACTGGTATGCCCATTCTTTTGCTAAAAAAAGAGACCAGAACAGCTGCATCAGGAAGATATTGTGCGCCGCCTCACCTTTAGCCCTGCCAATGTACAGCGGGCATTCATCCACACTGGAGGA
>NZ_SMME01000620.1:1675-1790 GCF_009711465.1 Parendozoicomonas verongulae | reverse complement strand
GTCCCAGATGATTTGGACTACGATAGCCCTGTATTGCAAGTAGAAGTATTGAGGCAGGATGAGAAAGGGGCAGTATGCCGAGGAAAACAGAATATCATCTGCCCCTGCGGCGCTG
>NZ_SMME01000620.1:531-1256 GCF_009711465.1 Parendozoicomonas verongulae | reverse complement strand
CCGGTGCAAAGGGAAGCAGAACACCACCTGTCTCTGCGGTGCTACCTTCGATACGGTCAACCGGCTTAAATCTCACCGCCGGGGCAGTAGAGATGCCCGGTGCAAGTGGAAGAACATCACCTGCTCCTGTGGCTCCACCTTCGATACGGACACTCTGCTTAATGCTCACCGCCTGAGCAGCAGCGATGCCCGGTGCATTGGGAAGCGAAACACCACCTGCCCATGCGGCGCCAGCTTCAATACGGCCAACCAGCTTAAATCTCACCGACGGGGCAGCAGCGACACCTGTTGCAAGGGACAGTGGAATAGCACCTGCCTCTGTGGCTCCACCTTCGATACGGTCAGCCTGCTTGATTCTCACCGCCAGAGCAGTAAAGACGCTCAGTGCAGAGGGAAGCGGAACACCACCTGCCTCTGCGGTATCACCTTCGATTCGGTCAACCAGCTTAAAACCCACCGCCAGGGCAGCAGCAATGCCCGGTGCAAGGGAAGGCAGAATACCACCTGTCCCTGCGGCCTCATCTGCTACGGTCAACCTGCTTAACTCTCACCGTCAGAGCAGCAGCGACGTCCGGTGCAAGAGACAGCGAATCCAAAAGAACTTACTCATTGACTAGCCTTTCATGCTTGGGTTGAATCAGATGTTATGCTCGTTGCAAAGGCTAATGAATGCTTCATATCTTTGGCTTATCCTGACCGTTGCACCCGTTATTGTTGTTGATGCA
>NZ_SMME01000620.1:0-136 GCF_009711465.1 Parendozoicomonas verongulae | reverse complement strand
ATCAGGCTGCCACGTCAGAACAAGGAAACCATTGGGCTGATAGCAGAGGGCTCTAGCTGCTCCGTAACTCCCGGCAACCTTCATTCTCCGCCAGTGACAGATGATTTGATAATAACAGGTGAATTTGTTGATGGAT
>NZ_SMME01000307.1 GCF_009711465.1 Parendozoicomonas verongulae | reverse complement strand
TGTAGTCCATCAAACTGCCCCCATGCTCCCGAATCAATAAAAACAGATGCGAGGCCCAGTTCGATCTCCTTATCCTCACTGGGAGTATCCGCCTTCCCTCCGGCCGCCTGAGTGCGCAGCCGGACAAAAATATCCAGAGCCGCTTTCAGATTGTCTGGACCTCCCATGAGTTGGAGATGCCTGCCCAGTGTTACCTCGATATCCTTGTCATCACAGGGAGTATTCGCCTGCCCCCTGGCCGCCCGGGTACGTAACCGGGTGTAGATTTCCTTCGATACTTTCAGGTTGTCCTTACCCCCCATGATCTGAAGCAGCCTGCCCAAAGCCAGTTCGATATCCTTGTCCTCGCAAGGGATATTCGCCTGTCCTCCAGCCGCCCGGGTACGTAGCTGGGTAAAGATGTCCCAGGCCGCCTTCAGGTTCTCCTTCCCACCAATGCTCTGAAGCAGTCTGCCAAGACTCAGTTCGATCTCTTTGTCCTCGCAAGGAACATTCACCAGCCCCCCGGCCGCCCGGGTGCGCAGCCGGG
>NZ_SMME01000867.1:71490-73756 GCF_009711465.1 Parendozoicomonas verongulae | reverse complement strand
GATGGCGAGGCGTTCGTATTTGTCGCCAACACTGAGCACACCTTGCATGGCACGCTTCAGGGCATAAACGCCGGTGCTGGCCAGAATCAGATTGCGAAGAGACGTGCCCAAGCGTGCAAGGCTGTTCTCGGCTTTGCTGGCATCGCGAGCTATTTCCCGAAAGCCAGTACGCTTGAGTGCCGAGCGGGATTGTTTGGCTTTGCGCTGGATCTGATCGAGAGACGCTGTCGTCTGTTTCAGTTCAGCCTGCAGTTTGTTTTGCTGTTGATTCAGCTCTCGATTGGATAGGCCGTTCTTCTGCAGTTCACCCCGCAAACCCGACAGTTTCTGTTTCTGGTTTTGAAACTGCACCGATAAGCCAGACACTGTTTTACGGGCAGCCGCCAGCTGGCGTTCTAACTTTTTCGAGGGGGCGACTGACTGAGAGTGTTCCCGTGCCAACTGCTCTACCTTGAGCTTTGCTTCACGATAGGAACGACCAACAGACTGTACGGTGGCAGCCTGGGCTTTAAAGGAAGACAAAAGGCGGGATTGCTGCTCGAGGGTTTTGAGGCGGGACTTGAGGGACTGGGCCTGCTTATCCAGTGACTCTAACGAATCACCGGATTTGCGGACTATGCGGGAGAGAAGGTCGCGGGCTTTGAGGGTGAGTTGAATAGCAGAATTGCGAAGGGCCATGGCATGCTCCTTCCTTAGTCAGCTACATCCAGTTGCATAAACGGACTTAGCCCTGAGCCAGTCACTAACGGATCAGCAAGGATGTCCATAGCCAAAGCAATCTCGGCAAAATCCTCCGAGATAAAACCCAGATTCTGCACAGGAGAAAACTTCACCCGGTGCACCCGAATGGTAAATGGGCGGCCTTCCTGAGCATCGTTAAGCCCTTCCATAAACAGGGTGAATTCTTTACCTGATTCCAACAGTGCCTGGATAGCATTGGCGGCTTTTGGGGTGTAATCCACAGTCAGGGTTTCAGCGCTGATGGTTGTACCACTCAGCACACGGATACCCGCTTTGGTGAGCGCATAATCCGTTCCTAAAGCCAGATCTTGATCTGCACTGTCTTTAACGGTGACGGTTTGGGTGATGTCTGGAATATGGCGGAAAGGAATCAGCTCGTAGCTTTCCCCATGAGCTGTCAGTTGCTCGCCCACAACCGGTGTTGCTCCAATGGATTCCAGTGAAGCCCTCAGAGCCAGGGCGATATTGGGAGGTGTGAAATCGTGAGCTTTGATGGCACCGGTAATCCCGGAAATTCTGGAGACAACGTTGCGCAGACCTCCGCCGCCCATGTAATTCTTCTGTTCCTTTTTCTCTTCTTCAAAACTGAAGGCAAACTCACTGATATTACCCATAGGCAACAGGGGAGCGGATTTGTCATAAGGCTGGATATGCACAGAGCCTGCGCCAATAAAGCTGTAATCAATCATTATTTTCGTCCTTGAGAGTTAGAGGATGGCTTCTACTGTCAGGGTGCTGTCGGCGAACGACAGCTGCCCGTAGCTGGGAGCGATATCAAAACGGGTATCGCTGAGTGTGTGTTTGCGGGATTCTGGGCAGAGCTTTTCTGCGGGGTTGAGTGTTGTTCGGATTTGCCGTATCAGGCTGACCAGCTCTACTGTGGTGTTCTCGGTGGTTTGAACCACGGCGCTCACATTGAACTGCAGCTCAAACCGACCTCGCTCCCCTTGCCGCCCGGTTTCCGTGAGGCTTTCTAACTGAACCAAAATGGCAGGCGTGGCCAACGTATCTTCCAGTCCTGTAGCGGAGTAACCCAGCCGGGTACTGGCAATGGCATTGAGCTTGTCCACCAGCACTTCAACAATCCGTTGTTCATTCGATGCGGTAGACATAGTTCAGCTCCTGCTGCATCAAAGTTGTGAAGCGTTCCAGCAATTTCGGTTGCAGTTGCTCAACGGCCTGACGCGCTGAGTTGGCGATGGGCAGGGCCACCTTTTCTATGGGCAATCCCATCCACATCGTGCGGCCACTTTTGAGCGATACCTGTTTCTTATGTTTCCACGCCGGTGCCCGCTGAAAAACCATGTCACTTCTCGCATTCACTGGCTGAAAGACAAAAGCTCCCTCCCAACGGTAACGCCCTGTACGCACGCCTGATTGGGTTTGTATGGGGCGTCCAAGGTAATGAGTGGGGATATCTGCAAGCCCCACCCAGATCACCAGTTTATACTGATCACTTTTCTGACCAGGCTTGTGAAGGGAAACCCGCACTCGCCCCAGCTCTTTGATCTTCTTTTGTGAAATG
>NZ_SMME01000867.1:66208-71480 GCF_009711465.1 Parendozoicomonas verongulae | reverse complement strand
TGTGGAACGGCTTAAAGCTCGCAGCACTTGTTTTTCCGCAAAACGGGAGAGTTTTGTCATAGCCCTGCGGATTGCGGTATCGGTTTTGGCCGGTGCATTATGGAAATCTTCAATCAGGCTTTGCAGCTGCGAATCCAAATCAAGATCGATCTGCATGCAAACTCCATTTCGCCAGTGAACCATCGTCTTTGAGTTTGCGATCGACCCGCCAGCGTTCCCCTCCTTTGCTGATCTGATCGTTGCGTTGCAGGGTAAATGTGTTGGGAATGGCCAATTCCGTATAGGTCTGCATCACCGCATCGAATGCGCCTGCGGCCTGAACATTTCGTCGCAAAACACCCTGTAAGGGGGCGGGGGCAGCATTGTCTGCACGCCACTCAAATACCTGGCCAAAGGCGGTGAGCACCGCCTGGTCCAGTTCATCAAAGGGATCAGTCATTGCGCGACTCTTACGACATAGTGCACTTAATCACCGCCCGGGGCTTCAGGCACAGCGGCAGCGGGTTAGACTGAGTATGCAGCTGCACCCCTTTATCAAAATCCAGAGGCTTCTGCTTGGCATACAGGGGTAAGCCAATGGTGTTGGCCGTTTCAATAAAGTCGGCCGGGCCAAACCATGTGCGGAAAATGTTGGAACCCATTGGGATGACATAGGCTTCATCAGGTTCAATAAAAGGAACCCCTTCAACCTGACCCAGATACTCCTCCCACATGGTGTTGCTGTAGTGGAACCCGTCCCGGTGATCTTTACGCAGCATGGCTCCAGCCTGATAACGCTGGTAGGACTCTTTTACATAGGGGTGGCCAACAAGGGCATCATAAAATTCAGCGCCACAAAAGGCATGCAGGTGGGTGTACATGGTGACGCCCAGCGCTTCATCCACTTTACGGCGCATCTTTACGCAGGTATCTCGCACATCAAGGGTGTCGTCCGAAAAGGCAAAGTCGTGAGTTTGCTGCTGGACTTTGAACTCATCGAAAAGGTCATAAATGATGCTGCCGTCTGCATCGAGAATTTGCCCTTTGATTGCACCCAGCCGGAGATGCTCCAGTGTGACTTCATGATTGGCCCGAATATCGGTCAGGCGTTGGTTCACTACCGTTTGAATGCCTTCCAGGGCTGACGTTGAGCCAAAGGCCCGCACGTTTTGCACTTCGTCGGCGAGAATGGTGCTGTCGTGGGGAATATGGGTCACAGTGAAGTTACGCAGATTGCGCTTGTTGGCTTTGGCCTGTGTGGCGGGTGCGCCACGCTCGGTGGTGGGCAGTAGCTTCAGGGTGCCGTTTTTGGATTCCACCTGCAGTGAGGTAGTGTTGATGCCTGCGTCAACAAACAGACCCAGTTCACCAATACGGCCTGGTTTGTGTGGGGCGTGATTGATGGTGGCTGTCAGCGAGCTCATGGTGAAAGCGTCGTTGCTGAAGATATCGAGAATGTTCATTCAGAAAGTCCTTTTCTTTGTGTTCGGAGGCGGAGTACGGATCAGCGAAGAGCGATATCCAGCGCGCCCAGCTCTGTGATGGCAGTGGCCTTTTGCTCATCGGTGATGCCATCAGGCCAGATCAGCAGGGAGGCATCCACTTCCGCAAGTCTTGCGATTAAGACAGCTTCGCCCCCCGTTGCATCGGTCTGGGTGTTGTTGTAGAGCACCCCTGCAGCCATTTGACTGCCGTCGTCTGCGGCCGGATCAACCGGGCTATAGATGCCGGTGGCCGTATTTTTCCCCAGCACGGTGCCGGAATAGAGCATCAGGCTGGGAGCCAGCTCCACCTGTTCGCGGCTGAGGGTGTTGTTGGCTTCAGACACCAGAAATTCTCCGGTGTGCACGGATTCGGTCAGTGTGGCCATGGGGGTTCCTTATTAGCGGTAAGCGTTTTTGTTGCGTTGCTGGTACAGCGCCTGGGAATCAATATTCAGGTTGCTGGGCTGTGGTGTGTTCTTGTGCTGCAGCTCTGGGGGTAAGCCGTTGTCGATGGGTTGCTGGTTGTTAACCAGTACTTCAAACAGCTCTGTGCGAACGGTTTCTACGGACTTTCCTGAGCGGATATAGTTTGCTGCCTGATCCGACTTTGCTGCAGCACAGAGGTTTTTGATGGTTTCGCAATCCGTGAGCCGTTGCCGTACATCATCCAGCGATGCCTGACCGCGCAACAGGGTTTCTGCCAACTCAGGATAACCGGCCTGATTGCACAGCTGTACGACAGCAAGAGCGGCGGTTTGATCTGTAGACTGAGGTTGTGGAGCTGGCTGTGGGACCGGTTGCGCTGGCGGCTGAGCAACAGGCGGCTTCGGCAATAATCCATCTGGCACCTGATTGAACATGGAAAGGTCGAGGCTGGCGGCCAGCTGCACCGGCTGATCCACCACATCAATAAAGCCCTGCGCCTTGGCTTCTTTGGCTGTCATCCAGGTTTCGCTGGCCATCAGCGGTGTGATGTTTTCCACGGGGGTGCCTGACTTGCCCGAGTAGGCCAGAGCGATAGCTTCTGTCGCCTTGTCCAGCATATCCGCCGTGCGCCGCATATCTTCCGCTTCACCGCCGACCCAGCCCAGAGGGTTGTGGATCATCATCAGGGAGTTGTCCGCCATAGTGATGGTGTCACCGGCCATGGCAATCACACTGGCGATACTGGCGGCAAGACCTTCAATGCGAACATGGATATTCGCGGGGTGGTAACGCAGGGCATTGTAGATAGCGATGCCGTCAAACACGGAGCCGCCGGGGCTGTTGATGCGGACGGTGATGTCTTCTGATGTGGTGGCCTTGAGATCATTCACCAGCTCTTTGGCAGACAATCCCTGCCAGTCACCAATCACATCGTAGATCAGCAGTTCGGCGGGTTTGTCCGCCTGATTTTTGAGGGTGAACCAGGGCTTATTGTGTTTGGCCATCGTCGCGCGTTCCTTGTGGCTGTTTTTGTTGAAGGGAGTGTCTGAGGTCACTGTCGTACTGTAAATTCAATTCGTCAGCCCGGCGATTATCGGCGGCGATTTCATCGTCAATCTGTTCGCTGTCATAACCTTGTTCCGATACCACTTCCGAGCGGGATTTAAAGCCGTTTTTCACCGCCAGACTTTGGGCCTGAACATCCTGAACGGGATGGGTATAGGCCCAGCCGTGGGGAATCCATTTCACTCGCTTGTACTGCGCTTTATTCTTGGCGTAGTTAGGGGCATCAATGGACCCAGAGAGCACGGCGAGATCCAACCATCGATTCCAGACCGGGCGACAGATCTGAAACACAATCTGGTTATGCTGAATCTGTTGTATGCGGCGACGGAACTCATTGAGCACAACCCGCAATGCCCGGTCACTGACGCCTTTCATATCACCGGAGAGCAACTCAAAAGGCAGCCCCATCCCTGCGGCTGAGGCCATCAGCTGTTGGCGCATAAAGTCTGGGTAACCTGCAGGAGAGCCGGGCGGTGTGCTGAACGTCACTTCCTCACCGGGAGCCAGTTCCTGCATGGTGCCGGGTTCCATGGCCACCATGGGGATGTTTTCAAAGTTGGTCTGTATCGGGCGACCGGTCAGGGGATCAACCCGCTCCTGATCTGGATGCGGCTTGGTAATAAAACCGGCAAAGAGGTTGGCAATCTCCTGTCGCAGAAGTGTGGCATCATCAAACTTATCCAGCTGGAACATCCGCAATAGCACACTGGCCAGAACGGGCTGCCCTCTTAATTGGCCAGGGCGCAGTGGTTCATAGAGGTGTAGCACTTCGGAGGCGGGTACCCTGTGAAGATCAGCGGTTTCTATGGAAAACTGCTCTACGGGATGCGCTTTGTGCATCCAGTAAGCCACCCGCTTACCGATCTTGTTGAACTCGATCCCTGCGCGAATGGTATGGCCGTTTGCCAGCTGGTCGTTGTAACCCCAGGGTACAAACTCCGCTTCCAGAACCTGGATTTGCAGTGGTACACTCAAACCATCTTCAGGAAGACGTGGCCGCAGGCGAACAAAACATTCTCCCGCTTCCAGCATGGCTCGGGCCGCTAATGACTGTTGTCCATAAAAATCCAGTGTGCCATCAGCATCCGACTCATCGGTCCAGTCAAGAAACAGCTGTTGTAACTCCTTACGGAATTCATCATTCACAGCGTCACTTTTGGGTTTGATGCCCGTGCCGACAATATTGGCCACCAGCTTGCTGATACCGGCTGAGGCCCAGGGATCATTGCGCAGAGCTGCACGGCTGCGGTTGATGAGTGTACCCAAGTCACCTGTGATTGCTGAGGTTGGCCCGTTATTGGGGGCTCGCCAGCTCATGGCTCTGCGGCCGTGGCCTGCAGCGGTGTAGGTCAGATTGAGAAGGCGCATCCCCAACCAGATTGATATTTTTTTTCTTATACTCATCCAGCCTTTCCGTAAAAGTTATGAATCGGTTCGAGATAAGCAACATGAAAAAAGCATCTGCTACTGACTGGGAGCGTTTGCATGGAATAAAGGACGCAGATATCAATACTTCTGATATACCGGAGCTGAATGAGGACTTCTTTCACGAAGCCAGGCTTACTATTCCGGTAAAACCATCATTCGATGGTCAACCGGATGCTGATATTGCGGAGCTGTGGGCAAAAAAGCGTCACTAAATACCCCGACTCGAATAAATACCATACTGCCGTGGGCGTTTGTTTTTCTTCGCCAGCTCTCTCTCAATAGCTGTCAGGCGACGCTCCATCTCGGCAAAGCTGCTGTATTCAATTTTGCGGCCATCAAACTCTACGGTGCGGGTTTCGCGCAGGAGTACGGCTCGCTTTAAAGCGATGTATTCGGCTTCGGTAAACATGCTTTTCCTTGAAGAGCTATCCCAGATATGAACTGCGTGATGAGCGGCGAGGGCGAGGCTTTTGTTCAACCAGAGCAGCAGTCTCCGCCATAACATCCGGCTCAGGCCGTTGTTCCGCCAACTGCTCCAGATTTAGCCCCCGATGCTGTTGAAGAATCCGCACAGCCGTGAGCGCATAGACTCGACAATCCAGCGCCTCATTACGCTTCTTCTTGGCATCCCACTCAAAGTAAGCGACACCCCGGCGATACTTGCGCACTTTCTCTTCTGCCGTGGCCTGCTTGAAATAATCTTCATCAAAACAGTCCTTCACCGGCCAGTGACAGTAACCAGGGCCGGGTTCCAGAGCGCGATAACGCTGGTAGATCAGTTCTTTGGCGGTATCGGTGCCTACTAATGTGAGGTACACGCCTTTCTTGTTGCGAGTTTTGGGGAAATTGGCGATGGGTTTGCCTGCCTGACTCGCCCCCTTGATGGGGAC
>NZ_SMME01000867.1:0-66198 GCF_009711465.1 Parendozoicomonas verongulae | reverse complement strand
GTCAATACCCATCTTGCGGCTGAAGGCGTAGACCTCATCGGTAAAGTGGCCGCCAGAGTCCATACACACCTGCGCAATATTCATCATTACGCCATCCTGCCGCTTATAGGCTTGCCGCAGTTTCTCCGCTATTACTTTCCAGATTTCAGGGCGAGAAAGGTCTCCATATAACCGGTAATAGTCGATGGACCAGCTCTCTTCACCCGCGCCCCAGCCCACCACTTCAAACTCAATCCGATCGTCCTGCACATCCACACCGCAGGTCAGCACCTCCACTGGCCAGGGCACTTCGGCCTGATAGTGTTCCCGGCGCTGGTACAACAGTTCATGATCGACAGTTTCACCTTGTTCCTGCCATGTTTGCCCGAGTACGGTATTAGTCCAATCTTTGAGAAGAACTGGATCGCCTTTGGCCGCCAGAAAGTCTGTGACTGCATCCGCCCAGCTGTACCAGCCATTCGGGCTGTATAAAGAACTCAGATGAAAGCCTGCTGTTTTGCCATCAGCCTCTTCGTTGAGGGCTACCCATTTGCCACCTTCTAACAGTCTGGGCTTGTCGTGCTCCCTCATTTGATGCTGGCAAGCCACACACTCGAACGATGCGGTTTGTGGATCATTATCTTCGAATTTGATTTGATTCCATTCGATGGACTGGAAGTGCCCACACTGGGTACACGGCACTTGATACTGCTGTTGATTCGATTGTTCATACGCCGTTTCAATCTTGCTGCTGCCAGCAATATTGGGCGTAGATACCATCAAGATTTTACGGTTGCGGGAAAACGTAGCCGTCCGCTTGATGGCGAGATTGATAGGGCTACCTTCCCCATCTACATCATCATCGTAAGCATCTACCTCATCAAGAAAGAGAAAGCGAGCAGGCATCGAGCGAAGGCCTGTAGCCGAGTTGGCTCCCGCGATAATCAACACACCATTGGGAAATTCTTTCACCAGTTGAGTATTGCCGGAATCTCTTGAGCGGGAATCCTTTACGCGCTCCTTGAGAATCGGCATCTCCTCAATCATCGGCGCGATCCGCTGCTTGGACGTTCGCTTGGCCATATCCAGCGTTGGCAGCACATACATCATCGGGCCGGGCGTATGATGGATGACGTAGCCCAGCCAGTTATTGCCGCACTCGGTTCCACCAACTTGAGCACCTTTCATAAACACAACTCGTTCCACCGGTGAGGTAGGCGACAGGCAATCCATAATGGCTTTGAGGTAAGGGGTACGCGTGGTGCGCCAGCGACCTGCTTCCTTGGCGGATTTCATAGGCAGAATGCGATGCTCGTCAGCCCATTCGGAAACCGTCATGCGAGTATCTGGTTTCAGACCATGCCTAAAGCCGGTGAAGTAAGGGCTGTTCATAACCAGTTATTCACTCAGTTTCTCCAGCACAGTTTCCAGCTCCTCTATAAGGATTGCTCGAATTTTTGCGGGGTCAGTTTCCGCAGCCAGCACATCGGCCATACGATCAGGAATAGCGAGCATGCCGTCCCGCACCATGCGGGCTAACTGGAATGCCTCATCCCGCACCTTCCGGGCATCCACCAGCTTGCCTTCCCGCTCTTCGTAATCCAGTCGCGCCATTTTCGCCCGATAGGCTTCGCGCATAGTGCGGGCCGTGGCGTAATCCACGGCTTTGGTATTGCCTGTGACGACTGGTGGCTCTGCTGTACGACCAGTGTCCTGCGTTTTCTCCTGCTGTTGCTTCCGTAGAACAGTGGAAGGCTCGGCCAGTTGCGCGATGGCCTTTTTTGCGGCCACCGGGTCGATTTTCCCCCGCTTGAGCTTAATCCGCCCCTGTTTCACCAGCTTGGCCACATACTGCTTGGACCAGCCATTCCGGCGGGCAAATTCGGCCTGTGAGATGCGTTCGCCAGGCATACAGGGCCTATCCGCGCGTTTTGTTTAAGTGGTTGGTATTTATTGAGAAATAACTTGATGGATCGCCATTTCAGAGCATGAATGTAAGTGAAAGAGCAAAAAATAACCACGGAGAACACCATGCCAACACCCAGGCAAAAGAACAGACTTCAAGACGCCCTGATGACCAAACGTGCCCGCATTGATGAACTGCTGGCTCTGGTTCAAACGCAGGCGGACAGCCACTTCAACTGCGGCCCTGAACATTGTCACTGGGGCCACGCCGGTGATTTGGATCACCTGATCGCCTGCCTTGAAAACGCCCTTGGCATTGAGCGCCAATAAATGAAAGCAAAGGAGATGCAATCATGAAAAAATCCACTCAAACCCTTACCCCAAGCCAGTCCAGTGTTCTTAAGCTGGGTTACGACAAAGGCACCTTTACCGCGCAGGATTTGCCCCTCAAAGGTGGTGCCTGCAAGAAGGTGATCGACAGCCTGCTCAACAAGGAATTCATCAAACCCGTCAACCGCAACGGCCGCTGGTTCGATTACGCCTTAACGCCTGCCGGACGACAGGCCATTGGTGTTGAGTCTCCTGATACACAAGACAAACCATCCAAGCCGAACAAACCCAAAGCGCGCCCCGGCAGCAAACTGGATCAGGTGATCACAATGCTGATGCGATCCGAAGGTGCCACCATCGCCCAGATGATGGAGCAGACCGGCTGGCAGCAACACACGGTGCGGGGCACGCTGGCCGGAGCCTTAAAAAAACGACTGGGGCTGACAGTCGAATCCGAGAAAACAAACGGCGAAGATCGTGTCTATCGCATCACCGGCGGCATGGAGGCAGCGGATGCCTAACAGTCACAACTCGAGAGCCGCAAACCCTGCGGCTCTGCTTATCCTGCCTTTGAGCAACGGTCATTTTATGGTGACTCGCGTAAGCCGAGCCGATAATCGAACCCTACCCACTCTCAATAAATGGTATCCCCGCTTCTTTGAAGCGCTGGCCCTGATGCAAAAGGGCAGTGTTGAGTACATCTCTGGGCGGGGCGTGATGGCCCTGCACCGCGATATGGGTGAATACTGGCAGGAGCACCAGCCGCGCTTTTTTCGGTCTGTGAGCACTCTGATTAGATATGCGGAGGAAAATAAAATTTCCCGCCTGTTCTGGCACTCCCTGACAACGGAAAATGCCGACGATGGTCAACCGGATAGTCAACCTGCGGAGTCAACCCGGAACGTAACCATTTCGAAGGGCTGGAAAGAACTCTGGTTGACTCGCTAACCCGCTGTAATCACGGGGTTTTCCGGGAAATCGTCAACCTGAGAGTCAACCCCGATTTTCACTCTGTCGCTAGCGAAATTCGGCGGCTCCGCTACCCCGCAATGCAGCGGTTTGTGCAGGGTCCCCGAGGTTAAGTTAATGCCTGAAGGCTGTTGATGCCTTCCCGAGCTAAACAGACGCGGATCACGTTAAAGAGATTGCGTGAGCGAGCGTTGCCCTTATCGCTCACCATGCGCCGCAGTGATGGAACGTGCACTTTCAAATCGCTGGCCACTTCTTCGAATGAGCCAGTGGCATTCAAGTAGTCACGCAGCAGGGCATTTCCGGCCGAAACATCACCCTGAACGAGATAGTTTTCGACGGCTTCACGCAGGAGCTCAACACGAAACTCATGATCTTTTGCAAGCTCCACAACGGTTTCTTTGAACTCTCTGGTTAGTGGCATAACTATTTACCTTCTTTCTGTATTTTGCTTTCTTGCCTGGTAATCAGCCCAATAGGCTTGGGCATTCTGAATATCCACTTGCTGTGTCGATTTGTCCCCTCCACAGAGTAGGATGATGATTCTTGATCCCTCAACTTTGTAGTAAATGCGATACCCTGGACCGTAATTGATCCGATATTCCGATAACCCTTCACCTATAGGCTTGGAGTCACCAAAGTTTCCCCCTTCCATCTTACGTACAGCACCAACCAGTTTGGCTGCTGCCCGTTTATCCCGAAGAGACTTTATCCAGTCTGAATAGGGCCTGTGTCCATCCTCAGTCTCATATTCATGTGCTTCTCGATGGGTAGTACTTCGCACGTCCTCTCCCTATATGATAACGTATATGGTATTAAGTTCAATTTTTATTGCTGATGATAGTGTGGCTCACTTTGAGCTACAGCAGAGCAGCATTGCGAACTCAAGCCTCACAACATAGCTGACCATCAGAGGCTTATGGGAAAATGTCAGGGTTTGAAGTATCCACCAGCTCATAGATAGTGCTGAGAAAAACAATTCACAATTTCTGTGGATAAGTCTGTGAAAAGAGAGAACTCCCAAGCGGTAGAGGGAAGTCAATAGTGAGAAGTTCATCACAGGTGTTTTTCTAACAAATAGCTAACGACGAATCGTGGAAACAACCTTCTCCACCCCACGGCTGGCAATGTATCCACCAATCCCCAGTTGCACGATACCCAGCAGTTTCAGTTCCAGCGCCTCGCTGAGATCCGGTGAGGCCCAGCCCATCCAACGGCACACCACCAGCGCTGTGAACACCAGCATCACAAGGGGGCGCCAGCTTCGTTGCAGCCAGCCTTCTCCCTGTGCTTCCGCTTTGATGACGCCTGCCTGTTGCGCCAGTTCATCCAGCTCACCGTTAATGGCCATTTCCGTGAGGGCGGTTTTGGCTTTGCTGGCCTGATCGGCATCGGGGAACACTTTGTCGATGATTTTGCCGACGACCGGAACAGCCGCCACCCAGCTCATTCTTCGCCCTCAGCGACAAAACCTTCCTGAGCCAACCATGCGCAAACGTCAAAGGACGGGCACGCTTTCTCCTGATCCAAATGGGTGTGACCGACAACTTTGGCTTCCGGCCAGAGGTTCAGGCAGCCTGCCACAAGGAACTTGAGCATGCGCTTTTGCTTCTCGGTGAAGTTATCCTGTGGCTTGCAGTCGCTGTCCAGCCCGCCCACAAGGCAAATGCCCACGCTCTCGTGGTTATGGCCTTTCACGTGTGCGCCCCAGTCATCAATAGGGCGACCTTGCTTTACCGTGCCATCCCGCTCAATCACCCAGTGGTAACCGATGTCGATAAAGGCACGTTCCATCATGTGCCAGCGTTTGATGGTGTCGAAGTCCACCAGCTGTTCGGGCTTACTGGCGGAGCAGTGCACGACGATGGTATTGGTTTCCTTACGCTTACCCATTGTCTTCTCTCTGTTGTTTGTGCTGTTCAGGATTTGAGGGTGTAGGCCACTGCGCCTATCACGGTGGTGAGAATCAGCCAGCCGAACCGTTCTACAGAGGCCAGCACCACGCCACGGGCACTGGCCTGTGATTCCAGCCTGCGGATGCGTTTTTCGGAGTCTTCCAGCTTGCGGTTGAGGCTGTCGAGGGTGGTGGTCTGGTGCACCATGCGCTCTTCGATAGTGGCAAGACGGGTGACGGCATCGGAGAGTTTGTCGAGTTTGGAATCAATCTGGTCAAGCCGCTGTTGCAGAACTTCCATCGTCAATGTCTCCTGTATTGTCGATATTTCCGCCATCCCTGGCGGTCACATCTGCTTTCTCCTTCTCTTCCTTCACCTGCTCAAAGGTGAGCCTGTTGCTTTCGAGATAGGCTTCCTGACCGGTGTACTCTTCCCAGCGACGTACGATCACATCCACGTATTTGGGGTCGAGTTCAGTAAGCCGTGCCTGACGCCCGCTCTTCTCACAGGCAATCAGTGTGCTACCGGAGCCACCGAACAGATCCAGTACGATGTCTTTGGTTTTGGAGGAGTTGCGAATGGCACGCTCCACCAGCTCCACGGGTTTCATAGTGGGGTGAAGATCGTTTTTGGCAGGCTTGTTGAAGAACCACACATCGCCCTGATCACGGGCACCGCACCAGAAATGGTCGTTGCCGTCTTTCCAGCCGTAGAGAATGGGTTCGTACTGTCTTTGGTAATCGGCGCGGCCAAGGGTAAAAGTGTTCTTGGCCCAGATCAGGAAGGTGGACCACTTGCCGCCCGCTTCCCGAAACGCCTTCTGCAAGGTGTCCAGTTCAGACGACGACATACACACATACACCGCCCCCTTAGCCACCAGCAGCATATTGGTCATGGCCGCCAGCAGGAAGGTGTAGAACTCAGCGCCAAGATTGTCGTTCTTGATGCGGCGGTCTTTTTTCCCTTTGCCGTCCTTCTCTGGGTTGGCGTAATCCACGTTATAGGGCGGGTCGGTAAACACCATATCGGCCAGTTGGCCATCCATCAGTGTTTCTACATCCGCCTGTTCCGTAGCGCTGCCGCAGAGCAGGCGATGGTTGCCCAGAATCCAGAGGTCTCCGGGCTGGCTGACCGGTTGCTCCTGCACCTCGGGAATGTCATCGTCCTCGGTCTGGCCTTCGCCGGTGGGTTCGTCTTCCAGAAGCTCTTCCAGTTCTTCCAGGCTAAAGCCGGTGATATCCAAGTCGAAATCCAGATCACCCAACGCCTGCAGCTCGGAGCGCAACAGTTCTTCATCCCATCCGGCATTTTCCGCCAGCTTGTTATCTGCCAGCACCAGTGCCCGCCGCTGCACTTCATCCAGATGGGCCAGCACAATCACCGGAACGGTGAGCATGCCCAGCTGGTTGGCCGCCAGTAAGCGACCGTGGCCCGCTACGATGATTTTGTCGTCCCCCACCAGAATGGGGTTCACGAAACCAAAGTTCTCAATGGAGCGGGCAATCTGGGATATTTGCTCCGGCGAGTGGGTGCGGGCGTTTTTGGCATAAGGCACCAGCTCTTCCACGGGCCAGTGCTCCAGTTGTTCAACCAGAATCCGTTCTGTTTCAGCCATTAGTATCTCGGAGATTTGTTAAGGGAGGCGCTTTGGTGGATTGGGCTGCGAGGGGTTGTGAGTGCAGCGGTGCCAAAGCTTACTTTCAATCTATGCAAAAAACGGCGTTTGTGTACCACCGAATTTTTTCTGGCTACAGCCGCGAGGTCTCGTTTGGTATCGTTTGGTATCGGGAGGGTGATATAGGTATAAACAGGGATAAATTCGGACCTGTCTTTTTGTATCAAATCGTGGCGCAGTGAAGCTGTATTCGGAGCAAAGCCTTGTGCCAGTGTCGCTTAACCGTGGTGTGGGGTATGCCGGTTTTGGCGCTGATTTTTCGCCATGATAAGCCGGAAGCCCGCAACCATATCAAGCGACGTTGTTCTACGGTTAACCGTTGCAGCCAATTGATACAGTCCATCAGCTGTTCTACTTCCAAAGGTGTGGGTGCGGTTCGCAGGCGAATCTTTTCTGCCCGCCGTTGCTGCTCCCGTTCGTCGTAAATCATCTCCACCCACGGGGATTTGTAGCCGATGCCCGATCCGGCTGGCAGGCGCTGTGAGGTTTTCCAGGCATTGTGGTAAAGCTGGTCCAGTTCTTCGAGGGTGAGATTCACAGGTGACGCTCCTTGTTCTGTGATGGTTTTCTGAGAGGACAGGCCACCAGCCTGTCCTCTCTCTTAGAGAGATAAAATGCGAAAACTGGAAACTGTTATTCAGGCTTCTGTTCACAGGCTAAATGCAGTTTTCGGAAGCTGTTTTCACCGTCCAGTTTTCGTGTTTCTTCTGGTGTTATTTTTCTTGCGTTTCTGGCTTTGGGTTGTGGGTAAATTCAGTTTTTGGCCGCTGTCAGTTTCTACGAAAACTGTGAAAACTGAACCAGTTTTCGGGCAGTTATAAACCATGTTATCCACACACAGATAACCGAACTTGCTTCGCCCTGGAGCAGGCAGTCCATAGCGTTGGTGGTCGCGAAAGAAATGCACACGCCCCTGTTTGGCCATTCTTTGTACCTGTTGATAAATGGCCGTCTTGCCTCCTAGTTCGCCTTTGTTATCAAAGGCTGTGGCAAATTGGTTAACTGTGTATATCTTTCCTTCAGAGGCTTGCTGGCAAATTGTCTTCACAAGAAAATCGTCGCTCTTCTCTGTGCTGGTGGAATTGTCAGAAACACTTGTTGGTTGTTTTATGTTCAGCTCTTTCCAGCCCTGTTTCTGTTTGATTAACTGCTTCGGAGCCAACTCGGCACCGTTGCGGAGTTCAAAGTACACATGGCGCTCAGGTTGTTTCTCGTGTGGGCGAAATAACAGCATCCCTGCCGTGTAATAACTGCGCAGGGCATTGGCTCCGGAGAAGGCCTGAAACGGCTCGTCCTCCACCAGCTGTTTGCTGAGTTTGCGGGTGTGATGCACAAGGATCATTCCGGCATCGGGGGCCACTGTTCGGCGTAGCTTTTCCAGTCTGTCTCGCAGGAAGAACATCATGGCGTCGTTGTCGTTTTCTCCGGCGTTGCTTGGGCCACCGTCGAACACATTGCGGATTGGGTCCACCACAATTACATCCACGCCTTTGGGGAAGCTGGCTTTAATGGCTGCGGCCACCAGCCGCATACCATCATCATTAAGAATCTGCATAAGGCGAGCTGTTAGCACCAGATTCTGGCGCACATGCTTAAGTTGCTCGGGAGTTAAGACCAGCTGCTGCACACGTTCTCTCAAGTAGTGGTATTGCACCTCCGCCTGCAGGTAGAACACACGCAGAGGACGTGGAGGCTGCAAGCCGATAAACGAAGTGCCAGAAGCCATGGCTGCCAGCATATTTAACAGAAAGTCGCTCTTGCCCACCTTGGGAGCACCGGCCAGCAGAAGAATGCCACCCGGTGTGAGAACCCTTGGGGCGAGCAAGTCCTCCGGCATTGGGCGCTGGTCGTCCAGCAGTTCGGCAAAGCTGTAAGTGGGGATGACGGGTGGTTTGTCGGGAGGTGCGGGAATTGTGGCTGTCGAGAGAAGAGCTTCACAATCCATGCCCTCAGCCAGAGCATCAGCAGCATCCCACTTCTCTGGTTTGTTGTCTGGAATGGTTATTGTGCGAACCTTTTTTGCCCCTGCGTAACGAATCACTGATGCGATGCGCTGGGCGTAATCCTGCCCTGGCTTGTCGTTGTCTGGCCAGATGATGATGTCTTTATCGGCTAACGGTGACCAGTCGGTTTTCTCTACGGGAGCATTGGCCCCGCCGATAGCTGTGGTGGCGCAAATGCCCTTATTGATCAAAGCCTGAGCACACTTCTCTCCCTCCACCAGCACCACGGAATCACATCTGGCTATGCCTGCAAGGTTGTAAAGCGGGCGAGGGTTGGGAGCTTTCCAGCGCTGGGTTTTGGCATCCCGCACTCGGAACTCTTTGCGGTGTGCTTTTACCGAGTTGCTGCGATGGAAGTGATCGTAACGGGTAACAGTGGCAAGCAAAGTGCCGTCGGTATCGTGGTAGTGCCAGTGGGTCGTTTTCTTTCTGGAGAGTTTTGGGAGATCGGGTACGGTGCCCAGCCATTGCTGGACATTCTCCAGTGAGGCAGGAAAGTCACATCCTTTCACCTGCTGGATAAGATGAAAAATATCCCCACCTTCTCCGGTAGCGAAATCAATCCATAACCCAGCCCGTTCTCCCGAGAGTGTCACCTTCAGGCTTTTGCCCGGCTTGCCGCTGATGTCCCCAACCAGAAACTCATTGCCCGCTAACCGACCGGTGGGCAGGAGTGTCTGGAGGAACTCGGGAAAGGATGGCAGAAGGCGGTGTAAAAGCTCCTGGGGTTTCGGAGTCCCTGTGGGCATCCCTGATGTCCTGTTGAGTGTTAATTCTTGCGAGGTGGCAGAGAGGTGCCCTGACGCAGGCGGGTCTCTTCATAGCGCAAAATATCCTGCTCCCGATAAAGGATGCGCCCGGTGATTTTCAGGTACTCTGGCCCGAGACCCTGTGTGCGCCAGGTTTTCAGTGTGACGGCCGACATCTTCCAGCGGTCGGAAAGTTCGTCGGTGGTGTAGAGCTTTTGTTCTTTCGATTGGCTGTCCATGCCTGTTCCTCGTTTTTTGTTGTGTACTCTTTGAGCGTGGAACAGGTTGGGCAGATGAATGGGCAGTTGAGGGCAGGTGAACGGGCAGATGAGGTTGTGAGGCTTCATTTTATGCGCGGTCAGGGTTTACGGATGCGGTATTCTCCGTGCTTCCGTGTTTCAAAGTAGGTTTTGAGAAACGTGGAATTCAGCAGAACACTCAGCCTTGGTTTTTGGCTGGTGCTTCCCGCCATCAGCATCATTTCAGAGCCTTTGCGCCATGGATTGCTGGAATGATAGGCGTCCACATAGAGTTCAATGATTTGAGAGGTCATGCCGCCGTTGACCGGTTCACGCCTGTTGCCCCAGTGGAACGTACGTGTTTCGTCATCCCAGTCCACATCCCTGTATGTGTGGCGAGAGAGGTGTTCCAGTACAGTGCACAGCCTTTGACGGGACAAGCCTGTGTCTTCCATCAGAAGCTGGTCGGTGATGCTGAACAGTTTTTGAGAAACCGGCGACTGGTGTTTATGGGTGTAACCCGTGAGTACCAAGCCGTTTGGGAGTGTCTGTCGGCCATAGTAGCGTTTTATCGCTGTGAAAATTTCAGAATTGGGTATCTGGCCGCGGCTTTGAAAAATACTGTAAGACCGGTGATTGAACGGGATATGCCCAAGCAGCCAGATCTGGTTATCCCGCAAGGTAGTGAGAGCACCTTTGAGTTGGAAGCTGTCGCGGACTCTGGTCAGCCATTGCTTTGGGGTAAAGTGGTATTGACGAAAATAACTCGCGTCCTCCTCTTCCAGTATTCCATCGTGTGTCTGAGTGTACCACCTGCCATTCCGCTTACCGCTCCAGTGTGGATGGTGGGGAAGGTTTGTTCGAAAGCCGACAGGTGTATAGCAGCCGCTGCCAAGAAGCGCATGGGTGTTGGTTTGCCCAAAGCTCTCCACCAGCTCGCTGTAGTAGTGGAGATGAGTGTTGCGATGAAATACCTGTTGGTGGCATGCGTCAAGGTTCATGCCGGTTGCTCCCCGGTGCTCACAAAAATTTCAGACAGTAAGCTTTCAAAGCTCACGTCTTCAGGCTGACTGTCATGGAGCCAGCGGGGGAGCAGTTCATTCAGAATGCGTATAAAGCGTTCATGGGTAGGGTGAAGGCTGATAGTTCCGTCGGCCATGACATCAAAGACGACACTCCCGGGATGGCCCGAGGTATAGATAACCTCAAAGGTCATTTCCCTGATCCGGTAGTGGAGGGGCACAGCCTCGGAACCGGTGAGGTTGAGCATTTCAGCATAGGCATCATGTTCCTGACTGATCCCTTCAAAGGATGCGTTTCCTGTTGTATGGGTATTGGCAAGAATGAACTTTTTGATAAACACGCTTTGGATATCATCGGTTGCATCCCAGTCGAAGGTGGGGCGGGTGCGCAGGAGGTGTAAGGGCAAAGGCTCTCGCGGGATAAGCCTGGGGTGGTTGTCGGCTGGAATACCCAGAATAGTTTCAGCAAAGGCACTGGATAGCAGCTTTTGCTCGCTCTTTTCCTTGGCTAACACCTCATACTGTTGCTGTTCGGGCGTGTAAAGAATGACGCTCTCTCGCACGGGATAAATCGTAGACCCAACTAATTCCAGCCCTTGGTTTTGCAACTCTGTCAGCAGTGTTCCTTCCCCCTCGCGGTAAATCACAAAGTGGTGGCGTGTGACAGGCTCTCCGTTTGTGAACTCTTTACGGGTAAATGCTCGAACCTGTATGTCTTCCTTTTGCGTCTGGAGCAAGCGAGCCAGTTCTTCCTGAAATGGTTTGCAGTCAGGAGACTGAGGAAGAGGGATGACTCTGTGTGTCTGGAAGAGAGTGCCCTGACCGCTGTCGCAGAGATTAAGGCTGTAGCGGATATCTTCAGCTTCTACAAAGTGCTCATTATGGAAGATAAAGCACCAGAGCAGCTGGTTGACGGGCTGTTTATCGAACGCATGAAACTCCGGTGTGAGCACCATAGATTTACGCAGCGTATCTATTCCTCCTTTGTAGTTCATCAGCTTAATCCGTTTGGCGACAGTGGTGAGGTATTGGTAGTGAGCAACAGGGGCTGTTTCACAAAACTTAACCAGCTGATCCGCGACTTCCGAGGCGGGTTGCTCCCAGTCCACGTCTGGCAAATCCATTTTATGTCGCAAGTGAAGCTCTTTGATGAGCTGAGAGTCGGTATTGCTAAGGAGAAACAGCAGATTAAGAAATTCTCGAGTATCCATAGGAAAAATCACTCAATAGATTGCAAAGCCTCTTTTCGAGGAACGAATTGGATAAAAAGTGCAGGAAAGGTATCAAAGGGTAAATAGGTATCGATTGGGGTAAATAGGTATCGATTGGGGTAAATGCGGCTCTTGTGAAAAGGCGCAGCTGTTTCAAGAGTTAATAAGGAGGGATAAGAAAGACGGAATACTGGTCGAGGTAGATGGTTTCCCTGACTTCGACTTGCTATAGGCGCAGTGTTTAGCCTGAATGTCCGGCACCAAAAACGTCATCCATAAAAAGGAAAAAGGGCTATGACCAGAAGTGTGAGCGAGCTAAATTTCGATCATTTGCCTCGCCCCAAAAGTGTACGGCTGCGGGTGTTTGCCCATACTCTGGCCGTTGTCGTGAATTTCACCTATCGCGGCCACCGCATACGGGAAGTGTTTGTTCGCCGTGACCTGCCTGTGGGAGGAAGCTCCTCTGAACTGTTCGCCTTTGAGAACCGGCTACTGCGGGATATGAAAGAAGCGGCCGCTCTTCTGAAGAGTATTCGTGATGAAATTGCCCACGGGATTTTTGATTTGTCGCTGCACTTTCCTGAATCCAAAAGTCTCGAAATACTGGGTATGGCCACCACTAAACCGAGAGACACGACGGTTGCTGGTTATCTGAACCGTTATCTGGAAAGGGCGAAAACCACCACGCGGGCGGTGACGGCTGGTAAATATGAAAAGATGGTCAACAGCCACCTGCTGCCCGTATTCGGCCATTTGCAGGCCAATGAGCTGACAGCGGGAATGATTCGGGACTGGGCGCATACCAGAAGCCTGAAAACCCGGCGTAAAACCCTCAGCAATATTCTCTCCCCTTTGCGCATGGCCATGGACGACGCTGTGCTGGATGAGGTGATTACCACCAACCCGGTACGCAAAATCAAACTGGATAATATTGTGGCGGCCTCTTCCCGGGGTACTGGTTTCAAGGTGGACCCCTTCACCCAAAGCGGGCGGGACAAACTGCTGGCGGTGATGGAAAGCCCCATCCGCAATATGTTTCAGTTCGCGTTTTACACCGGCCTGCGCACCAGTGAGCTGCTTGGCCTGACATGGGACAAGGTGGATTTTCATAACCGGCAGGTGCTGGTGGATCAGGCCATGGTGGAAGGAAACCTCGGGCCGGTGAAAACAGCAGGCAAGGGCGCAGAAGAACGCAAGGTGCTGCTGCTCGATCCGGCCTTTGAAGCGCTGCAAGCTCAACGGGCACACACCCAGCTACTGGGTGAAACTTCCAATGGCGACAATTTTGTGTTCCGCAACCCTCGCACCGGCCAGCACTGGCAGGATGATACGGAACTGCGCAGGCAAGCCTGGCAACCAGCCTTTAAACGCTCCGGCGTGCGCTATCGCAACCCGTACCAGACTCGCCATACCTACGCCCATATCTTAATTCGGCAGAATGAAAACCTCTGGTGGATTGCCAACCAGATGGGCCATGTGGGTATTGAAATGCTCAACCGCCACTACGGCGGCTGGCTGGAGGACTATGATAAGCAGTACCTGCCCAAGCGATTGTTTAAGGCCGATTCGGCAGAGCCAGCAAAGTCAGTGTCTCAATCCTCCACCAGCGAAACAGCCTGAAACAAGAGAATCAGACGACAAATGCCATAGAACGTCATTTGCCAAAATGACGTTCTATGGCACCCGTGTTACTTATCTACACACTTTGGTTGTCATATGCCTGCCGAATTCCCCTCTGCCCCGTTATTGCTCATGGTTTGCGACTTGCGCTGCAAAGTTGGCACGATGATTGATAAACCCTTAGCGAGACGACAGCCATCTGGATTGGCTGGCACAGGTTCAGGAACAACCGGGTTGACTGTCTCGTTACGGACGCCCGGTTGGGCACATAACAAAACTGAGGGGACTAAAAATGAAGAAGAACCAGGGTGGTTTTACTCTGATTGAATTGATGATCGTTGTTGCGATTATTGGTATTTTGGCTGCTGTGGCTATTCCGCAGTATCAGAATTATACGCGTAATGCACAGGCGATGGCTGCTTTAAGTGAAGTAAAAGCATATCAAACAGCTATTGCGGTATGTGCAACAACAAACCCGATTCAGAATTGTACACTCACAACTACTGGCTCAATAACTTCAGTTCCTGCAGCTGCAGGAAAAGTAACTGAGGGTACGTATTCTGCTGATGCATACGCAGAATTGGTAGTTACTCCTCGTGGCCCTTTTGGTACTCAGACTCTGACTTTCCGATCTGATGCAGTTGGTACAAACTGGCAGGTTGTGTGTGCAAATGGTGGTAATGCCACAGCTAATAACTTATGCGCAACAGATGCAGTTACTGACTACCCTGGCGTGGTTGCTTCATTCTGATTATAAACAGGCTAGAAGGGGGCAGGTTCATTTAACCCTTTGCCTCTAAGCTCAAGCCTACTGGAAAGCCGACAGCGATGTCGGCTTTTCACATATTTGGCTCCGACCCCATTTAACAAGCTGCTGGTGGTCGTCCTCTCTTGCCCGTGTTGATCTTCCGTCCAAGTGCCGTCTCGATCTCTTCCCGAAACCTGTCGTTACCCAGAGTCATTGACACATTGTGGAGCTGGCGGGGGGATTTTGTAGTTTAACCGGCCGTGCCGCCGGTTATGCTTGTTTGAGATGGTTGACGATGATGGTGAGGGTATCTTCGATTTTATCGAAGCGTTCCCGGTTTTCCTGTTTCATCTCATGGACTTCCTGGCTCAGATCATCGACTCTGGTGCTCAGGGTATCGACTTTGTTATCCAGCGCATCGACTCTGTTGCTCAGAATATCGACCTTGTTGTCCAGAGCTTCAACTTTGCTGTCCAAGGCGTCGACTCTGTTGCCCAGGATATCGACTTTGTTGTCCAGAGCTTCGACTTTGCTGTCTAAGGTATCGACTCTGGTGCTCAGGGTACGAACTTCACCACCTAACTTGTCGACTTTGCTGTCCAGAGTGCCAACCCTGTTCTTCAGGGTATGAACTTCACCACCCAACTTGTCGACTTTGCTGTCCAGAGTGCCAACACTGTTCTTCAGGGTATGAACTTCATCGCCCAACCTGTCGACTTTGTTATCCAGAGTATCAAATTTCCTGTCCAGCACTTTTATATCAGCGCGGGTCCCGCCGACGATTCTGACCACATCGGTCAGCGTGTTAAGGCTGTGATCGGATTCACTGCTGGTGACTGTGGCTGCAGCGCTCATTCTTATACCCCCTGAAACTGTGAGGAGGACAGAATAGCAGAAAAATTATTGGCTATTCGTTATTTGCACAGGCAAAACGAGATGCACACCAGCATAAACCGGCAATACATCGTGACCTCTGGAAGCTTGTTAACAACCATCATTACAGTGGTGGCTGTGAACTGGTATTTTCATTGAGATGTTATCCGCCACCAGCACTAATGGCTCGATAAGTATAAATAGGTAGTTTTCGGTATAAATAGGTATCTGTCGCTCCACAGTATCTTCTCCAACACTTAATAAAGCAGTTAAGGCTTATGTCCTCTGATGCGAGTCAGGGAGACTGCCACAACTTGCTATACCGGCTGAAATTAGCGTGTATGTGCCGGTGCTTTTTAAGAGTGTTGAACAAAAAGAATGGAGAAGAAAAATGCTGAAATGGGTGAAGGCCACACGTTACTTTGAACTCTCGGGTGATACCCGGAGCGCATTCGATCATAAAAGAAAGCGGGGCATCTGGCGGGAGGAAAGGGAGTTTCGAAAAGCGGCCGATGGAGTGTACTGGGTGAACCTGGAGGCCGTGGAGCTTTGGGCTGCGAAAAGTCTGGCGAGCAAGGGGTAATGAAATGGATTTCGATCATATCCCAAAGCCCAAAGGAATCCGGTTTCTGACATATCCCCGTTCTGTTACGGTTGTCGTTTATTTCACCTATCGTGGAATCGGGCTGCAGGAAACGTTTGTTCGCCATAGCTTGCCGCTGACAGATGATACAGCCGGGCGGCTGGAGCTGGAGAGAACTCTCCGGCTGGATGTCCGGGAGGCCACCCGTTTACTGAAGACCATTGAGAGTGAAATCAAACGGCAGATATTCGATCTGGCCAGCCACTTCCCCAAATCCAAAAAGCTGAAGCTGTTTAATCCTCAGGCCAATAAGCCTCGGGATATCACAGTGGAAGGTTATCTGCGCCGTTATCTGGAGCGGGTGAAAACCTCGAACAAAGCCGTCACCTTTGAAAAGAACCGGCTGATTTGTGAAAACCAGTGGATACCGGCCTTCGGCAAGCTGGAGGTCACGGAGCTGACTGCGGGCATGGTGAGAGATTGGGTGCATAAGAAAAGCCTGAAAGCCAGCCGCAAAACCGTCAGCAATATCATTATCTCCCTGCGCATCGCGCTGGACGACGCTGTGATGGATGAGGTGATCACTACCAATCCCGTGCGCAAGCTGCGCATTGATAATATTGTGGCGAACAGTGCCAAGCAGAGCGGTTTCAAGCCCAACCCTTTCTCCTCGAAGGAGCGAAAATCCCTGCTGGCCGCTATGGAGGGGCAGGTGCAGAACCTGTTCCGGTTTGCTTTCTACAGCGGTTTGCGCACAAGTGAGCTGCTGGGGCTGACATGGGAGAAAGTAAATTTTGAAGAGCGTTACGTGCTGGTGGATCAGGCCGTTGTCGATGGTGAGCTGGGACCACTGAAAACCGCAGGCAAAGGTGTCGAGAGCCGACGGGTTTTGCTTGTAGATGAGGCTCTGTGGGCGCTGAAGGCCCAGCGGGCGTTTACACAAATGGCTGGCGGCTTTGTGTTCCACAACCCCAACACCGGCCAACCCTGGGCCTCAGACAACGCCTTGCGCCGTCAGGGCTGGAAACCAGCCTTCAAACGCTGCAAGGTGCCTTACCGCAACCCGTATCAGACTCGCCATACCTACGCTCACATGATGATTCGTGATAATGAGAATTTGTGGTGGATCGCCAACCAGATGGGGCACAAGGGGATTGAGATGCTGAACCGTCACTATGGCGGCTGGCTGAAGGAGTCTGGCACAGATTACCGGCCGAAGATCTTTAGTGAGGCGGCCAGTGAGGTGGAGGGTTAGCTCTGCAGGCTGATTGTTCTCCCGCCGTCGTTTGTCCCACCAGCTGTACTTTTCCCTTTCTTCAAAAATAAAAAGTAGAGATGTTGACCGATGCTTTTGGGGCTTCTACTTTCTTACTCTCTCATCGTCTATCGGGATGTAGTGATTATTGCTGGTGCAGAAATTATTCGAGAAATATTCGAGTTTTCTTCGAGTGGTCAGGTGATTACATAATAATCAGGGTGAATCATCGCACTTGGCTAAGTGTTTGATAGTAGGGGATATAGTTCGCCTGAACCGGCATGGGATTGTGTAGATTCATCCAAAGGAGTGGTGGAGGCGGGGGGATTTGAACCCCCGTCCGCCGGCACTCTGCCCTTGGCTCTACATGCTTAGAACTGCCTTTGATTTAACTTTGAACGATCCGGCAGGCGGGATTAACAAAGCGATCCTGGTAAGTTTTAGCTGTTCCGCGTCAGGCCCGCAGAAGGCAGCGATCCTGTTTAAAGTTGCGATCAGTACCAACCAACAGAAAAGTCAGAGTGATCGGGAGAGGCTGGTTTTAAGCAGCCAGAGCTCCTTGGAAGTTGTCGTCATTGGCAACTAATAAAATGTAACAATTGATTTTACGAGAGCTGTTACCCACTCGACATGCACCTCGGGTTTCGTCACCGTCGTCGAATCCTAATCGCCCCCGGTGGGTTTGCTTTCGTAGGGCTACGAAAGCCGAAACCTGTTGTATATTCTAAATGAATCTTATGGGGTGGGGTCAATAGATATTTTACCCACGTCCCATTACGCGCTGCTTTTCGATGTTCCACTCGCGCTCTTTAGTGGTTGCGCGCTTGTCGTACTCTTTCTTGCCTCGTGCCAGGCATACCTGTGCCTTAATCAGGTGTTGCTTCCAATAGAGTTTGGTGCACACACAGGTTTTACCGGCCTGTTGTGTTTCTGCGAAAAGTTTTGCCAGCTCTCTTTTGTGTAACAACAGCTTTCTGTCCCGGCGTGGGTCAGCAATCACGTGGGTCGATGCTGTTGCGAGTGGGGTAATCTGGGCGCCAATCAGCCAGGCTTCGCCGTCTTTCAGCAGAACATAGCTATCGACCAGCTGGATTTTTCCCTGCCGGAGACTTTTCACTTCCCAACCACTGAGGGCAACGCCCGCCTCGAAGGTTTCATCAAGGTGATAGTCGTGGCGAGCCTTCTTGTTGACTACGATGCTGGAATCACCAGCCTTCTTGGATTTCTTTGCCATAATGCCGGAATTATACGTGCCTGTTGCCCAAATGCCATGATAGAACTATTCGTAGTATCCTGTCGGTTGCGGATGTATGCATTCTCTTAGCGGTTGTACCTTATAAGTAAACCGATAGAATGGCAGCTTTCTCGTGTTTAATTGAACAAAAAACTGTTTTTTGAGGAATTTCATGGCCGAGCAGCAAGCGGCACTAACTGCCCAAACTTGGACTCATCGCTGGACATTTGTTCTAGCCGCGGCCGGTTCTGCCATTGGTCTGGGCAATCTTTGGAAGTTTCCCTATATCACCGGCGTGAACGGTGGTGGTGCATTCGTACTCGTTTATCTGATTTGTATTGCCGTTATCGGCCTGCCAATTATGATGGCGGAAACCGCACTCGGGCGTCATGGTCGTCACAGTCCGATTGTTAGCATGCGTGAGCTTGCCCGCGAGTCTGGCGTAAGTAAGTGGTGGGGAGCTGTTGGATGGCTGGGGGCACTCACCGGTTTCCTGATTCTCTCGTTTTACAGCGTTGTGGCTGGTTGGGCGATTGATTACACCCTGCAAATGTTCTCTGGCACATTTCAAGGAATGAGTGCAGCAGAGATTGGCAGTAACTTTGATAGTATGCTGGCCAATCCTGTTCAGCTTACCCTCTGGCACAGCATCTTTATGCTGCTTACCGGTTTAGTGATTGCAAGGGGCGTTCACAAAGGGTTGGAGAGTGGAGTTCGGGTGATGATGCCTGCACTGATGGCTCTTCTTTTGGTTGTGCTGATTTACAGTGCAACCAGCTCTGGCCACTTTATGGAAGGCCTGAGCTTTTTGTTCTCTTTCCACCCTGAAGACTTAAGCTGGGATGCTGTGCTGGCTGCTATGGGGCATGCATTCTTTACTCTGAGCCTTGGCATGTGCGCCATCATGGCATACGGTGCTTATATGCCGAAAAAGGCTTCCATCGCGCGTACGGCAAGCTCAGTCGTACTGCTGGATACCGCGATTGCGTTGATGGCGGGTATGGCGATTTTTCCTCTGGTGTTTGCGAACGGTATGGAGCCGGGAGCGGGGCCCGGCTTGTTGTTTGTGACTCTTACTTCGGCTTTTGTCTCTCTACCCGGCGGTCAAATGATCGGTGGCTTGTTTTTCCTTCTGGTTGTACTCGCGGCCTTGAGCTCAGCTATCTCCCTTGTCGAGCCAACAGTGGCCTGGGTTGTTGAGCGATTCTCTATCGGTCGAGCAGCTGCAACAGTGGCTTATTGTATTCTGGTTTGGTTGTTTGGTCTCGGTACTGTTTTCTCGTTTAATGAATGGTCTGGCGAAAGCGCGCAGCTGTTCGGGATGACCTTCTTTGAGTTTATTGACTACCTCACAGCTAACATTACGCTGCCTCTGGGCGGCCTATTGATTGCGGTCTTTGCCGGTTGGACGATGAAGCGTTCTCATATTTATAAGGAGCTGAATATTCCATTGGGAGCCTTCAATCTCTGGCGGGCAATGTGTCGGGTTGTTGCACCCATTTGCGTGCTCACGATTTTTTACTTCTCAACCATTGAAGAACCGCTGATGGAGTTGCTGGGTATAACTGGGAAGTAAGTGCAAGTTTGTAAATAAGGACAACGAGTGAAGAAAGTACAGCGCTCTGCATTGGTGATGCACTCTGCAGAAAATATGTATCAGCTGGTGAATGACGTAGAGTCCTATCCCGGTTTTTTGCCCTGGTGCTCCGGGGCAGAGGTTATCGAGAGAACAGACACAGTGCTGGAAGCGCGTGTGAATGTGAGCCGTGGTGGGGTGTCTGGCAGTTTTGTAACGCGCAACACCATGTGGCCCGGTGAGCGCATTGAGATCGGTCTGAAAGAAGGGCCCTTTACAGCGCTCACTGGTATCTGGACATTCAAGCCACTGATGGAAGGTGCCTGTAAGGTATCCCTTGATCTCGCTTTTGATATGAACCGCGGTTTACTGAAATCTACCGTAGGCAAAGTGTTCGAGCAGGTTGCATCCACTATGGTTGATGCATTCTGCACCCGGGCCGATGAGGTATATGGATAAGCGTGTGAGCAGTAAAGAGATTACCGTTGAAGTGGCCTATGCCCTTCCCGAGAGGCAAAAAATTATCAGTTTGCTGGTACCGGAGGGCACGACTCTGTATCAGGCTGCTGAGCTGTCAGGCATTTGTGATGACTTTCCTGAGTTGGATTTGGCTTCGGCCAAAATGGGGATTTTCGGGAGGGCTGTTCCCAAACCTGCAGAACAAGCCATGAAAAGTGGAGAGCGAGTCGAAATCTATCGTCCCCTCATTGCAGACCCGAAAGAGGTTCGCCGTAAGCGGGCTGAGAAGGCAAAGGCTGCGAAAGCGGCGGAATAACTATCACCGCCACCGTGTAAGGCTCTTTTCTGACTAGACTCTGTGGTTCATAATTTTGAGCATAGAGTTTCCTCCAATGCAGACCCTTATGGACAGCTTTCCCATTACCATAGAGCAGTATCACGAGCATGAACGAGCAAATGGTTGTCGCTACGAGTTCGTGAATGGCTACATCTATGCCATGGTGGGAGGAAGTCGCAGGCATAATCTGCTTACAGTTACGCTGGCTCGCCTGCTGGGTAACCACCTCGAAGGTTCATCCTGTCAGGTGTATGCCTCAGATATGAAAGTGAAGGCGGGCAGTCCGTCAGATAATATCTTTTTCTACCCTGATGTTATGGTGGCCTGTGGCCGTGGAAAACAGGATCAGTATGTTGAACATGAGCCCAGGCTAATTGTGGAGGTGCTTTCCCCGGGTACCGAGCAGCATGATCGTTTAGGGAAACTGGAAGCCTACACACAAATTGCTTCACTCCATGAATATGTACTGGTAGATCAGTCAACCTCGAAAATTGATACTTACCGCCGGGCAGGATGTCAGTGGAGGCTGTTTCGTTACAGGGAAGGAGATTATGTACAGTTTGAATCTATCGACTTTGAGGTGGCTGTGGAGAGGATTTATCGCAGTGTAATTGGCATCGTTTGAAGGGGTCTTTGGTAAGAACCTTTTTCAGGTTCTTACCGGTAAGGCTTGTTCAAATACTCTCGGAAGTATCCTTCTCAGCTTTCTGCTTGGCGCTCTGGGCATCATCATTGGCCGATTTACTCACCTGCTCAGCCACAGTGTTGTCGTTACCGCCTGGGTAAACATCCCCTTCAAAGGAGGCGAGTTTATCGTCCCTGAAGAATACACTCAGGGTTTGCTGGGTGCGAACTTTACCGCCTGGCTGGAAGCTGTATATGTAATCCCAGCGGTCACTGTTGTAAGTATCTGGCAACAGTGGTGCGCCCATAACGAAACGAACCTGCTCGCGGGTCATGCCGGGACGCAGTTGATTGACCATGTCCTGGGTTATGACATTGCCCTGTTGTATGTCTATTTTATAGGCACCTGGGAAACTCAGCAGTTTGGCGTTGCTATCTGAAAACCAGGAGCACCCACCCATAAGGGTTGCTGACAAAACCAGAGCAAACGTTGCCTTTAGCTTTTGCATCGTCTACCGACTTCCACTATCTTGGACGGAAATGAGATAATACCCAGCTTATTACATCTCCAGGGGTTTAGAAAGGGATACTTGAGTGGAAAATCAAGAGCTTCGTAAGGTCGGTTTAAAGGTTACATTGCCCCGGGTCAAGATTTTGCAGATTCTGGAGAATGCTGCAGATCGCCATATGAGTGCAGAGGATGTTTATAAGGCGCTTATTGAGGCAGAAGAGGATGTCGGGCTGGCTACTGTATATCGTGTACTGACACAGTTTGAAAGTGCCGGTTTAGTGATTCGTCATAACTTTGATGGCGGCCACTCAGTATTTGAACTGGCAAGCGGTGAGCACCACGATCACATGGTATGCATGGATACCGGTGATATTATTGAATTCCGGAATCAGGACATTGAGCGTCTCCAGCATATGATTGCTGAAGAGCATGGCTATGACCTGGTGGATCATAACCTTGTTCTTTACGTGAAAAGTAAGCGGTAATTCCCGCTAGCCTCAGGTTGTGTAAAAGGGCGAACCCCGTGAGAGTGAGGTTCGCTCAGTGTGTTTAATCCAGCTGCAGATCAGCTGTAAAATCTAAACTCACATCAAACATATCTCTGCCAATAAGCCCTTGTTCTCGGCCAGTGAGGGTTCGGTTTGCTGCTCCTTTCTGCATTTCAACAGCAAATGATGGCGGAGAGATCAGCTTTGGGTGGTTAGGCATCTGATGGGCCGAAGCGAGAATCTTCAGCGCTTTCCTTTGTGACTGCTCAGCATATTGGAAGGCTGTAATGGCGTAAGTGAGAGTCTCCTGCAGGGATAGTTTGAATTGATTTTGCATGGCGAGAAACCCCCACCTCTTGAATGATGATTCACTGAACTCTGTTGAATGAAAATCTCTGGTCATTTGCCATCCGTAAAGTATTCCAAAGTAAATGCTGTTGGCTGCATCTATTGGGTATGCGAGGTAGTCGTCTATGCCTGGGCTACTCCCACCTTCCAGAGTTAAAAATCCATCTGTGTCTGTCATCACGGGATAGTCGGCTGTAGGTATATGTGCCTGAATGTAAACGGGTAACCCTGCTGTAACCTGTGAATGAGCATCCAGCATATTGTTGATGATGGGGAGCAACTGAGTCATGTCACTCTCACTCCATGGAGAGATTGTATTCAGGTGTTCGGCAATGGATGTCCAGAGAACGGGAGCCATAAATAGAAGTCGAGGGCAGTGCACTGCCTTGTCATGAGGGCTCCCCGGGCGGCACTGATAGGTCATCAGATCGTAGGCATAAAGATACTCACCCATTTTCTTTTCAATGTTGAGAAGTGTTTCTGCAATTTGGCTGGCAACATCTGCCGTTAACGTAGCCGAAGTGTGCTCTTTCAGCAGGCTGTTTAAAAGACTCAGATTTCTTGCAACCAAATCCTTGGTGAGTGTGTAAGTTGTATTTTTGTTGTTGCCTGGATACATCGGAGATTGATTATTCTGAATCATATTAACGAGATGATTCAGTTCAGCGAGAACTCCCTGCATCGCTTCAGTTTGATCCATCTGCATTCTTTTAGCCTCGGTGTAGAGGCTGCTCATATCCCGCAGAGTGTTGCCATAACTGTTAAAGGCATTAACAACAATACAGGCCTCTTCCGACATCTCTGCTCTCACAGAGATATCTCGCACTCCCTGGCACTCATACTGTAAAGCTTTAAGGCTGTCGCCTGAGAAATAATGAGCAAAAGTGTTTGTGGTCAGAATGCTGAGGAAAATAAAAAACCGAAGGGGTTTAAAAGTGAGTACCTCCTTCATTTATTTCTTCTCCGTATACAGAGTGATGGCCTGGTGTGTCATTTTTCTTATGGCGATTGCTCCATAGGCATGTTGGTAAGCAATCGACTTATCTGAGCTATCCAATGCAGAATCTCTGTGGATGGCGAGCTGACCTTCAATGACTGTTTTCAGTTGGGCTGTCGCAGGTGTGCCATTAAGTATGTGGTTGGTGCAGTGTTCCGTTTTTTGTTGACTGTTTCCGCCGCTGCTTTGGGTGAAGTAACGACAGGCTCTTATATCCCACAGGTAGCCAATCTCTTTGAGTGGCTCCGCCAGAAGGCTGATGGTGCCCTGCAGTCCGTTAAAACCACTAAGGTCGAACAGTACGGCAGTTAAAGCCAGTGCTGTTTGCATTCCGGCTTTACTGTTATCCAGCGTCAACATCAGGCCTTTGTGTGTGGAGATGGTCTGCTTCAGTGCAGCAACCAGTTTGGAGATAGCCTGATGTTGTTCAATAGTTTGTGGCAGGCTCAGCTCATGAGCCATAGCAGTGGTGAGAGCTGCGCCACTGAGTTTAACTGTCGCTGCGCGCTCAAAGTCTCGGTTGGTTGGCGACCAGTAAGGAATATCTTGTGTGTGCATGCCCAGGTGAATAGTGCCAAGCCCCTGTGTGGGCTTAAGAAAGATGTGCAGCAGCATGAGCTCAGCATAAAGATCGTCAAGGCCGGTTTGCTCAAACGTTAAGAGGCTGGCGGTAATCCTTTCTGCAAAGGCATCCAGAATTTCCTGATGGGTAAATGAGGTTAACACTTCATTGATAACACGCTGATCAATGGTAATGCGGGTGACTGGCCTGTCCACGAATCGCAGCTTCCAGTAGTCTGGATCACTATCAACCTTTAAAAGCTGGGTGTGAATGCTGTCAAGTGTTTCCTTGAGCTGCTTATGAAAACCTGAGCCGGATTGGTGTACGTGAGGCTCCGGGTGCTCTTGGTTATCGCTAAAGAAACTCTGATCACTCGATTTATACCTGTCCTTTCGTACTGTGCGGGGTCTTTCCAAAACCCTCTTGAGGTGTTTCCTATAGCGCCCTTTCTCCATTGTCTCAAAGGCCTTTTTCCAGTTCCCGTGGGTGAGAACCTCTTTGGTGACGGCCTGTTGGGTTTTAAAAAGCAGGATATCATCGGCTGGCAGAAGTTCCTTATGGGTTTCCACATCTGGGTCAAGTTCGCCATTTAGCTCATCAAGGGTTTTCAACTCGGCATAGTCAAAGCTGTCAATATCACTATTACCGGGCGTAATGCTGAACCAGTGCTCTAGTGTCTGGGTGAGTTTTTGCTGAACCTCTTGAGGGCTGCCGCCTGCATAAGCAAACAGAGACAACGTAATAACAGTCAGTAAGAAGGCTGTGACGGTGAGGGGGGATTTGGCCATAAGACTGCTCTCCGGTCGTGGAAGGGTTCACTTCCATGTGACACCAGAAAGCAGGGATAGTTGGTAACAGGGTGGTTAGTAAATTAGGACGCAGCCACTGTAACAGGAGTAGAAAGAGCGGGAGTAGCACGCACAATCATCTCTTCGGCATGGGCGAGGGTCTGCTCGGTAATCTCCAGACCTCCAAGCATGCGAGCCACTTCCTGAGTGCGTTTCTCTCTATCCAGTGAGGTGATACGGGTGCTGGTACTGTTCTTACCCAACCTCTTGCTTACGTGCAGGTGGGTATGGCCCTGGGACGCAACTTGTGGCTGGTGGGTCACACACATGACCTGGCCACGGTCACCCAGTTCACGCAGCAGGCGACCAACAATCTCGGCGGTTCCGCCGCCAATGCCCACATCCACTTCATCGAATACGAGAGTCGAGATGCCGGAGGTGTGGGCGGTAATCACCTGAATCGCCAGACTGATGCGGGATAGCTCACCACCAGAAGCCACTTTGTCCAGAGGCTTGGGAAGCGAACCGGGGTTAGTCGTCACAAGAAAGCGAATATCTTCCATACCCTGGCTGTGTGGCATATCCGTAAGGGCTGTGAGTTCAACTTCAAACTTACCTTTCGGCATGCCCAGTTCGTGAATGTGTTTGCTAACGGCCTTATTTAATTTTCCAGCACCTTTCCCGCGTTTATCGGAAAGCTTTTTGGCAGATGCGAAATAGTCAGCCTCTAAAGTGGCAAGCTCGGCTTCCAGCTCTTCAAGTTTCTCATCACTGCATTGCAGGCTTTCAAACTCCTGTTGCAGCTCAGCGTGAAAGCTGTGAACTTCGCCAGGCAGAACATTATGTTTACGGGCCAGCGTGTAAACAGACGACAGCCGTTCTGTTACATCGGCAAGACGTGCCGGATCAGCTTCGAAGTTGTCCACAAAACGGGTCATTTCACCGATAGCTTCTTCCACCTGAATCTGTGCCGTGGAGAGCATTTCAACGGTATCCTGAAGAGCAGGTAAATCAAGGCCGAGATCAATCAGCAGCTGTTGGCAGACAGTCAGACTATGGAGAACATTGCCGCTGTCGTTTTCTGAGCACAGATTCAAAACCTGCTGACAGGTGTGCAGGCTGGTCTCCGCATTGGTGAGCTGCTTTTGTTCGCTTTCCAGCTCTTCTACTTCGCCCTCTGCAATGGAAAGGCGATCAAGTTCTTCCACCTGATACTGCAAAAGCTGGATGCGGGCATCTTGTTCCTGTCCACGGTTGCGTAGCTCATCAAGCCGGGATTTGTGGTTTCTCCATGTTTGCCAGCTGTCGTGCACTTGGGTCGCAAGGCGTGTGCAGCCCGCGTATTCATCCAGCAGTTTTTGGTGAGTGGCTGGGCGCAACAGAGACTGTTGCTCATGCTGGGCGTGAATATCCACAAGCATCTCCCCCAGCGCCCGCAGGTCAGAAAGCGGTGATGGGGTGCCGTTGATATAACCACGGCTGCGGCCTTCTTTGGTGATAACACGCCGTAGAATGCACTCCCCATCAATATCCAGATCTTTGGCTCTTAGCCAGGTATTGGCCTCTTTCAGGCTGGAGATATCAAAAGTGGCGCGAATATCGGCGCGCTCACAACCGGGGCGCACGCAGTCGTTACCGGCTCTGGCTCCCATGGCAAGGGAGAGTGCGTCCAGCATAATGGATTTGCCCGCGCCGGTTTCGCCGGTGATCACGGTCATACCTTTAGGTATGTCCAGATCCAGTTGGTCAACGATGGCGTAGTGGCTGATAGACAGATGGGTGAGCATGGGAAAGGTCCCGGTTACGTACCTGTTTTTTTATACAGTAATCGGCAATGGGTTAGAGTGCAATCCCTTCAAGGTAAAAATCCTGTAGCAGGCACTTGAATGTTGTGAGTGAGCCCCCAATATATGCGTCAGAGATTTTTAACTGATGCACGCAGCCCCCTTGTTGTGAAGGGAGTGTAGCTGGTGATGGGAGTTGTAGAATGACTGAAGAGCAAAACAAGCCTGAAGAACACGTGGAAGAAGTTGCAGCTGAAGAGGCTTCAGCTGAGGCGGTAGAAGAAACCGTTGAACAGCCAGTTGAAGGTGCAGATGAGCAGGCCGGTGCGGAAGAAGATGCCATGTCCGTGCTGCAAAATGAACTGGTACGTGCTCAAGAGGATCTGCAACAGGCCAAAGAAACAGCCCTGCGCGCTGCGGCAGAAGCCCAAAACGTTAAGCGTCGTGCTCAGCAGGATGTGGAGAAAGCCCACAAGTTTGCTCTGGATAAGTTTGTAGAATCCCTGCTGCCAGTGGTAGACAGCCTGGAAAACGGCCTCAAGAGCGTAGAAAGCAGCGATGGTGCCCACGATGCCATGCGTGAAGGTATGGAGCTGACCCTGAAACTGTTTGTCGACACCCTGAACAAGCATCAGGTTGAGCAGCTGAACCCTGTTGGTGAGCCTCTGGATCCGAACTTCCATCAGGCAATGACCATGGTGCCTAACCCGGACATGGAGCCAAACACGGTTATGGATGTGATCCAGAAGGGCTACACTCTGAATGGTCGCTGCGTGCGCCCAGCAATGGTTGTGGTAGCGAAAGCCCCATAATCTTGCCTGTTGGCACAGAAAAAAACGGGAGCCTCGTTTGGAAGCTCCCGTTTTTTATGGATTTTTAACAGCTGTGGTCAGCCTGAGGTATAGCGGAAGGAGGCAATGTCGTAGGCTTCCTGGTTGGCATCAGTGGCTGCGGTTTTGGCGTTTTCTACGTCTTTGATGATCTCGTTCATCTGCTCTTCCTGCTCACGCATCAGAGCTTCAAACTCTGCCAGCCAGCTGTTGTCTTCCCAGGTTGATTCTGTTGTTTCGTCCGCTGCTGCATTTGCTGTCACATTGTCACCTTCCCCATTGTCAGCCACTGTGTTTACGCCAGACTCCGGTGTGGCTGGCAGTGGTGGCAGATTTTCTATGGAAGCCGTTCCACCAGCATCCAGCTGGGCTTGTAATAGAACAACTTCCTTAAAAAATTCGACCTCACCACCTTTCGTTAAAAGGTTGCCTTCACTGCTACTGTGTTTGTTGACCAGTTTATTGAGGGCGCTGTAAGTGGAGTCATCGATTCGCCCTTCGGTGTGCAGTTTGTCGAGCAGTACCCGTGTTTTTTTCCTGGGCTCATCCGTGAGTTGCTCAAAGGGCGCATAGCTGCTGAATTCATCAACCACCTCCCTGAGCTCTGGTGATAGCTCTGGAGGTGGTGTGTCGACAAGGCCATTAATTTGAAGGTCGATGATGGCAACCTTCTGCATGGCTTTGTCATATTCGGCATTCATTTGTTTTCCGTATCCTGCGGCGCCCGCTATACCGAAGGAGAAAGCATTAGCAAAAGCGAGTTTGACCTTGGCGCATTTTCCCTGAGACTGAGCCTCACTTCTTTCGTGTTTCAGTTCTTCCAGCTCGGTTTTTCTCTCTTCTTGAGTTTTCTTGACTTCAGCTCTGTTCGCTTCGGCATTAGAAATGGCCAGTTCGTCCTGAGTCTGTGAGGTTTCCGCCTGCAGGCCATTGAGCAGTGATGACAGGTCTGTCGGGCTTAAGCCTGCAAGATATTTGGCCGCTTCCGGATTGGGTTGCGGAATACCTGCCGTAGGGCTGGATTTGGTTGTAGACTGCTGACCTTCTGTACGGCTGACGGTAAGGTTGTCGGAACCAACTTTACCCGTGCCGTCTGTTTTGCCAACCTGATCCGTACTCTGAACCGACCCAGGGCTCCCAGGCTGTATGCGTGGCTGGCCGCCGACACCTCCATCAATACCTGCCATGGTCAGCCCTCACTCTTTGGTTGTTTTTTCTTGCCGGAACCTTCCAGAATGCGACTGGCAAGCCTCCACTCCCGATTAAATTCGCTCTTGTCAGCAGAAAGTTGTTCTGCCACTTGCATAAGCGCCTTGGCCTGCTTTTTATTCTTGTTTTTTATCATGCACAGGGAGAGGTTCAGGATAGGGCGAGGATCTTGCGGATCCATATTCACAGCCTCTTCCAGAATGATCTGGGCGGCTTCATAGTTTTGCAGGCGATATTCACAGGCACCTAATGCAGCAAAATATTCTGCGTTAGTATGATCCTGAATGCACAGGTAGCGCATGATGCCGCGGGCTTTCTCAAACTTCTCATTTTGATAGTTTTGATGCCCAAGGCCATATATGGCATCCAGCAGTTGCTGGTCCATCTTCTTTATGCTGGCGATGGTGTGGCCCTGAAAGAGCATGCCTATGCCTTCCGGAGTGATGCCACTGGCGTCGAGTATTTTTCTCAGTACACCCATCTGCTTTACCCTGACTAAAGGTCTCTGTGGATGGGGTAACGGCATTGTCAGCTAAAGAGTTTAGGGTTCTCGCTATTCTCTTGGATTTAGCTGCAGGTTCCCGTCGCAGTCGTGGAATAGCTGAATTATCAGTGGGTTAAGGGCGCTGTTTTCTGACGCTTTCCGGGCCGTATAAACAAAGGGAGCGAAAAAAATCTGAAAAAAATGATTTTCCTCCCTTGAAAAGGTTTTTCCCCGTTCCCATATATCCAGCCAGATAGTCGCAGGGCTGCAAAATGAAGCACCCGGAGCTGGCTAAGGGTAAACCCCCAGAATTTTTCAATCTGTGCCTGAATCGCACATTTGAATGTCAGGCATGGGTTTGGGGGCAGGCACAAGCGGCCCCCACAGAATTTTCAGTATTACATTGGTTTTAAACGTTTTTCGGAGTGTGTTTCGATGAGCAAAGGCAAAATTATCGGTATCGATCTGGGTACCACCAACTCTTGCGTATCTGTACTGGATGGTGACAGCGTTAAAGTTATCGAGAACGCAGAAGGTGCCCGTACTACGCCTTCCATCATCGCTTACACCGACGATGGCGAAACTCTGGTAGGCATGCCTGCCAAGCGTCAGGCCGTAACTAACCCTGATAAAACCCTGTTCGCAATCAAGCGTCTGATCGGTCGTCGTTTTGAAGACAAAGAAGTTCAGAAAGACATCGAGATGGTGCCTTACAAGATCGTTAAGGCTGATAATGGCGATGCCTGGGTTGACGTAAAGAACGAGAAAATGGCCCCTCCTCAGATTTCTGCGGAAATCCTGAAGAAGATGAAGAAAACTGCTGAAGACTACATCGGCGAGAGTGTTTCTGAAGCTGTTGTAACTGTACCGGCTTACTTCAACGACGCACAGCGTCAGGCCACTAAAGACGCTGGCCGTATCGCAGGTCTGGACGTTAAGCGTATCATCAACGAGCCAACGGCTGCGGCTCTGGCTTACGGTCTGGACAAAGCCAAGGGCGACCAGACTATCGCTGTATACGACCTGGGTGGTGGTACCTTCGATATCTCCGTTATCGAAATCGCTGATGTAGACGGCGAGCATCAGTTCGAAGTGCTGTCCACTAACGGTGACACCTTCCTGGGTGGTGAAGACTTCGATATGCGCATGATCGAATTTTTGGCTGACGAATTCAAGAAAGATCAAGGCATCGACCTGAAGGGCGACCCTCTGGCTATGCAGCGTCTGAAAGAAGCTGCTGAAAAAGCTAAAATCGAACTGTCCTCAGCAACACAAACTGATGTGAACCTGCCTTACATCACTGCTGACGCGACCGGTCCTAAGCATCTGAATGTGAAAGTGACCCGCGCCAAGCTGGAATCTCTGGTAGAAGAGCTGGTTGCTCGCTCCCTTGAGCCCGTACGTCAGGCGGTTAAGGACGCTGATCTGGGCGTTTCTGATATCGACGAAGTGATTCTGGTGGGTGGTCAGACCCGTATGCCTCTGGTTCAGCAGAAGGTTGCTGAATTCTTCGGCAAGGAAGCTCGTAAGGACGTAAACCCTGATGAAGCTGTCGCTATGGGCGCTGCTTTGCAAGGTGGCGTACTGTCTGGCGACCGTACCGACGTTCTGCTGCTGGACGTAACTCCGCTGACTCTGGGTATCGAAACCATGGGTGGTGTGATGACTCCTCTCATCGAGAAGAACACCACTATCCCAACCAAGAAGTCTCAGGTGTTCTCCACCGCAGAAGACAACCAGTCTGCAGTAACTATCCACGTACTGCAGGGTGAGCGTAAGCAGGCTCACGGTAACAAGTCTCTGGGTCAGTTCAACCTGGAAGGTATTCCTGCTGCACAGCGTGGCATGCCTCAGATTGAAGTGTCCTTCGACCTGGATGCCAACGGTATTCTGAATGTATCTGCGAAAGACAAGAACACCGGTAAAGAGCAGTCTATCGTGATCAAGGCCTCTTCCGGTCTGTCCGATGACGAAATCGAACAAATGGTTCGCGATGCCGAAGCTAACGCTGAGGAAGACAAGAAGTTCGAAGAACTGGCTGGTGCTCGCAACCAGGCAGATGCCATGATCCACGCAACCCGCAAGACTCTGGAAGAAGCTGGCGATAAGGCTTCTGAAGAAGAGAAGAGCGCTGTGGAAACTGCGATCAAGGAACTGGAAGAAGCGCTGAAGGGCGACGACAAAGACGCTATCGAAGCCAAAACTCAGGCTCTGGTAACAGCTTCCGGCCCTCTGGCTCAAAAGATGGCTGATGACGCTGGTGCCCAGCAGCCAGGTGCTGATGCACAGCAACAGTCTTCTGCGAAGGACGATGACGTTGTTGACGCTGAGTTTGAAGAAGTGAAGGACGACAAGAAGTAATTTCATTGACTTCTGTCTCTCACTTGAGTCAGTGATTCCTGCGCGGGAGCTTGCTCCCGCGTTTTGCTTATAAAAAGGTTATTCCGCTCCAGGTTAAAAAACGGTTATGTCGAAAAGAGATTATTACGAGGTTCTCGGGATTGCCCGGGATGCCAGCGACAAAGAGATGAAAAAGGCTTATCGCCGGATGGCGATGAAGTTTCATCCTGACCGGAATCCTGGTGACGAGCAAGCCGAAGAAAGCTTCAAGGAAGTTAATGAAGCTTTTGAAATTCTTTCCGATCCCCAAAAGCGCGCCGCTTACGATCAGTATGGCCATGCGGGCGTCGACCCAAGCATGGGTGGCGGTGCTGGTGGCTTCGGCGGCGGTTTCGGTGGCGCTGGTAACTTCGGCGACATCTTTGGTGATGTATTTGGCGATATCTTCGGTGGCGGCGGAGGTGGCGGTGGCCGCTCCAGCGTTCAGCGCGGTGCCGACCTGCGTTACTCCCTCGAACTGAATCTTGAAGATGCAGTGCGCGGTGTAGAGAAGAAAATTCGTATTCCAACACTGGTTGAGTGTGGAACCTGTCATGGCTCCGGTGCCAGGAAGGGCACATCTGCTGCAACCTGTGGTACCTGTAATGGTCATGGTCAGGTTCGCATGCAGCAGGGTTTCTTTGCTGTACAGCAGGCCTGCCCTGAATGTCACGGCTCCGGCAAGGTGATCAAAGATCCATGCCGTGACTGCCACGGCGAAGGTCGTATCCAGGAATACAAGACACTGTCCGTTAAAGTGCCCAAAGGCGTGGACACTGGCGATCGTATTCGTCTGTCAGGCGAAGGTGAAGCGGGAGCAAACGGTGGCCCAGCGGGTGATCTGTACGTTCAGATTGACGTGCGCGAGCACGATATCTTCCAGCGTGACGGTAAGCACCTTTACTGTGAAGTGCCTGTTACCTTTACTGATGCGGCTTTGGGTGGTGAGCTGGAAGTGCCAACCCTGGATGGCAAGGTTAAGCTGAAGATTCCTCCGGAGACTCAGACGGGTAAAATGTTCCGCCTGCGTGGTAGAGGAGTGCTTCCTGTTCGCGGTGGTAATCAAGGCGATTTGATCTGTAAGGTGGTTGTGGAAACCCCTGTGAAACTCACGTCTCGCCAAAAAGAACTGCTGGAAGAGCTCCAGAAGAGTTTTGAAGGTAACAATGATAAGCATTCACCTCAGAAGCGCGGCTTTTTTGATGGCGTGAAGAAGTTCTTCGACGGTATGGCTTCCTGATAAGTCCCTCTCTGCGCTCCTCTTCTTAACTGCCCGGCCTTATGCCGGGCAATTCTTATCTTGCTTTTAATTCGCGCTAACGCTGGTGGCCATAAATTGCTGTGGCGGAGTGACATACGCATCTTGTGAAGCAATGAGCTGCAGCTCACGACTACCGGTTGCCCATGTCTTTTCAAACAGCGCAAAAATGGCCCCCGCTGTGTGCTCAAGCGTTTTTTTGAGATTGCGAGTACGCAGATATTTCGCCAGGAATATAGCGGCTGTAGCATCGCCAGACCCATTCACTGGATAAGGAAACTCCAGGCGTGGAGTTGCCACAATCCAGGCTTCGTTTTTGTCGACGGCCAGCATCTCAATCACACCGGATTGCGCATCAGTACGGATCAGGCTGGTGACCAGTACTTTGGAGGGGCCGATTTCCTGCAGTTCTTTGACTGCATTCAAGGCATTTTCCAGTGTGTTGACCTTATGACCAGTCAGAAGCTCCAGCTCAAAGTGGTTCGGTGTGAGGATGTCGGCACGCTGCAGTACACTCTTTCGGAAAAACTCAGGAATGCCGTCGCGCACGAAGATGCCTCGATCTGTATCGCCGATAACAGGGTCGCAGCAATACAGAGCATCCGGGTTAGCTGCCTTCACTTTATCTACAGCCTCCAGAATGGCTTCCCCCAGCTCAGGAGCCCCCATATAACCAGAAAGAACGGCCGTGCACTCTGGTAGTACGCCACGGTCTTCAATACCGCTGATCACTTCTTTAACAGTATTTGGCTCAAACACCGGGCCACGCCAGGAGCCATGCCCTGTGTGATTGGAGAACATAACCGTATGCACGGGCCACACTTCAAAGCCCATACGTTGCAGAGGGAAAACGGCAGAAGCATTGCCCGCATGGCCGTAAGCCACATGGGACTGGATAGACAGAATATTCATGTCTGAAAAACTCATTCAAATGAGGACTACAAGGTTGGTGCTATGGTGCAGTAATTTGTTTATATGTGCACCCTTCATATTTGCCTTGTGGAGGCATGCTGCGATAATTCCCATCGACTCAATATGAATGGATCAGGGCAACAGGAAAAAATATGACAAGAATAGCTGTGGCTGGTGCCGCCGGGCGTATGGGGAAAGCACTGGTTCAGGCCGTGCATCAGGATGAAACAACAATCCTCACTGTTGCCACTGACCGCCCGGGAAGCACTTTGATCGGTGCTGATGTGGGTGAGCTGGCAGGTATGGGGCGTATTGGTGTGGCTCTGCAGGATGATCTTGCCTCAGCAGTAGATAGCTTCGATGTGCTGATAGATTTTACCTCCCCCGAAAGCACCATGAATCATGTGGCTATTTGCAAGGCTGCAGGTAAGGGTATCGTAATCGGCACTACTGGCCTGAATGATGATCAGAAAGCTGCCCTTAAAGAGGCTGGCAATTCCATTCCTGTTGTCTTTGCCCCCAATATGAGTGTGGGTGTGAACCTGATCTTCAAACTGTTGGAAACCGCCGCGCGGGTGATGGGAGAAGAGAGCGATATCGAGATTGTCGAAGCTCACCACCGCCATAAGGTCGATGCTCCTTCTGGCACGGCCCTCCATATGGGTGAAATTATCGCTAACACTTTGGGGCGTGACTTGAATAAGTGTGCAACGTATGGCCGAGAAGGTTATACCGGAGCGCGGGATAAAGACACCATTGGTTTCGCAACGATTCGGGGCGGCGATATCGTTGGTGAGCACAATGCCATGTTTATTGCAGAAGGTGAGCGAGTAGAGATTGGTATTCGTTCTGCCAGCCGTGCGACTTATGCCAATGGTGCTGTACGTGGAGCCAAGTGGCTGTCTGGAAAGGGGAAGGGGTTGTTTGATATGCAGGATGTACTCAATTTGAAGTAAAGAATTGCGTGGTACCTCCTGTGAGGGATTACGTAAATACACATTGTGGTCATGGACGATTTTGCAGCCCTTTGGTAGGATGCCCCAAATATTTGCCTGCGATTTGGTGGTTTGGCGCGCAAAACCATCAGAAAGGATGGCAATGTTTGCGAAGAACGAAGAAAAATTGAGGCGAGATGGAACACGGTTGCATCTCGCCTTTTTGCGGACTGAATATGACAATAGCAGCACAGTAAACATGTGCAGCAGGAGGGCGCTTTGAGCAGGACGGCCATACTTGCTCTTGAGGACGGCAGTATCTTCCACGGAATCGCCATCGGCTGCGATGGTGAAACCAGTGGTGAAGTCGTTTTCAATACCGCAATGACTGGGTATCAGGAAATTCTCACCGACCCTTCCTACGCCCGACAAATCGTAACCTTAACCTATCCCCATATTGGAAATACCGGCACTACGCCGGAGGATGAAGAAGCGAAGCGGCTCTGGTCTGCTGGCCTTGTCATTCGGGATCTCCCTCTTTTAGCCAGCAACTGGCGCAACTCCCAACCCCTCAATGAGTACCTTGAAGACAGCAATATTGTTGCCATCGCGGATATTGATACCCGCCGGTTGACCCGTATTTTGCGTGAGAAAGGCTCCCAGAATGGCGCTATTGTTGCTGGCCCTGAAGCCACCAAAGAGCGTGCTCTGGAATTAGCCAAAGCCTTCCCGGGTTTGAAAGGCATGGATCTGGCGAAAGAGGTCACTACCCAGGAAAACTACGCCTGGACAGAAGGTGTTTGGGAGCTGGAATCAGATAGCCATATTGATCGCGCCGACTCAGCGCGTTTCCATGTGGTGGCTTACGATTTCGGCGTAAAGCGCAATATTCTGCGTATGCTGGCGGAGCGTGGCTGCCGTCTGACCGTTGTACCGGCCACTACCCCTGCCAGAGATGTGCTGGCCCTGAACCCGGATGGTGTTTTTCTGTCTAACGGCCCCGGTGATCCTGAGCCCTGCGAATACGCCATTCAGGCCATTCGTGAGATTCTGGATGCCCGGCTGCCGGTGTTCGGCATTTGCCTTGGTCACCAGCTTCTGGCTCTGGCCTCCGGCGCGCAGACCATGAAGATGAAGTTTGGTCACCATGGTGCCAACCACCCGGTTCAGGATCTTGCCTCTGGTGAGGTGCTGATTACCAGTCAGAACCACGGTTTTGCGGTATCGGAAGAGAATCTGCCAGAAAACCTCCGTGCAACCCACAAGTCGTTGTTTGATGGTTCCCTGCAGGGCATTGAAAGAACGGATGTGAGTGCATTCAGCTTTCAGGGGCACCCCGAAGCCAGCCCTGGCCCCCATGACGTAGCCCCCTTGTTTGACCGGTTTATTACTGAGCTGGAAAAGCAGCGATAGCCTGAATATGGTGTCAATTCACTTCCTCTTATCGTGGAGGCTGGCACCATAAACAAAATGCACGATTGTTGTACTTGAGGGGCTTCACCCATCCCCTTGGCATACGAATACAGAGCGCAGAAGAAAATATCATGGCGAAACGGACAGACATTAAAAGCATTCTGATTCTCGGTGCCGGCCCGATTGTGATCGGTCAGGCTTGTGAATTTGATTACTCTGGCGCTCAGGCCTGTAAAGCCCTGCGAGAAGAAGGCTATCGCGTCGTTCTGGTGAACTCTAATCCAGCCACTATTATGACTGACCCGGTTATGGCTGATGCGACTTACATCGAGCCGATTCGCTGGGAAACTGTTGAAAAGATTATTGAGAAGGAGCGCCCTGACGCCGTACTGCCCACGATGGGGGGGCAGACCGCACTGAACTGTGCGCTGGACCTTGAAAGTCATGGTGTGCTGGAAAAGTACGGCGTAGAAATGATCGGCGCAAACGCCGAAACCATCGATAAAGCCGAAGATCGCAGTAAGTTCGATACGGCTATGAAAAATATCGGCCTGGAATGCCCCAGAGCCGGAATCGCTCGCAGCATGGAGCAAGCCTACAAGGTTCTGGATGAAGTGGGCTTCCCCTGTATTATTCGTCCGTCGTTTACTATGGGTGGTACCGGTGGTGGTATTGCTTATAACAAAGATGAGTTTGAAGAAATCTGTGCCCGTGGTCTGGATCTTTCCCCAACCAATGAGTTGCTGATCGACGAATCACTGATCGGCTGGAAAGAGTACGAAATGGAAGTTGTTCGCGATAAAAACGACAACTGCATCATTGTCTGCTCCATCGAAAACTTTGACCCAATGGGTGTCCACACCGGTGACTCCATCACCGTAGCGCCAGCCCAGACCCTGACCGACAAGGAATACCAGATCATGCGGAACGCCTCTCTGGCGGTACTCCGTGAAATTGGTGTGGAAACTGGCGGTTCTAACGTACAGTTTGGTATCAACCCTGATGATGGCCGTATGGTTATCATTGAGATGAACCCCCGTGTCTCTCGCTCTTCTGCTTTGGCTTCCAAAGCCACTGGCTTCCCCATCGCAAAAGTGGCAGCCAAACTGGCGGTGGGTTACACACTGGATGAGCTGCAGAACGACATTACCGGCGGCGTAACTCCGGCATCCTTTGAGCCTGCTATTGATTACGTTGTGACCAAGATTCCCCGTTTCGCCTTTGAAAAATTCCCACAGGCTGATGCGCGCCTGACCACTCAGATGAAATCTGTGGGCGAAGTGATGGCCATCGGTCGTACTTTCCAGGAATCCATGCAGAAAGCTCTGCGCGGTCTGGAAGTGGGTGTGGCTGGCTTTGATCCTATCGTTGACCCTGAAGGTCCCGGCGCAGAAAGCCGTGTTCGTGAAGAGTTGATTACTCCTGGAGCGGAGCGAATCTGGTATCTGGCGGATGCGTTCCGTCTGGGGCTGCCCCTTGTGGATATCTTCCAGCTCACCAAGATTGACCCCTGGTTTCTGGTGCAGATCGAAGACATTCTGAATGACGAAGCCAGTGTCGCCGCCAGCAAGCTGGAAGATCTGACTTACCCAGTCCTGCGGCAAGCTCAAGCGGAAAGGCTTCAGTGATGGCCGTCTGGCCGCGCTGTTGGAAGTAAAAGAGGCAGAAGTGCGCAAGCATCGTCAGGAGCTGGGCCTGCGACCTGTGTTCAAACGTGTGGATACCTGCGCGGCAGAATTTGCTTCTGATACTGCCTATATGTACTCCACCTATGAGGAGGAGTGCGAAGCACAAGCGTCTGATCGCAAAAAGATTATGGTGATCGGCGGTGGTCCGAACCGTATCGGTCAGGGTATCGAATTCGATTATTGTTGTGTGCACGCGGCGCTGGCCATGCGCGAAGACGGTTACGAAACCATTATGGTGAACTGTAATCCGGAAACTGTGTCTACCGACTATGACACTTCTGATCGCCTCTACTTCGAGCCTGTCACTCTGGAAGATGTGCTGGCGATTGTGGATGTGGAACAGCCTGACGGTGTGATTGTTCAGTACGGTGGTCAGACCCCACTTAAGCTGGCTCTGGCGCTGGAAGCGGCAGGTGCAAAGATTATCGGAACCAGCCCTGAAGCCATCGATATGGCCGAAGATCGTGAACGTTTCCAACAAATGATCCAAAAACTGGGACTGAAGCAACCTGCTAACGCCACTGTGCGCAGCCTGGAAGAAGCGATTGTTGAAGCCCGCAAGATTGGCTATCCGCTGGTGGTGCGCCCTTCCTATGTGCTGGGTGGCCGGGCGATGGAAATCGTCAGCACTGAGGCTGATCTGAACCGTTATATGAACGAAGCGGTGCAGGTATCCAACGATAGCCCTGTATTGCTGGACTTCTACCTCACTCACGCAGTAGAAGTGGATGTGGATGCCATCAGTGACGGCAAGGACGTTGTGATTGGTGCCATCATGCAGCACATCGAGCAGGCCGGTATCCACTCAGGTGACTCCGGTTGCTCCCTGCCTCCCTATGATCTTCCAGAGGATGTTCAAGAGACTATCCGCGAACAGGTGAAAGCCATGGCGCTGGAGCTGGGCGTGGTTGGCCTGATGAACGTGCAGATGGCGATTCAGGATGGTGAAATCTACGTGATTGAGGTGAACCCCCGTGCGTCCCGTACTGTGCCATTCGTGTCCAAGTGCATCGGTGTGTCTCTGGCGAAGATTGCAGCGCGGGTTATGGCCGGTGCTACCTTGCAGGAACTGGGCTTCACTAAAGAGATTGTGCCTGAGCAGGTGTACGTGAAGGAAGCGGTGTTCCCGTTTAACAAGTTTCCGGGTGTCGATCCGATACTCGGCCCTGAGATGAAGTCTACGGGGGAGGTGATGGGTGTGGGTGATACCTTCTCTGAAGCCTATGCCAAGGCTCAGCTGGCGGTGAAGATGCAATTGCCTGAAAGTGGAACCGCTATTCTCAGTGTGCGTAACCGGGATAAGCCAAGGGTTGCCGAGCTGGCAAAACTGCTGCAGAAGATTGGGTTTAATATCATCGCAACCCGCGGTACTGCTGAGGCTTTGAGCAAGGCGGGCATTGACGTTCCGGTTGTGAATAAGGTGAAGGAAGGGCGTCCTCACCTTGTGGATAAAATCGTGAATGGCGAAATTGCTTTAGTGGTTAATACTACGGAGGGTCGTCAGGCGATAGCTGATTCATTTACAATCCGTCGATCAGCGCTGACGAATAAAGTTCTCTATACCACGACAATGCCGTGTGCCATTGCGGTTGCTCAGGCAATCGACTTTGGGCCGGAGAAAAGCGTCAGACGACTACAGGATCTACACGAAGGATAATTGCATGCAACGCTACCCTATGACAGTGGAGGGAGAGCAGGCTCTCCGCGAGGAGTTGCAGACTCGGAAAACCAAGGATCGTCCGCGCATCGCTGCGGCTATCGCGGAAGCGCGAGAACTGGGGGATCTGAAAGAAAACGCTGAGTATCATGCGGCCCGCGAACAGCAGGGCTTCAATGAAGGGCGTGTTCAGGAGCTGGAAGGTAAGCTGTCCAACGCTCAGGTGATCAATGTGACAGAGATCGAAAACACGGGAAAGGTGATCTTCGGTGTGACTGTCACGCTTTTGAACACCGATGATGAGTCTCAGGTGACCTACAAAATCGTGGGTGAAGATGAGGCTTCTATCAAGGAAGGCAAGCTGTCTGTCACTTCTCCCATCGCTCGCGCCATGATTGGCAAGGAAGAGGGGGATGTTGTAGTAGTGGCGACCCCGAGCGGTCAGATAGAGTATGAGATCGAAGAGGTTCAGCACATCTAACGGACAGGCTGGGTATGAAAAACGGCAGGAGCCTGGCGCAACTGCCGTTTTTTTTATACCTGCTTATGAGTTTTAGGAAACTACGCGCAACAGGTTGGACAGGCGAGGGTTTGGCTCTTTTGCAGGTTTTAGAATCAGGGCAATTTTGCCGATGGTCTGGATCATTTCTGCGCCACAAGCTTCGCACAGTTCATCCATAAGATGTTTTTTGGCTTCGCGGTCAGTGATAGCGAATTTTACCTTGATCAGTTCGTGATCACCCAGAGCTCGCAGGGTTTCCTCAACAACGCCTTCGGTGATGCCGTTTTCGGAAACAATAACAACGGGCTTCAGCTTGTGCCCGATGGCACGCAGTTCCCGCTTTTTCTCGGCCTTCAGCGCCATGGTGGATTCTCCTGGAATTATCAGAATTAGGAAGTATAAACAGGGGGCGCATTCTATAGGGAAGCTGGTGGGATGCAAGATTATGCGGATTGGGATAAGTACGGGGATTGGTTAGAATGCGCTCTCGAATGCCAGTGAGTTGTTGAGGAAGTAAGTTAGTGGCGAGATCAAAAAGCAGCGCAGGCTGGCTGAAAGAACATTTTGATGATCAGTATGTGCAGCAGTCCCAGCAGGACGGTTATCGTTCCCGGGCAAGTTACAAACTCCGTGAGATTGCTGAAAAGGACAAGTTGTTTCGCCCCGGAATGACTGTTGTTGACCTTGGTGCAGCTCCTGGCGGCTGGACTCAGGTGGCTGGTGAAATGATTGGCGGAAAAGGGAGGGTGGTAGCCTCTGATATTCTGCCTATGGACCCTATCGCCGATGTGGCATTTGTTCAGGGTGACTTTACTGATGATGCCGTACTGGCCGAAATTCTTGAGGCTATTGGTGCGAATCAGGTGGATCTGGTTATTTCCGATATGGCGCCAAACATGAGTGGTGTAAAGGCGGCCGACCAACCCCGCGCCATGTATCTTGTTGAGCTGGCTCTGGACTTGGCTCGTCAGGTGCTGAAGCCTGGAGGCTCCTTTCTGGTGAAAATTTTCCACGGCGAAGGTTTTGACGAATACTTGAAAGATATGCGCAGTAGCTTTACTTCGGTTGTAACCCGTAAGCCTGGCGCATCCCGTTCGCGTTCCCGTGAAACCTATTTATTAGGTCGCAATTTCAGGGGTTAAGGTCAAAGATAACTTCTGGCTTTTGTAAAAAAATGTTTTTTTTGGATATCGGGGTTGTAAAGAGAGGTAATCGCCCCCAAAAAGTTCTGACGGCAGTCTTGGGCTGTGAACAGTGGGCAAGCCTGAGTGCAGGCGACCCGACTTGTACGATGGCAATAGATTTTGGTGATGGGGTGGATAGAAAGAGTCAGTAGGTGAGTGCTGTTTCTGATTTCCATTCTGTAGTAATGTTTGAAGTGTGAACCGCAATTTTTTGCGGCTTTCACTTCCTCAGCTAAGGACGCTCTGGCATTTTCGCCTGATACAGCGCCGCAAGTTATCAGCCGTACCGAATGCGCTCGGTGAGGGTACACATTTGAATGACATGGCAAAAAATTTAATTCTCTGGGTGATTATCGCCCTCGTGCTGTTGACGGTTTTCAAAAACTTCGATGGCATGCAGGCCTCTACACAGAAGGTCAATTACTCGGACTTCGTGACACAGGTGGATAGCAGTCAGGTCAGCCGTGTGCTGATTGATGGCTACACACTGACCGGCACCTATACCAACAATGAACGCTTTGAAGTCAACCTGCCCCCGACTGTTCGGGATGACAAGCTGATGGATGAAATGCTCAGAAACGGTGTTCAGGTTGAAGCTAAGCCCATCGAAAAGCAGAGCATCTGGTCTCAGCTGTTGGTGGCAAGCTTCCCGATTCTGGTCATTGTTGCGGTCTTTATGTTCTTTATGCGCCAGATGCAAGGCGGTGGTGGCGGCAAAGGTGGCCCCATGAGCTTTGGTAAGAGCAAGGCGCGCCTGTTGTCTGAAGACCAGATCAAAACAACATTTACCGACGTCGCTGGTGTTGATGAAGCCAAGGAAGACGTGCAGGAACTGGTAGACTTCCTGAAAGACCCCAGCAAGTTCCAGCGTCTCGGTGGCCGTATCCCACGTGGTGTTCTGATGGTGGGCTCTCCAGGTACTGGTAAGACTTTGCTGGCAAAAGCGATTGCTGGTGAAGCGAAAGTGCCGTTCTTCACTATCTCCGGTTCAGACTTTGTAGAAATGTTTGTGGGTGTGGGTGCGTCCCGTGTTCGTGACATGTTTGAGCAGGCTAAAAAGCAGGCTCCCTGCATAATCTTTATCGACGAAATCGATGCGGTAGGTCGTCACCGTGGTGCAGGCATGGGCGGTGGTCACGATGAGCGTGAGCAGACACTGAACCAGCTGCTGGTAGAAATGGATGGCTTTGAAGCGAACGACGGTATCATCGTAATCGCGGCAACTAACCGTCCAGACGTACTTGACCCTGCACTGCTGCGTCCGGGTCGTTTCGACCGTCAGGTTGTTGTGCCTCTGCCAGACATTCGTGGCCGTGAGCAGATTCTGAAAGTTCACATGCGCAAGGTGCCTTGTGGTGACGACGTTGTTGCCAGCGTAATTGCCCGTGGTACGCCAGGTTTCTCCGGTGCAGACCTTGCCAACCTGGTGAACGAAGCAGCTCTGTTTGCTGCCCGTGCCAATAAGCGTACTGTCGGCAAGCTGGAGTTCGATCAGGCCAAAGATAAGATCATGATGGGCGCCGAGCGTAAGTCCATGGTGATGAGTGAAAAAGACAAGGAAATGACCGCTTACCACGAAGCTGGTCACGCCATTGTCGGTCGCCTCATGCCTGAACATGATCCGGTTTATAAGGTGTCCATCATTCCTCGCGGCCGTGCACTGGGTGTCACCATGTACCTGCCGGAGGAAGACAAGGTCAGCTACAGCCGTCGTTACCTGATTGGCCGTGTTGCATCCATGTACGGTGGCCGAATTGCGGAAGAGATATTGTACGGCAAGGACGGTGTATCCACCGGTGCTTCTAACGATATTCAGCAGGCTACCCAGATGGTTCGCAATATGGTGACCAAGTGGGGCTTGTCCGATAAGCTCGGCCCTCTTCTCTACGGAGAGGAAGAGGGTGAAGTGTTCCTGGGTAAGAGTCAGGCTTCGCACCATCAGGGTGTGAGCGGCGAAACCGCTAAGCTGATCGATCAGGAAGTGCGCGACATTATCGATTACTGCTACAAGACTGCCGAAACTATCCTGACGGATAACCGCGACAAACTTGAGCTGATGAAAGATGCGCTGATGGAATATGAAACCATTGATGCGCCTCAGATCGACGACATTATGGAAGGTCGCAAACCTCAGCCACCTAAAGACTGGGATCAGGGTGATAACTCTTCCGGTGGAACTCAGGCCAAGGCTGAAGGCACCAAGCCTCAGAATGATGCGCCATCTGCTGATGATGACGCAGCTGATGAAGGTGATAAGCCTGTTGGTGGGCCGGCTGGTCAGCACTAACCGCTAGTGCGTGTAAAAAGGGAGCTTCGGCTCCCTTTTCTGCTTTTTGCTTTTGCTGACGCTTTTGAGTTGACTCTCTTCGTAGATTGCTCTTTTGGGCGTATACTTTCCGCTTTCTTCACCTTTGGATCAGTTGTTGCGAACATGCAGACATCACTTGATTGTGCAGGGCGTATTCTTGATTTAACCAGCCCTATTGTTATGGGTATTCTCAATGTAACTCCCGACTCCTTCTCCGATGGTGGACGTTACAACTCCTTGGATCGAGCTATGAGACATGCTCGCCAGATGGTTGCCGACGGAGCTGGCATTATTGATATTGGTGGTGAATCCACCCGCCCGAATGCGCAGCTGGTGTCTGAAACTGAAGAGATTGACCGGGTTGTACCGGTCATTGAAGCCCTGCGTGCAGAGTCTGACGTAGTTGTATCAATCGACACCAGTTCCGCCAGAGTAATGACGGCTGCAGTAGAGGCGGGTGCTGGCATTATCAACGACGTGCGGGCTCTGAGTCGCCCGGGAACGCTGGCGATTGCTGCTGAATGTGATGTGCCGGTTATACTCATGCACTCTCTGGTGGAGCAGCCTGAGCAGGGTTTTGTCCCGCAGTATGATGATGTGGTGACTGCAGTGGCTGAGTATCTGAAAGAGCGTGTGCAGGCTTGTGAGCAGGCTGGCATTCGTCGTGAAAATATTATTCTTGATCCCGGCTTCGGTGGCGGGATGTTTGGTAAAGCACCAGCCCATGATCTGACGCTGGTGAAGCGCTTTAACGAGTTTTTCGGCGAGCACTGCGGTCTGGGCTTGCCTGTTCTGGCCGGTGTTTCACGCAAATCCTTTATTGGTGCTGTGCTGAGTAACACTGCAGATGAGCGTCTGGCGGCAAGCCTGACAGTTGCCGTGATGCTGGCACAGGCTGGGGCGCAGATTATCCGCGTTCATGATGTGAAAGAGACGGTTGATGCGTTAACTATGCTGCAGGCTGTGTCTGCTGCCTAGTTGTCTTTGTAAGATGGTTTAGACGGCGGCCAGTGGTTTGTTTGGCTATGGCGGGCTGCCGGAAAAAGGGAAAGATATGAGTCGCAAATATTTCGGAACAGATGGTGTTCGGGGCCGGGTTGGTGAGTTTCCGATCACACCGGAATTTGTACTGAAGCTGGGTTGGGCTGCGGGTAAGGTGTTTGCTGGTCACGGTGCCAACCGGGTTTTGATTGGTAAGGATACCCGTTTGTCTGGGTATATGTTTGAGTCGGCGCTGGAAGCTGGCTTGTCAGCTGCGGGCGTGGATGCCTGGCTGCTTGGTCCAATGCCAACCCCCGCCATTGCTTATCTCACGCGCACATTTAACGCCAATGCCGGCATTGTGATCAGTGCGTCTCACAACCCCTATTACGATAATGGTATCAAGTTCTTCTCCTCCCAGGGTACAAAGCTGCCAGATGCGGTTGAGCTGGCCATCGAAGAGATGATGGATCAGGATATCGAGGTTTGTGATTCTGCCAGATTGGGCCGCGCTAAGCGCGTGGAAGATGCCGCTGGCCGTTACATTGAATATTGCAAGGCTACGGTACGTCCTCAGTTGGATCTGTCTGGCATGCACATTGTTGTGGATGCCGCACACGGAGCGACCTATCACGTTGGCCCGGATGTCTTTCGTGAGCTGGGTGCGCAGGTGGATACCATTGGTGTAAATCCTGATGGCCTGAATATCAATAAGAATGTCGGCTCTACTTACATGGGTGCTCTTAAAGAGGCTGTTGCCGAGAAAGGTGCTCATCTGGGTGTTGGCTTTGATGGTGATGGCGACCGCGTTTTGATGGTGGATCACACGGGTCGTGAAGTGGATGGCGACGAGCTTTTGTGCATTATTGCCCGTTATCGTCATGCTCAAGGTGAGCTGGCCGGTGGCGTTGTGGGTACGGTTATGTCAAACCTTGGACTGGAAAAAGCAATGGAAGGCGCAGGCATTCCATTTGTTCGTGCTAAGGTTGGTGATCGTTATGTTAATGAGCAATTGCTGGCAAAAGGCTGGCAATTGGGTGGGGAGTCCTCTGGTCATTTGATCTGCCGCCATGTTTCTACGACAGGAGATGGTATTGTTGCCGCCTTGCAGGTTCTGCGAGTAATGGTAGGTACCGGCCGTAGTTTGGCCGATCTTTGTGGTGATATGGTCAAGTATCCGCAAACCATGATCAATGTGCGGATGTCTGAGAGGATGGATCCTCAGGCTAATACCGCCATTGTCGACGCCATTGCTCAAACCGAAAGCGAGCTGGGTGGCCGTGGTCGGGTTCTTCTGCGAACGTCAGGGACCGAGCCGCTGATTCGTGTCATGATCGAAGGTGATGATGCTGATGAAGTGTCTCAGCGTTGTCGCGCCCTTGCTGATGTTGTGGAAGCTGAACTAGGGTAGCAGCAGGCTACTGGCTCTCCATTTCTCTCTGTTTTCACTGTGATCGCACCTGTAAACACAGCTGTGATCGCAGATTTTGGTTGTATGCCCCATTGTCATGTATGTTGAGCATACGCTAACATTCCGTCCCTTCTCATAATGAGGTTTTGTATGCGTAAGCCGCTTGTTGCCGGTAACTGGAAAATGAATGGAACCCGTGAAACAGTGTCCGCACTGCTGGATGGGTTGCAAACCGGTTTATCTGGCGAAAAAGAGCTGGGCAATAAGGTGGATATTGCTGTATTCCCACCGGCAATTTTTGCTCAGCAGGTGGCAGATGCACTCACTTCAACCGCCGTGTCCTGGGGGTTGCAAAATATCTGCACTGAAGAAAAAGGTGCTTTTACCGGTGAAACATCTGTTGTCATGGCGCAGGAATTTTCCTGTACTATGGTTCTTGCTGGTCACTCCGAGCGTCGCTCCCTTTACGGTGAGACTGATGCTGATGTTGCTGCCAAGGTTGACCGTGCAGGTCAGGCTGGGCTGATTCCTGTACTGTGTGTAGGCGAATCGCTTGAAGAGCGTGAAGCTAACCAGACTATGGAAGTTGTGTCCCGTCAGGTAAAAGCTGTACTTGAACAGGCTTCCCCTGCATCTCTGGAAAAGCTGGTTATTGCCTATGAGCCTGTTTGGGCTATCGGTACTGGCCTGACAGCGACTCCAGAGCAGGCTCAGGAGGTTCACGCCTCTATTCGTGAGCTGCTGGCGAAGCATGATGCAGATATGGCAGCCCGTACCCGGATTCTATATGGTGGCAGCGTTAAAGGTTCCAATGCGGCAGAAATTTTTGCCGGGCCGGACGTTGATGGTGGTCTCGTAGGTGGTGCGTCTCTGAACGTACAGGACTTTCTCTCTATCTGTCGTGCTGCGGATTAAAGAATGGAAACAGTAATTCTAATAGTTCATGTTTTAGTAGCTTTGGGCCTGATTGGCCTGATCATGTTGCAACAGGGGAAGGGGGCCGATACTGGTGCATCCTTTGGTGGCGGTGCGTCTCAGACGGTTTTCGGTAGCTCCGGCTCCGGTAACTTTCTATCTCGTACAACCGCAATTCTGGCAACTGTGTTCTTTGTCACCAGTGTGACCCTGGCTATGCTGGCCAAAGACAAGGCTGATGCACTGGCTAACGGTGGTGTTCTGGGTGTACCTGAAGCTGTTCAGGGCGTTCCTGCTCCTGCTGATCAGGGAATCCCTGCTGCATCCTCAGATGTTCCGGAAGTCGGTGATTTTACAGTAGATTCTTCTGAAACTCCTGTGTTAGACTCTGCCGCGTCTTCTGAGGGAGATGCCCCAAAGGTGGAAGCTAATGTGGGCAATGAGACTAAGTAGATCTTATTGCTGTCAGTGTTTCTATAAGTCGGTGGTATTGCGGCTCAGAAGCACTGATTAAGCCGAAGTGGTGGAATTGGTAGACACGCCATCTTGAGGGGGTGGTGTCCTATGGACGTGCGGGTTCAAGTCCCGCCTTCGGCACCAGTTTTTAAAGGAATTAGCAGAAGAGTTTGCAATGTGAGCTCTAGAATTGCTGAGGAATCTTGCTCAGTAAGTTGTCAGGCGGGCTTATTAAGATGGCTTTGTTTGACGGCTTGCAAGTTTTGGCAATATAATTTCAGAGTTTTTGGTGCGGGGTGGAGCAGCCTGGTAGCTCGTCGGGCTCATAACCCGAAGGTCGTCAGTTCAAATCTGGCCCCCGCTACCAACTATTAAGAAAAGCCCCTCAGTGAGGGGCTTTTTGCTATGATCCAAAAAGCTCAGGCAAGCGTTGCTAGAAGTATCTCTTGCTCTGGTCTGTAGTATTGGCAAACTGACAGATGACTAATCAGTTAGTAATTTGATCGGAGATTGATCGGATTTCGGGTTATCCTGAACGGAATATCTGAACATGTATTAGGAATTCGAACTATCGGCTTTCAGCAGGTTTGGCCGCTGATGTCAGATGAGATTCGATTTTACATGGACGCCACTGGCTGACACCTGTCATCTGGAGGTGTCAGTCGAGGATGGGCTTTTTAGCCCATTTTTTGTTGCTGTTACGTGGAGCTTTTCGTGTAGCAGTTTTTGTCGTGAGTGCGAGGGCGTGTGTAGTGGCAGGCAAGCTAGAAGTACTGTCCGAGCTTGTTGAACCCATTGTGAAGTCGCTGGGATGCGTACTCTGGGGTATTGAGTTCGTTTCACAGGGCAGACAAACACAGTTGCGGGTGTTCATCGACAAGGAGAGTGGTGTCGGGCTGGAAGATTGCGAAAGCGTAAGTCGCCAGTTCAGTGCGGTTCTTGATGTCGAAGATCCAATTGCCGGTGAGTACACTCTTGAAGTGTCATCTCCGGGTCTTGATCGTCCGCTGTTCACACTGGAGCAGTATGCGGACCTGGCAGGTAACCAGGTCAATATGCGCTTGCGGGTACCTTTTGAAGGTCGCCGTAAGTACCGGGGAGTGATCCAGGGCGTGGAAGGTGATGAAGTGGTTATCGTTGCAGACGATCATGAATACCTTTTTCCCTTTGACACCATCGAAAAAGCGAATGTGATACCGCAGTTCTGATGCCTGCCCAAGAGGAGTTATCCTCAAGGAATGGATCCGAAAGGGAAGAACCGGTTTAACGATACGCGAGGCAGAGCATGAGCAAAGAAATTCTGTTGGTCGTTGAATCCGTCTCCAATGAAAAGGGAGTACCGCCCGATGTTATCTTCGAGGCGATAGAGACTGCCCTGGCGACGGCAACAAAGAAACGTTACGAGACCGAAGTGGATATTCGCGTTGCGATTGATCGGGCAACCGGTGATTATGACACGTTCCGCCGCTGGACCATCGTAGCTGATGAAGATTTTGAAATTCCTGGCGCTCACTTCACCCTGGATGAGGGTAAAGAGAAGGATGAGAGTCTGGAAATTGGTGATATCTGGGAAGAGCCGGTAGAGTCTATCGCCTTCGGGCGTATCGCCGCACAGACCGCCAAGCAGGTGATTGTCCAGAAAGTTCGCGAAGCAGAGCGTCGCCAGATGGTCGACTCTTATCGCGATAAGCTGGGTGAGCTGGTCAACGGCACCATTAAAAAGGTGAATCGTGACACCCTGATTGTTGATCTGGGCAACAATGCGGAAGCCGTCCTGCGCAAGGATCAGGTGATTCCTCGCGAAACTTTCCGCATGAGCTCCCATGTTCGCGCATTGCTGCACTCTGTATCTGAAGAGAACCGTGGTCCGCAGCTGATGATGAGCCGTACCTGCCCTGAAATGCTGATCGAACTGTTCCGCATTGAAGTGCCAGAGATTGCAGAAGAAGTTATCGAAATCAAGGCCGCTGCCCGTGATCCGGGTTCCCGCGCCAAGATTGCGGTGAAAACCAATGACGGCCGTATTGACCCTGTGGGTGCCTGTGTGGGCATGCGCGGTTCCCGTGTACAGGCTGTTTCCAACGAGCTGGGTAACGAACGTGTTGATATCGTTCTGTGGGACGACAACCCTGTTCAGTTCGTAATTAACGCCATGCAGCCAGCCGAAGTGGCATCCATTATCGTGGACGAAGACAACCACACTATGGATCTGGCTGTAGCGGAAGACAACCTGGCCCAGGCTATCGGTCGAGGCGGACAGAACGTTCGTCTGGCAGGTGAGCTGACCGGCTGGAACCTGAACGTGATGACCGAGCAGGATGCTGAAGCCAAGCAGCTTCAGGAAGCCGACAAGCAGGCTCAGGTATTTGTCGACCATCTGGATGTGGATATTGATCTTGCCCGTACTCTGGTAGGTGAAGGTTTTACCACTCTGGAAGAGGTTGCCTATGTTCCGGTTGAGGAAATGACCGGAATTGAAGGTTTTGATGATGAAGTGGTCAACGAGCTGCGCCAGCGTGCCAAGGACCGTCTGCTGACTCAGGCAATTGCCAAAGAGGAGCGACTGGAAGGTGCACAGCCAGCGGAAGATCTGCTCGGGCTGGACGGTCTGAGTGAAGAGCTGGCTTACGAGCTGGCCGCTAAGGGTGTGAAGACCCTGGAAGATCTGGCAGAGCAGGCAACTGACGATCTGGAAGATATTGAAGGCCTGAGTGCAGAATCTGCTGCAGAGCTGATTATGAAGGCACGGAATATCTGCTGGTTCGGAGAAGAGAACTGAGCTGGCCACTGAGAGGAGAAGTTTTATGGCAGATGTAACGGTATCACAACTTGCCGAGGTGGTCGGAGCTCCGGTTGAACGCCTGCTCAAGCAAATGAGCGATGCAGGTTTGCCCCACAAAAAGGGCGACCAGGCTGTTTCTGACAAAGAGAAGGCGGCATTGTTGGCTCACCTGCGTCGTAACAACAGCGGCACTGTTTCTGCTGCGGACCTTCCTGCGGATGCAGAGCCCAAGCAGGTGACTCTGAAGCGCAAGACTGTTAGCCAGATGAAAGTGGCTGGCGGTGGCAAGAACAAGATTGTGAACGTGGAAGTGCGCAAGAAGCGTACTTACGTGAAGAGCGACGCGAAAGCTGATCTCGAAGCTGAGAAAAAGCGTCGCACTGATGAACGTGGCAAGAAAGACGACAAGGCAGCTGCCGATCGTCGTCGTGACAATGTCCGTCGTGATGAAGACGATACCCGCCGTAAGGAAGGGGCTCGTCGCAGGAATGATGAAAGCGGCCAGCGTCGTACTGACAGTCGCTCCGACCATCGTACTGACGGGCGTTCCGATAATCGCTCTGGTGCAGGTCGTAATGATAACCGTCGTCCTGCTCCGGCTGCTGGTGCAGCGCCAGGTGCTGATGCGCCACCACCACCTCCAAGTGATGACGATCGTCGTCGTCGTCGCGCGGCTCCTGCCAAGAAGAAGGGCGAGAGTCGCAGTGATGATGGTGATCGTCGTCGCAGTCGCGGTGGCAAGGGTCGTAATGGTCGTGATGATCGTTCCCGTAAGCCGCTGTCCCGTAAGCCGTTCAAGTCTAAAGAGCTTGAGCAGCACGGCTTTACCAAGCCTACTGCCGCTGTAGTTCGTGAAGTTGCTGTTCCTGAAACCATCACAGTTGGTGAACTTGCTAACAAGATGGCTGTTAAGGCCGCTGAAGTTATCAAGTACATGTTCAAACTCGGCACCATGGTGACTATCAACCAGGTGATTGACCAGGATACTGCAGCCATCGTGGTTGAAGAGATGGGTCACAAGGTGAAACTGGTGAACGCGGACGCTCTGGAGGATTCTCTGGAGGATGCAGTAGCGGCGGATACTGGTGAAGCGATTTCCCGTGCACCTGTTGTTACCGTTATGGGTCACGTTGACCACGGTAAAACCTCCCTGCTGGACTACATCCGTAAGGCCAAGGTTCAGGCTGGTGAAGCTGGCGGTATTACCCAGCACATCGGTGCTTATCACGTAACCACTGATCGCGGCATGATCACCTTCCTGGATACTCCAGGACACGCGGCGTTTACCGCAATGCGTGCCCGTGGTGCCAAGGCGACCGATATTGTAATCCTCGTGGTTGCAGCCGACGACGGCGTAATGCCTCAGACCGAAGAAGCTGTTCAGCACGCGAAAGATGCTGGCGTTCCTCTGGTTGTTGCTGTGAACAAGTGTGATAAGGAATCTGCTGATCCGGATCGTGTTAAGAACGAACTGTCTCAGCGTGCCGTTATCCCTGAAGACTGGGGTGGTGACACTCAGTTTATCGAAGTATCTGCCCACACCGGTCAGGGTATCGATGATCTGCTGGAAGCAGTTCTGCTGCAATCTGAAGTTCTGGAACTGTCTGCTGTTGCTGAAGGTCCTGCGAAAGGCGTGGTTATCGAATCTCGTCTGGACAAAGGCCGTGGCCCTGTTGCTTCCGTACTGGTTCAATCCGGTACCCTGAACAAAGGCGACAATGTTCTGGTTGGTCAGCAATATGGTCGTATCCGTGCCATGCTGGACGAGAACGGTAAGCCAATCGATAAGGCTGGCCCCTCCATTCCGGTTGAGATTCTCGGTCTGGACGGTACTCCTGACGCCGGTGATGAAATGCTGGCCGTACAGGACGAGCGCAAGGCCCGTGAAATTGCACTGTTCCGTCAGGGCAAGTTCCGTGAGGTTAAGCTGGCCCGTCAGCAGGCAGCCAAGCTGGAAAACATGTTCAAAGACATGGGTTCCGACGAGAAGCGTACCCTGAAGGTTGTTCTGAAGACCGACGTACGTGGCTCTCTGGAAGCGATCACCGCTGCGCTGCATGAGCAGGGTAACGATGAAGTGGATGTTAAGGTTATCTTCGGCGGCGTAGGTGGTATCACCGAAACTGACGCCAACCTGGCGCTGGCTTCCAATGCTATCCTGATCGGCTTTAACGTTCGTGCGGATGCTGCATCTCGCCGTATCGTTGAAAACGAAGGTCTGGGCCTGCGCTACTACAGCGTTATCTACGACATCATTGATGACGTGAAGCAAGCGCTGACTGGTATGCTCAAGGCCGAGTTCCGTGAGCAGATTGTGGGTGTTGCCGAAGTCCGTGATGTATTCCGTGCGCCTAAGATCGGCGCTGTTGCCGGCTGTATGGTTATCGAAGGTACTATGTTCCGCAGCGAGCGCATCCGCGTTCTCCGTGAAGATGTGGTGATCTACGAAGGCGAGCTGGAATCCCTGCGTCGCTTCAAGGATGACGTTAATGAAGTTCGCACCGGTTACGAATGTGGTATCGGTGTTAAGAACTACAATGACGTGAAAGTTGGCGACAAGATCGAGGTGTACAAGTCTGTTGAAGTTGAACGGACTCTGTAATTCCCTGACGTTCTCTGTCTAAAACAGAAGGCGTGCGGCATAGGCGGTTAGACGTCACCGCACGCTTTTTTTATTTGAGCTGTTTTAAAAATGCCAAAAGAATTCAGTAGAACCCAGCGCGTGGGTGACCAGATCCAGCGTGAACTGGCCACGATTCTACAGCTGGAAATGAAAGATCCCCGCCTCGGTATGGTCACTGTCAGTGGTGTTGAGGTGAGCCGGGATATGTCCTTTGCAACGGCCCATGTCACTTTTCTGGGTATCGATGGTAAGGAAGCCATTGAAGAGGCGGTTGAGATTCTGACGGAAGCATCCGGTTTCCTGAGAACTGAACTGGCCCGCCGTATGCGTATGCGCTTTACACCGCAGCTGCGCTTCCGTTATGACGAAAGTCTGGTGCGCGGTCGTCGTCTGTCCTCTTTGATTGATGAGGCTCGCGCAGATGACACGCAAATCGAAAGCCTTGAGAAGGATGACGAGGAGAAGTAATCATGTCTGGTCGCAGACGTTTCCGTGGCCGCCCGGTCAACGGTATTGTGGTTGTTGATAAACCAATCGGTGAGTCTTCTAACGCAGTTCTTCAGCAGGTTAAGCGTTTGTACGGTGCGGCCAAGGCCGGCCACACCGGCAGCCTTGATCCGCTGGCCACCGGTGTTCTGCCAGTGTGCCTGGGGGAAGCGACCAAGCTGTCCCAGTATCTGCTGGACTCCGACAAAAGCTACCGCACAACAGCTAAGCTGGGCATTCGCACCAATACGGGGGATGCGGAAGGTGAAGTCGTTTCTGAGCGTCCTGTGGCGGTGACAGAATCCGATCTCGAACCTGTGCTGGCCAGGTTCCGTGGCCCGATTGAGCAGGTTCCCTCCATGTTCTCCGCACTGAAGCACAATGGTAAGCCGCTGTACGAATATGCTCGTCAGGGTATTGAGATTGAGCGCCCTGCTCGCAAGGTGAACATCTACCGTCTTTCTCTGATCGAGTTCCGTGGCGATGAGCTGGTGTTGGAAGTGGACTGCAGTAAGGGCACTTACATTCGCAGTCTGGTAGAAGATATTGGTGAAATGCTGGGCTGTGGTGCACACGTTGCCGAGCTTCGCCGTCTGAAGGCTGGCCCTTATGAAGAGGTGCAGTCCTTTACTGTTGAGGCGCTGGAAGAAGTACGTAACGGTGGCGGTCATGCCGCTCTGGATAATCTTCTGCTGGCTCAGGATTCTGCTGTAAGTCACTGGCCTGCGGTGATGCTGGGCGAATCCAGCAGCTATTACCTGACGCAAGGGCAGCCGGTACAGGTCTCCCGTGCACCAACCTCTGGTTTTGTGCGTATCTACCGTCAGATTGAAGATGCGCCCAATACGTTCCTGGGTATAGGTGAGATTCAGGATGATGGCTTGGTTGCACCACGCCGGTTGGTTGCCACTAAAGGCTAAAGTTAGTGGCTAGCCCGGGTCATAACCGGGCTGGCACACTATCAAGGGACACTGACATAGAAATCTTCTGACGTTATTAATGTGCTGCCGTTGCCACAGGGATATCTATAGGGTTGCAGTCAGCCCTCAGCATTTTGATAACTGATACCAGGGCGATACCAAGCACAACCATCAGTGGAAGTGCAAAGATCAGACTCACACTCTGCAGTATGGCCAGCCCGGCACCGGACATCATGAGTACTATGGCCAGAGCTGAAGGGAGGATGCCCCACAGCAGCATAAGCTTCTTGCTTGGGTTCAAGTCCCCATTCGCAGAGATCACACTCAGAGTGTAAGTTGATGAATTGAGTGAAGTGATTAGGCCAAGGAACAGAGCGAGAATAATTCCATAGGAAATAAGAGAGCCCAGAGGGAAGTGTTCAAAGACCAGATAGTTAGCCAGTGGTGCATACTGCGCAGCTTCTCGAAGGACTTCTTTACTGGAAAGAAGAGCGGTTGTTCCCAAGCCTGAACCCCAGATATAAATGGCTACTGGCGGTGTCAAAATAGCCCCAAGAATAAACTCACGAATTGTGCGACCTCGGGAGATTCTGGCGATAAATGGACCGACAAAGGGGGACCATGCAATGGCCCAGGCAAAGTAAAACAGAGTCCATTTGCCATACCACTGAGCATCATGGGCGAAAGTGGGAAGCTTTAAGCCTTCCTGAAAAAAGCTGTTAAGGTAGTTGCCGGTTGATGTGAGAAGGACATTAATCATGGTGGTGGTTTCGCCAAGGGTATAAACCATGGCCAGCATCACAATGACCAGCACGGCAAAAATATCTGAGACGTATTTGATGCCTTTTTTCACTCCAGTCATCGCACAGGCAATGACAATGGCTGTAATCCCGATAACCAGAACGGTTTTTATAGTCATGGTGTCGGGTACACCTAACATGTGGCTGAGGCCACTGTTAATTCCCAATGCTGCGAGCCCTGTGGATGTCGCGACACCGGAAGCGGCGGCCAATACACAGATAATATTGACAAGCTTTGCCAATTTTCCCTTGGTTTTATCTTTTCCCCAAGGGAGAAGAATATTGCTGACCATCCCGCTTTGGTTTTTACGGAACATCAAATAAGCGACAGCCAGGCCGAGAACTGCGAACATAGACCAGGCCTGTACACCTTGGTTGAGAAAGAATTTTTTGAAAGCAAATGCTGCGGCTTCAGGGGTTTCCGGTGCAATTCCACCTATCGGGTGGACGTAGTGGGACACCGGCTCAGCGATACCCCAGATGATCATTACTGTACCCATGCCAGCGGAAAACAGCATGCCAAGCCAGGAGAAGGTGCTGAACTCCGGGCGGGAGTCGACTGGCCCCAGTCTTATATTGCCGTACTTACTGAAGGCGATAGCAAGCAGAACCAGTACAAAGGTAAATGTGCCCCCTGAATAGACCCAGCCAAACTTGTTGATAATGTAATTCATGGTGGCAAGGCTCAGGCTGGCCAGGGAGTCTGGAGATATAAGGCCCAGCGTGATAATGCAGCCTAACAGTATGAGGCTGATGATAAGTATTTGATGATCGCCCTTTTGATGGTTATTCGGCTTTATTGTCGTCTCTTTCATGCTCAGAAATTGTCCTGTTTATCTTTGAGCGGAAGCCTTACAGGCTTCCGCATAGAAGCTGGTAGAGCGCTTGATGTATCGACAACTCCGCTGTTAGTTATTTCGTTCGTGGAAAATAAATCCAATACTATTCATAAGAACCTGGGCGGCCAGAATTGCAGTGGAGCCTGTAGGGTCGTAGGCAGGAGCCACTTCCACTAAATCCATGCCGATAATGTTCCCCCTGCTGCGCTTAGCCAAAGCCTGAATGATTTCAATAACATCATAATATTGGAAACCGCCATGGCTGGGAGTTCCGGTACCTGGGGCAATGGAAGGATCAAAGCCATCTATATCAATGGTTATGTAATAAGCCTTATCTTTTGGAATACGATCGAGAACACCTTCTACTCCCAAGCGCCTTACATCACGTACGGAAAGGATATCTGAGCCAGCTTCCCGGGCTGCATTAAAGTCAGAGCGGTTGGAAGAGGAGACGTTGCGAATACCCATTTGGGTCATGCCGGTAATGTTACTCATCTCGGAAGCACGGCGGATGGGGTTACCATGCCCTTCTCGAACACCATGGCGCTCATCAACAAAATCAAGGTGAGCATCAAAGTGAATAACATGAATAGGGCCTTTATCTTTATAGGCTCGCAGTACGGGGGTGGTGATAGAGTGGTCGCCGCCAATCACAACAGGCATGGCTCCAGACTCTAATATTTTGCTGACTGCAAGCTCTGTGTTGGCATGGCTTTGGTGCATATCAGTATGAACAATATCGGCATCACCCACATCGACAATCTTTACCTCTTCTTCTGTCAGGTAAAGAGTGTCAGATTCATGATCGTAAGCACCAGAGTGGCCAAATGAAAACAGAGTTGAGGCTTCACGCACGGCTCTGGGTCCAAATCGTGCGCCGGATCGCCACTGGGTGCCCATATCATTGGGAACGCCCAAAACAGCGACGTCTGCTTTGATATTTTCCCAGTCCGTGCAAATCTCGGATTTGGCAAAGGTACAATGTCCTACGAATGGCAAGTTCAGACGGCCAGCCTCATAACCATTTTTTTCCATGATCAGTCATCCCATTGATTGGCGATTAGAGAAAGCTAGATCAATGTAGCGCTAGCTTTAGATGGATAAAATCCTTCATATCTGTTGTTTATATCGAAAAATACGATGAGATTAAAAAATAAGATTTTAGTCATCTTTAATTACTTTTAACGACTGGTGGCGTATGAAACAGGTACAGGATGTTGATTTAAAGCTACTGCGAACATTTGTCGAAATTGTTAATAGCGGTGGGTTTTCGGCGGCTCAGTCGGTATTAAATATTGGTCAGTCCACAATCAGTGAATATATGAACCAGTTGGAAACCCGTTTGGGTGTCAAGCTTTGTTCACGGGGGCGCAGTGGCTTTCAGCTGTCCGAGCCAGGAAGAAAAGTTTATAACGCAGCACTGCAGTTGTTGCGCTCTGTTGAAGAGTTCCGCATTGAGGCTACACATCTGGCCGAGTCACTTGAGGGTGAGTTAAGAATTGGTTTGATTGACAACACTATTACCAATGCAGAGTTTCGTTTTGTTGATGCTGTTCGAAAGTTCAATAACATAGCTGAAAAGGTACGCATATATATCCAGGTGCTTTCCCCCCATGAGCTGGAGCAGAGCATACTGAATGGGCGTATCCATGTGGCTGTTAGCCCGTGCCCGATAAAAATTTCCGGAATTTGCTATGAAGAGTTGTTTACCGAGTTACACCTTGTGTATTGCGGTATTGGGCATCCCTTTTTTAAGCAGGAGCCTGTTCTGGAGGATATCTGCAAAAACAAGATTGTTGTTCACGGTTATGAGCATGAGGTTGATTTGAAGATGTTGAATGCAAGTACATCTTCTGCGGTGGTGAACAATATGGAAGCCGAAGCCCTGCTGATTATGACAGGACGTTATATTGGCTTTCTACCCGCCCATTATGCCCAGCACTGGGTGGATCGTGGAGAGCTGAAACCCGTGCTTTCAGACAGTCTTCACTATGAGTCACCGTTTTACTTGATGACCAAGTCCGGAGACAGTCGGTCACAGGTTATGGACGCTTTTCTGGAGCATTTTCGGGCATGTATGAGGGACTTACCACCAAAAGGCCAGCCAACTACGGGAATATAGCCCCTGCAGGGACTGTTCTGGAAGAAAAGAGCCCCAGCTTTCTCCTTGTAGAAGGCGCTTGTTCGTAACTCATCGTTACAACTGAGTGCAATTGCGGGGTGAATAATCCCGAATATGGGTTTAGAATACCGCTTTTGTCAGATGGCGTTCCTTCCAGGGCTCCAAGAGCGATCTGCGGGAGCAAATTCTGGCGTTTCAGGGTGGCTGTTAATATGCGCGGCCAATCCTTTGATTCATGCATATTATTGATTGGAGTTACACAATGTCTCTGACTGTAGAGCAAAAAGCTGAAATCGTAGCTAAGTACGGCCGTGGCGAGAACGACACTGGCTCCCCTGAAGTTCAGGTAGCCCTGCTGACCGCCAACATTGAAGGCCTGCAGTCTCACTTCAAGGCTCACATCCACGATCACCACTCCCGTCGTGGTCTGATCCGCATGGTAAACCAGCGTCGTAGCCTGCTGGACTACCTGAAGAAGAAAGACGTTGAGCGTTACCGCGTTATCATCAAGAGCCTGGGCCTGCGTCGTTAAGATTCTTGATGTCGTTTCATTTGCTGCCTCGAGCGGCATTGAGCGCACAAAGCCGGAAATCAAATGGTTTCCGGCTTGTTTGTATCAGCACACTTTGTAAGTGTGTGATATAAACAGAGAGCACCGCTTCCGGAAACCTCCTGAGGTTAATGGCAGCGGTGTTTTGTTATAACTGTGTATTACAGGTGTAACAGTGTGAGGAGCCGCGATGGAGCGCTTGCTCTCTGTCCGGTGTGAAGGGAAAAGGGTCATGGGGACTGTTTTCTCTTAATTGACTGACTGATCACGGACTCAAGATCAGGGTGCAATCCAGAAGACAGGCTGGTCGGAACTGTTTTGTGGATTGCATCCCAATGAGCATGAAAGTTGCGTAGTCGGTCAGGTACGATGAAATAGTGGAAAGGAAATATATCGTGAATCCTGTAACAAAGACGTTTGACTTCGGTGGCCAGCAGGTCACTCTGGAAACTGGCCGTATTGCCCGTCAGGCTGACGGTGCCGTACTGGCTACCATGGGCGATCTGGTTGTACTGGCGACTGTTGTGGGCGCTCAGTCTGCCCGCGAAGGCCAGGACTTCTTCCCCCTGTCTGTTCACTATCAGGAAAAGACCTACGCAGCTGGTAAAATTCCCGGTGGCTTCCTGAAGCGTGAAGGCCGTCCAAGTGAAAAAGAAACCCTCACCTCCCGTCTGATCGACCGCCCTATTCGCCCTCTGTTCCCTAAAGGTTACATGAACGAAGTTCAGGTGATCATCACTGTACTGTCTACCGACAAACAGAACGACCCGGACATTCTGGCCATGATCGCCACATCTGCGGCGCTGGCTGTCTCCGGTATTCCTTTTGCGGGCCCAATTGGTGCAGCTCGTGTTGGCTTTAACGAAGAGAAAGGCGGCTACCTGCTGAACCCGTCTTACGAAGAGCTGAAAGAGTCTGAGCTGGACATGGTGGTAGCCGGTACTGCCAGCGCGGTACTGATGGTCGAATCTGAAGCCAAAGAGCTGACCGAAGATGAAATGCTGGGCGCTGTTCTGTTCGCTCAGGAAGGTTACAACTCTGCTATCGCCGCTATCGGTGAGTTTGCTGCTGAAGCTGGCAAGCCACAGCGCGAGTGGACGCCTGCTGCTGAAAACACTGAACTGCGTTCCGCTCTGGAAGTAGCTTTCGGTGCAAGAATTGCTGAAGCTTTCGCTATCAGCGAAAAGCAGGTACGTAACACGACTCTGGGTGAACTGCGTGATGCAGCTGCTGAGCAGTTTACTGGTGAGGAAGGTCCTTCCGCTGATGACGTGAAGGGCATGTTCGCCAAGCTGGAAAAGGCTCACGTACGTAACACTATCCTGGATGGCAAACCACGTATCGACGGTCGTGACACCAAGACTGTACGCCCCCTGCATATCGAAGTGGGTGTTCTGCCAAAGACTCACGGCTCCGCTCTGTTCACCCGTGGTGAAACTCAGGCGCTGGTTACAACTACTCTGGGTACTGCCCGTGACGCACAGCTGATCGACAGCCTGGAAGGCGAAAGCCGCGACTCCTTCATGCTGCACTACAACTTCCCTCCTTACTCTGTAGGTGAGTGTGGCCGTATGGGTGGTGTTGGTCGCCGTGAAATTGGTCACGGTCGTCTGGCCCGCCGTGGTGTTGGCGCCCTGCTGCCTACCGAAGAAGAGTTCCCATACACACTGCGTGTAGTATCCGAGATCACTGAATCCAACGGTTCCAGCTCTATGGCTTCCGTATGTGGTACCTCTCTGGCCCTGATGGACGCTGGTGTACCCCTGAAGGCTCCTGTGGCTGGTATCGCCATGGGGCTGATCAAGGAAGACGAGCGTTTCGCCGTTCTGACTGACATTCTGGGTGATGAAGATCACCTGGGCGACATGGACTTCAAGGTTGCCGGTACCTCCGAAGGTGTGACCGCTCTGCAGATGGATATCAAGATTCAGGGTATCACTGAAGAGATCATGGAAATCGCCCTGGAGCAGGCTCTGCAGGCTCGTCTGACCATTCTGGAGCAGATGAACCGCGTTATCGCTACACCTCGTACCGAGCTGAACGAAAACGCACCTATGACCATGACCATGAAGATTCACCCAGACAAGATCCGCGACGTGATCGGTAAGGGTGGTTCCACTATCCGTGGTCTGTGTGAAGAGACTGGTGCGTCTATCGATATTTCTGACGACGGTGTTGTTAAGATTTACGGCGAGAACAAAGACGTTTGTCAGGCTGCCTACGACAAAGTGTACGGCATCACTGCTGAAGCGGAAGTGGGCAAGGTTTACGAAGGTACTGTCGCCCGTATCGTGGAATTCGGTGCATTCGTTAACATTCTGCCTGGCCGTGATGGTCTGGTTCACATTTCCCAGATCGCTGAAGAGCGCGTGAACAATGTGAGTGATTACCTGACGGAAGGCCAGCAGGTTAAAGTTGTGGTTATGGACGTTGATAACCGCGGCCGCATCAAGCTGAGCATCAAAGAGCTGGCTAACATGCAGGATCAGGACTAATTATTTCCTGACCGCTTAAACCTTCTATAAACCCACAAAGGCGACTTCGGTCGCCTTTGTTGTATCTGTATGAAGCTTTCCTGTATCTCTTGTGGAAAGGAGTCCTTTGTGGCAAAAATCGATATGGCATACAGGAATGTCATCGGAACTCTCGCGTATAAAACAGCTCATGGTGATCTTCGGGCGGAAAGAAAATTAGAGAAAGAATTACGAGAGAATAAGAAAGCTGCATCAGTTCTAAGATGGCTTATAAGAAGGGATAAAGTTAAGTGCTACGAGCCAAAGTCGGGGCCTCGAAGGAAAGATAAGACTGCAGACTTCAAGCAATATAAAAAGTCTGCATCTTTCATTTCTGGAGGGCTGCCTAGCTTGGGGAAGAAACGTAGATAAGGAGCATAAAAAAGACGCCCGGAGGCGTCTTTTTTTATGTGCTTAAACTGGAGAAGCGGCTGTGATTACTGCTCGTCCAGGAAGCTGCGCAGGTGATCAGAGCGAGTTGGATGGCGCAGCTTGCGCAGTGCCTTCGCTTCGATCTGGCGGATACGCTCACGGGTTACGTCGAACTGCTTGCCCACTTCTTCCAGAGTGTGGTCAGTGTTCATGTCGATACCGAAGCGCATGCGCAGTACTTTGGCTTCTCGGGCTGTGAGGCCGCCCAGTACGCTGCGGGTCGCTTCGCGCAGGCCCTCTGAGGTCGCAGAATCCACTGGTGAGTGGATGGTGGTGTCCTCAATGAAGTCCCCCAGATGGGAGTCTTCATCATCGCCGATGGGCGTTTCCATGGAGATGGGCTCTTTGGCGATTTTCAGAACCTTGCGGATTTTGTCTTCCGGCATTTCCATACGCTCTGCCAGTTCTTCAGGGGTGGGTTCGCGACCCATTTCCTGCAGCATCTGGCGGGAGATACGGTTCAGTTTGTTGATCGTTTCGATCATATGCACCGGAATACGGATGGTGCGGGCCTGGTCAGCGATAGAGCGGGTAATCGCCTGACGAATCCACCATGTTGCGTAGGTGGAGAACTTGTAACCACGGCGGTATTCAAACTTGTCGACAGCCTTCATCAGGCCGATGTTGCCTTCCTGGATCAGATCGAGGAATTGCAGGCCGCGGTTGGTGTACTTCTTGGCGATGGAGATAACCAGACGCAGGTTGGCTTCGACCATCTCTTTCTTGGCGCGGCGGGCGCGGGCCTCACCGATAGACATCTGACGGTTGATATCCTTGATGTCTGGCAGTGGCAGACCGATATCATCTTCCACAGCCTTCAGCTTGCGCTGGGCGCGGAGGATTTCGACACGCTGGGCCTTCAGGCTGGCAGCCTGGTCGGGGTTGTCTGCGCACAGCTGATCCAGCCATTCCAGGTTGCTTTCGTTGCCTGGGAACTGGCTCAGGAAGGTCTTGCGAGGCAGGCGTGCACGACGGATGCACAGCTGCATAACGGTCTTTTCGCTGGTGCGAATCTGATCCAGTGCGTTACGTACCCGGAAAATCATCAGGTCGGAGACACGGGGGATCAGCTTGATAGCTACGAACAGCTCGGCAGCAGCAGCCAGAGCAGCTTTCGCTTCAGAGCTCTTACGACCATGGGCTTCAATAGCCGCTACAGCAGCTTCGTGGGCTTCAAAGAGTTCGCCGAAGCGGATTCTGGCTTCCTCGGGGTCGGGGCCTGTGTTTTCCTCCTCTTCGTCGTCATCGTCATCATCTTCCAGAGCGTCTTCCGGAATCTGGTCAGCCGCTGTAGCTGGAGCAGGGTCTGGCTCAGGATCGATATAACCGGTGAAGAGGTCGCTCAGGCGGCCTTCTTCTTCTACGATGCGGTAGTAATCGCTGAGAATCAGCTGAATGGTGCCAGGGAAGTGAGCCAGGGCGGTGAAAACTTCACGCTGGCCTTCTTCGATACGCTTGGCGATCTGGATTTCGCCTTCACGAGTCAGTAGCTCTACGGTGCCCATTTCACGCATATACATGCGCACAGGGTCAGTCGTACGGCCCGCTTCCTGCTCTACGGCAGCAAGGGCGGCAGCGGCTTCTTCGGCAGCGTCTTCGTCAGTGGAGCTTTCGTCATCACCGAGGAGGAGGGCATCGCTGTCGGGAGCAGTTTCGAAGACTTGAATACCCATGTCATTGATCATGCGGATGATGTCTTCGACCTGTTCTGGGTCGGAGATGTCATCAGGCAGGTGATCGTTGACCTCCGCATAGGTCAGGTAGCCCTGTTCCTTACCGCGGCTGATGAGTTCTTTCAGTCGGGATTGTTGTTGAGAATTTGCGGACATATCAACCCTTTAACAGCGAGACCCATTCACCACGAAATGTTCCCGGCGCTTTGACAGTAAGCGGTCAATTATAGCGTACAGGACTTGCCATATGCTATATGCCGAGTTTGTAACCCGGCAGATAAACCAGAAATGAAGTGCGTTGGCTTCCCTATGCCAGCGCAGCCTTGCGAAAAGGCTATTTGAGCGATGCCGGAACGACGGGCACCACCGGGAGCTGAGTCTGTAATTGGGGTTGGATTTTTGCTTTTCAACCCCCGGACATGGAATTTTATCAGTGTTTGGCGTCTTTTTCTTGCTTTCTTACAATCCAGCCATCTCGGCTGCGACTGGCTGCCTGTTTCAGACGCTCAATAGCCGTGAGTGGCGTGTCTGGCTCTTGCATATCACCGGTCATGTTCTTCAGACATTGTTTCATGATGCGCTCGGCGTTTTCCATCGGCATGTCTGTGAGCATAAGCTGGTTCAGTCGTTCACCTAATCGGGTTCCGTACCAGCTGCCCAACACGCCGTAGGGGCTTTCGACGGTGTTGCGCATCAGTGACTCGGATAGTGCAGCAAGAAAACGAATGTCGTCGTCTGAGCTGTTGGTATTGAGCTTTTCAGGTTCAATCAGTTTTGCCAGGTCGGGTCTGTCCAACAAAAGCCTGAGTGCACGTTGGGTTGGCTTAAGTTTAACGGCAGGTGCTGTAGACTCTTGCCTGCCTCCTTTAAAGTTTCTGCGTCCACGCTGCTGGTACTGTGCTGAGCTGCCAGCCTCATAGGGTAGAGCAAAATTTTGTTCAGGCACTGTGTGGTAATGTTCACGGGGGGTGTGGTCAACCGGTGCGCTGTGAGACTGCTGTCGTGCAGGAGTATAAGCCTGACTGTTCTGAATGTTGGTCTGCACAATAGACGACACAGCATCTGTGCCAAGGTCACTTAACTCACCCAGCTTTTTGAGCATCAGGGTTTTGAAAGAGCCTTCCGGCAACTTGTGAATAAACGGCGTCACCTTGTGAACAAGGCGGGCTTTACCATCCAGAGTTGTGGTGTCGATTTCCTGCTCGAAGTGGCGGAAAAAGTATACGTCAAAGGGCAGTGCCTGCTGAGTGTCGTTCAGGCGAGCACGGAAAGCATCAGGGCCTTCAGTGCGAACAATGGAGTCCGGGTCTTCCCCTTGGGGAAGGAACAGAAAGCGTATCTGTTTACCATCATCCATTACCGGAATCGCGTTTTCCAGTGCCCGCCAGGCAGCCTGACGACCGGCGTTATCCCCATCAAAGCAGAAAGTCACCTGACTGGTGTGTTTGAACAGGTATGAAAGATGATCGGATGTCGTTGCTGTACCCAGGGTTGCTACCGCATTGGTAATACCTTGCTGCGCCAGTGCAATCACATCCATATAGCCTTCTACCACCAGAATCTGGTTGAGATCCCGGTTGGCTTTTCGGGCTTCATAAAGACCATACAGCTCACGGCCTTTATGGAAAACAGGAGTTTCCGGAGAATTAAGATATTTAGGTTTATCATCACCCAGTACCCGGCCGCCAAATGCAATGACACGACCGCGTTGATCTCTGATAGGGAAGATAATGCGGCTGCGGAAACGGTCGTAGGTGGACTTGCGCTCCTCATTCTCAACCACCAGCCCGGCATCCTGTAGCAGGCGCTGGCGTTCAGGTGTGCTGCCCAGTGCTTGAATCAGGTTGTCCCATCCTGGCGGTGCATAGCCAAGGTGGAATGTGGAAATAGTGTTTGTATCCAGGCCGCGACGCTGTAGATAACTGGCAGCTTCATCCGACTGAGCATGACCTTTCAGTTGTTCGGTGTACCAGTCGGCGGCTTTAGTGAGCAGTTTATAGAGAGTGTCGTACCGCTCCCGTTTCTGAACAGAGCCGCTGTTCTCCCTGGGAACCTGCATACCCGCTCTTCGGGCGAGGGTTTCTACTGCCTCGGGGAAGTCCACATGGTCGTGATCCATGACAAAGCCCACGGCATTGCCGCTGGCTCCGCAGCCAAAGCAGTAGTAGAACTGTTTATCCTGGTTTGCGGAAAAAGACGGGGACTTTTCTTTATGAAACGGGCAGAGAGCCTGATGGTTGCGACCAGACTTTTTCAGGGTAATGCGTTCGCCTATGACATCGATAATATCGGTACGGGCCAATAGGTCATCGATAAAACTCTGGGGGATCAATCCGGCCATAAGCGGTTCAGTGTTCTCGGTGCAGCTGTCAGGTGTTTTTCACTGCTTCAAGGTATCACGGTTTCTCACAATAATGTGATAGAAAGATTTGAGATCGGAATATGGGGAGTGAAAACTGTAGAAGAGGGAAGAGGTGCAGTTTGGGCGATCCCAGCAGGCCTTAAGGTATAACCAACATTATGTTGGCGATAGCTCTACCAGCCTGCAAAGATCTTTTGGTCTAAGCCTGTTTCAAATTATCAGACATCCTGAATGATAACGGCTGAAACGGGTTAGTCCGGCGCTGAATTAGTACAGACGCTCGCGACGACGTTGCTCGCGCTGAACTTTCTTCAGATGGCGCTTGACTGCTGCAGCTGCCTGACGCTTGCGAACTGCAGTTGGCTTCTCGTAATGCTCGCGACGACGAACTTCAGAGAGAATACCAGCCTTCTCACAGCTGCGCTTAAAGCGACGCAGGGCAATATCAAAGGGTTCGTTTTCTTTAACTTTGACAGCAGGCATGCGGGCCTCACCTTCCTTATATATCAGTAGTTTAAAAGTAGTCGAAGATCGACTCGCAAAGTACCCGACAGAATAGAAGGGCATCCGCAAAGGCGCGAATTTTAGAGGTCGCAGGGAGGCGGGTCAATAGCCATCTGTCAAGTGCTTCTGACAATGGCTGTCAGTGTAGCCCACCCTGATGGCTTTTTTCGGGAAGAAATCAGTAGAAATTCTACGAAATAGCCCACTCCCACAGGTGGTTTTCTCAAGGAGGGCACTATATTATTTCCCGCCCATCTGAATCAGAGACACTCCCGCCCCATGAAGGTTCTCGGCATAGAAACATCC
>NZ_SMME01000670.1:3413-3528 GCF_009711465.1 Parendozoicomonas verongulae | reverse complement strand
TTCACTGCCGGATAGGCAGCTTAGAAACTGAGGCTGTGGCTGCCCTCTTTGCGGCTGCTGTTCACTGCCGGATAGGCAGCTTAGAAAGAAAAGCCCACCGTGCTTTGACGAAGGT
>NZ_SMME01000670.1:3168-3403 GCF_009711465.1 Parendozoicomonas verongulae | reverse complement strand
TTCACTGCCGGATAGGCAGCTTAGAAAACCTACACCACCGCAGACAAGGTGGATGTGTAGTTCACTGCCGGATAGGCAGCTTAGAAATGACACCCAGAAGGTTGCTGACGGGTTCCGGTGTTCACTGCCGGATAGGCAGCTTAGAAACCGAGTGGGCAGACACATATGAGTACTACAGCGTTCACTGCCGGATAGGCAGCTTAGAAATGAAGCCACAGGCATCACTGCGGAACAG
>NZ_SMME01000670.1:2960-3138 GCF_009711465.1 Parendozoicomonas verongulae | reverse complement strand
GTTCACTGCCGGATAGGCAGCTTAGAAACACCTGGTACGAAGATTACGACGGCACCAACACGTTCACTGCCGGATAGGCAGCTTAGAAAGTCAACAGTGCGCTGGAGTTTCAGGTTCTCTCGTTCACTGCCGGATAGGCAGCTTAGAAATGCAACCAGGCGCTGATCTGCAGGCGCAG
>NZ_SMME01000670.1:2534-2950 GCF_009711465.1 Parendozoicomonas verongulae | reverse complement strand
GTTCACTGCCGGATAGGCAGCTTAGAAAGTGTCTCACGTTGTCGCTGAGCGCGTCTTTAAGTTCACTGCCGGATAGGCAGCTTAGAAAAGCTGGCCTTCGTTGATACCACTGCCCGCACCGTTCACTGCCGGATAGGCAGCTTAGAAAATTGAACGGACGCTCCACATACTCAGTGATTAGTTCACTGCCGGATAGGCAGCTTAGAAATGATACTAATGATTGGCTGTTTTACCATGAGTGTTCACTGCCGGATAGGCAGCTTAGAAACTGTCAGAGCTGCGTAAATCCCAACAGCTCCGGTTCACTGCCGGATAGGCAGCTTAGAAATTCCAGAGTCGGGTTAGGTTACCCATTGCGGTGTTCACTGCCGGATAGGCAGCTTAGAAAAAACAGGGTGAATCACACTGGAGAGAAA
>NZ_SMME01000670.1:1925-2459 GCF_009711465.1 Parendozoicomonas verongulae | reverse complement strand
CACTGCCGGATAGGCAGCTTAGAAAATCAAAAGGGCACTCCGTTGGTGTTTACTGTGGTTCACTGCCGGATAGGCAGCTTAGAAAGACGTGTCTATAAATTCGCACGACTCGGAAAAGTTCACTGCCGGATAGGCAGCTTAGAAAAAAAGACAAGAACGGGCTGGAGATTGACATGTCGTTCACTGCCGGATAGGCAGCTTAGAAAAGCACAAAACGCAAGAGAAATAGAACAGCCCAGTTCACTGCCGGATAGGCAGCTTAGAAATGGTAGACCGAGTTCAGAGGCGAGATATTGTTGTTCACTGCCGGATAGGCAGCTTAGAAATACAAGAAAAATCACTGCCAGGAATGATGGGAGTTCACTGCCGGATAGGCAGCTTAGAAATTGTCGCGACAGCCGGGGGGTTACTCGTTGGTGTTCACTGCCGGATAGGCAGCTTAGAAAAGATGAGTAGATTCTACGGACGAGCATTCGAAGTTCACTGCCGGATAGGCAGCTTAGAAAAAAATCGGGGAAAGTTATCGGCGCAACG
>NZ_SMME01000670.1:1736-1853 GCF_009711465.1 Parendozoicomonas verongulae | reverse complement strand
GTTCACTGCCGGATAGGCAGCTTAGAAATAGTTCGGAACAGATTTCTTTGAATTGATCGAGTTCACTGCCGGATAGGCAGCTTAGAAATTGTTCCAAATCTGAGCTCCCCACTCTGT
>NZ_SMME01000670.1:1612-1726 GCF_009711465.1 Parendozoicomonas verongulae | reverse complement strand
CACTGCCGGATAGGCAGCTTAGAAAACCGATACCACTTCCGGCGGAGCGACCGAGGTGTTCACTGCCGGATAGGCAGCTTAGAAAAGTCGGAGTTAGCAACGTTCAATTTTAGT
>NZ_SMME01000670.1:1193-1548 GCF_009711465.1 Parendozoicomonas verongulae | reverse complement strand
TCACTGCCGGATAGGCAGCTTAGAAAAGTCTGAAAGCGTGCGAAGTGGCGATGCGTATGTTCACTGCCGGATAGGCAGCTTAGAAATCCCCGCAGCGGGCCCGTGGGGCGCTGGTCTGGTTCACTGCCGGATAGGCAGCTTAGAAAAAGCCCGGTGCCAACACCGGCGACAAAGACAAGTTCACTGCCGGATAGGCAGCTTAGAAAACAGCAACTCATAACACCCGCAAAGGCTAAAAGTTCACTGCCGGATAGGCAGCTTAGAAATAATGAAACAGGTGCACCGCTCACAGGTGGGTGTTCACTGCCGGATAGGCAGCTTAGAAAATACGATTCTTTCACCTGATAACCTGGAA
>NZ_SMME01000670.1:888-1183 GCF_009711465.1 Parendozoicomonas verongulae | reverse complement strand
ACTGCCGGATAGGCAGCTTAGAAACGTTATCGTTCAACCAACCGCTTAAACTTGTCCGTTCACTGCCGGATAGGCAGCTTAGAAATCGATAGGCCATCCCAGCTGTATTCAGCCATCGTTCACTGCCGGATAGGCAGCTTAGAAATACGACCACTGTAGTCCTCGGCGACGCAACACGTTCACTGCCGGATAGGCAGCTTAGAAAATTGTCGGTAACCGTTGCGTGACTGGTCGGGTGTTCACTGCCGGATAGGCAGCTTAGAAAACACCAACTGCCTACACCAAATAAACACAT
>NZ_SMME01000670.1:703-878 GCF_009711465.1 Parendozoicomonas verongulae | reverse complement strand
GTTCACTGCCGGATAGGCAGCTTAGAAATGTTGGAACCGGGAAATTACAGGCGACCCTGAGTTCACTGCCGGATAGGCAGCTTAGAAAAAAATAATTGCGGTACAGTCTGTCAGGGTCGCGTTCACTGCCGGATAGGCAGCTTAGAAAACCGCAAAGAACGACGATGGCAGCCTG
>NZ_SMME01000670.1:96-332 GCF_009711465.1 Parendozoicomonas verongulae | reverse complement strand
TTCACTGCCGGATAGGCAGCTTAGAAATCCACAGATATCAGCGCAAACCCCCTGCTGCAGTTCACTGCCGGATAGGCAGCTTAGAAACAAGCAAGGCCGTTGATTGCGTACCTTATCCGGTTCACTGCCGGATAGGCAGCTTAGAAATTCACGTTGGCACCTTCCATGGCATCCAAGGAGTTCACTGCCGGATAGGCAGCTTAGAAATCCCGAATTATATCACATACCCACATGTC
>NZ_SMME01000670.1:0-86 GCF_009711465.1 Parendozoicomonas verongulae | reverse complement strand
TCACTGCCGGATAGGCAGCTTAGAAAAACAGTACCGGCCATGCGGATGTGGCCTGGGCGTTCACTGCCGGATAGGCAGCTTAGAAA
>NZ_SMME01000602.1 GCF_009711465.1 Parendozoicomonas verongulae | reverse complement strand
TGGAATCGTGCTTTTTCCTGTACATCTTCCAGTTTGTTATACACACCGGGAATGTAAACCATGCCGTGGCTGTAAACCGGCTTCTGGAAAACCATGCCTGCCAGATAAGCTGTTTGTTGCAGTGGGCGCAGGGTTTCTTCAATGGTGAAGTGGTTATAACCCAGCGGATCGTAAGACTCTTCCGGGCCGCCCACAGTCAGAGACAGAATAAAGTGTTTGCCTTTAAGTTTGTCGCCTTCAGGGCCGTACGCAAAATTGAATGAGAAAACATCATCAATCCATTTTTTCATCAGGGCAGGTACGGAGTACCAGTAGTAAGGGAACTGCAGCACAATAGCATCGGCTTCCAGCAGCGCTTTTTGCTCCGCTTCCACATTGATTTGGTAATCAGGGTACAGCTCATCCAATTTATGGACTTCAATGTCATCTGCTTTCTTTTGCAGCTCATCGAGAATGATTGTGTTGGTGTAAGACCTTTCCAGGTCGGGGTGGCCAGAGATAACGACGACTTTACTCATGTGGATTCCAAGCATTGCATAAGGTAATGGCTGTAGTTTACGAAGGCCATCGAGAAATTTTTAGTACACTGGAAGCTAAATCATTGTTAGTTAAAACCAAACTATAGAGGGCGATTTGAAAGGCACTACATTCAATCAGCTCACAGTTTTTCAGACCATTGTTCAGCAGGGCAGTATTCGTGGTGCTGCCCGTACTCTGAAAATGGCTCCTCCCTCTGTGAGCCAATCTCTCAAGCATCTGGAAACTGCTTTAGGATTGCCGTTGTTCACCCGCAGTACACGACGGATCGACTTAACCGAAGCCGGGCAGCTTTTGAATGAACGAATCAGTGGTGCCATGAGTGAGCTGCAGATGGCTCTGGAAACTGTGCAGGCTTTGAGTGATAAACCGTTCGGGCGGGTCAGTATTACACTGCCACGGTTTGCTTTTCAGTATTTCCTCAAGCCGGTTTATGGGGAGTTCTGTGAACGTTACCCGGATGTTCAGCTGGAAATTTCGGTGACTGATGAGGCTGTCAATCTGCTTGATAAAGGGCACGATGCGGGTATCCGCCTTGGCAACCTTGTTGAGCCCGGCATGGTGGCACGGGCGATTACAGCTCCTATGAAAGATGCGCTGTTTGCGTCTGATGAGTATATTGCCAAAGAGGGGATGCCAACCACGCTGAGTGAGCTGGAGCAGCACAAGATGATTCAGTACCGCTTCATCGCCTCCAATCAGCTGGCTCCCCTGACCCTCATCAACAACGGGCAGGATGTACCGATACAGATGCCCACCGCCTTGATTGTGAACGACACTGATGCCGTGGTGGACGCTGCAGAAAAAAGTCTGGGTATTGGCCGGATTGTTGAGCCTATGGTGCATAAGCAGCTAGAGTCTGGAACATTAAAACCTGTGTTGGAAGAGTGCTGGTATCCTTATCCCGGCCTTCACGTTTATTTCGCGCAGAACAGCCAAAAAGCCAAACGTATAAGAGTGTTTATCGATTTCCTTATAGAAAAGGGGCAACAGCTATACGGGGCTTAGAGACTCCCATCTCATATATGGGAATATCCCAAGAGAGATAAACGCCATTTTATGCCGTTTCATCTTTTTACGGACTTTTTTCTGTTCAACACAGGAGCTGTCGAAAAGATGAAAGTTATTCTTGCCAATATCGATGCCAAGTACTGAAATGCCCATGATGGTTTGCCTCATTCTTTTGACTGGTGAACACCAGTGTGGTTCATAGAGGCCAATAAGAGGGCGAACCATCCCATTAAGTACCTGGACCATTGCTTTCGCATAATGATGGCGAG
>NZ_SMME01000606.1:1563-1864 GCF_009711465.1 Parendozoicomonas verongulae | reverse complement strand
AGCAAGGGGTTTCGTGCGTTTTCCCTGGTGGCCGGATGCGCCGGAATACGCAGCTCATAGAAGCCGGTAAGAGGGGCGAACCATCCCATTATCTCAAACTGGTGATTTTGGAACATTAAGGGCTGGCGTTAACAATGGTCGTGTAGAGCAGCGCCGTTGCTGGGTACTGAATGATCTTTCCACCTGCCCCAATGCAACCCGATGGCAGGCAAAAACTATTGCTGCTGTGCAATTGAATCGGGCTAAAGGTAACAAAGGGCGAAGTTTCATCCGTTACTTTATCAGCAGCAAGACCATGACG
>NZ_SMME01000606.1:814-1553 GCF_009711465.1 Parendozoicomonas verongulae | reverse complement strand
ATGAAATCACAATTGGGTGGAAAGAAAAATCCAAAAAATTTAATATGGCTTCAGGCTAGTGATAGCAAGGGGTTTCGTGCGTTTTCCCTGCAAGATCACCCGTCGTCTGGCACAAAGACCAGGCAGTTATGTGATTCTGGAACATCGTCGTCCGGTCTTGCGTCACAAGCCCACACAAACACTGTCGTCGGCTCCGGCGCCTGCTGGCATATTCGATAAGAGCCTCGCAGATGTCAGCCTGTTGGCTGGCATGTTAATAGATAAGTTTGTCCATCACCTGCCCCTTCATCGTCAACACCATCGCATGATAATGAGTGGCATCACCATCAGTCGCAGCACCCTCACACTGTTGGTAAAGAACACCGCCGAACTCCTGCGCCCCCTTTATAACGCGCTGCTGGAGAGTGTTCTGGCTAGCCGCGTGGTGGCGATTGATGAAACACCTATAAAGGCGGGCCGCAAAGAAAAAGGGAAAATGCAGAATGCCTGGTTCTGGCCCATCTACGGCCTTGAAGATGAAGTGGTTTTTACCTTATCAACCAGTAAATCAGCAAAACACCTGGAGTTACTGCTGGAAAACTGGCAAGGCATAGTGCTGTCCGATGGTAACCCCGTGTACGACAGTTACTGCAAAAGTCGGGAAGACATCACGTTAGCGCAATGCTGGGTACATGCTCGCCGCTACTTTGTAAGAGCTGAAAATGCTGAACCGGCAGCGACAGAGCAGGCCCTCAACCTT
>NZ_SMME01000606.1:0-804 GCF_009711465.1 Parendozoicomonas verongulae | reverse complement strand
AAAACAGAAGCTGTTGTCCGTGAGAAGGTGTTGACCGGCGAGGACAAGAAAGAGTTTCGGCAAACACACGCAAAACCCGTGGTGAATGAGTTCTTCGACTGGTGCCAGCAAGAGCGTCAGCGTATTGATCTGACACCAAAAAATCCATTGACCAAAGCACTCAACTACGCCTGCAACCACGAGCAGCAGATGCGGGTGTTTCTGGACGAGCCGGATGTCTTACCGGACACGAATCACCTTGAGCGCGCCCTTCGCTGCATCCCCATGGGCCGCAAGAATTATCTCTTCTGCTGGACAGAACTGGGCGGCGAGCATGTGGGCATAGTTCAAAGCCTTCTGGTGACGTGCAGGTTGCAAGGCATTGATCCCTACAAGTATCTGGTTGATGTTCTCCAGCGCATCAGTCCCACCCTGCCAAACAGGTTGATGACCTGATCCCCCGGAACTGGAAAGACAAGTTCGGGCACAATCCGTTAAAAGCACCTTTGGACAAGTAGGGGAAGACCCCCTCTTGTTCGTCCGGTTACATAGAAACGCTATTTGGTTGCCTTAAAAGCCGTGGATTTGATCTCGAATCCACCCATATGACTGATCTTGATCGTATGGATAAGCTGATGGGGGTTTTGGCTCTGACCTTTGCGTGGTGCTTGATCGTTGGTCATTGGAAATACGGAGAAGCGAGCCTTCTTCCTCTGAATAAGCATGGTCGCCCCGCAAAGAGCCTATTCAGATTGGGCCTGGATATGCTACGTCGGGTGCTGAATAACCAATGCTCAAAAAACGACCAAATCAGCTTCCTGATTT
>NZ_SMME01000111.1 GCF_009711465.1 Parendozoicomonas verongulae | reverse complement strand
CTCTTCGTGCACTCTGCGAGGAAGAACGCTGACAAGACCGAGGGAACCCGCAAGCGCTGGGAGCGCATTGGCCGGTTTGGTTTTGATAACTACGTGAAGACTTGCCTGATGAATTTCTACCGTGATCAGCAGGAAGCGATTGGTGTCAGCATGAGGAACCGCTGCAAGAACGCCGAAGATCCAGAGAGCGCATTGGAAGCCTGGTGGGCGCAAGAAGAAGATTTTGATCGTGACCCATCGGACTTTATCAACCATGCCGACGCAA
>NZ_SMME01000220.1 GCF_009711465.1 Parendozoicomonas verongulae | reverse complement strand
CAAAATCTGGATATTGAAAAGTAAGGAAAGTAACGATGTTTACACGTCACCCGGGCCTGTCAGAGTGTCCCACTTGAGACCATAGACGTTGCAAAGCACTACATGGAGAAAACTGAAGCCGCCAGACTATGCGAAAGCAATGGTCCAGGTACTTATGACCATCCAGCTCGATAACCTCTTATCCGAGTGGAACTATCGCGCTATTCCCGAGCCAGGGGGAAATCAGGAGCTTATTTTTAGACAGCTCCTTAGCTGATGTCAGGGGTGGCCACCGAAATGAGATTTAGGTGATATTAGACAACAGAGTCTATTTATTATGGGATCCATCTACACATGCCAAATTCAGGGGCAGCACGGCAGTGCTTTCCCCCTGGAGTT
>NZ_SMME01000365.1:582-651 GCF_009711465.1 Parendozoicomonas verongulae | reverse complement strand
GCACTGGCGGTGAGAATTAAGCAAACTGACTGTATTAAAAGTGGTGCCACAGGGGCAGATGGTGTTCCT
>NZ_SMME01000365.1:0-253 GCF_009711465.1 Parendozoicomonas verongulae | reverse complement strand
GGTGGTGTTCCACTGTCCCTTGCAACAGGCATCGCTGCTGCTTCGCCGGTGAGAGCTAAGCTGGCTGACCGTATCGAAGCTGGCGCCGCAGGGGCAGGTGGTGTTCTTCTTTCCCTTGCACTGGGCATCGCGGCTGTTCCGGCGGTGAGAATTAAGCAAACTGACCGTATCGAAGGTGGTGCCGCAGGAGCAGGTAGTGTTCTGCTTCCCTTTGCACTGAACATTTTTGCTGCCCTGGCGGTGAGAGCTAAGC
>NZ_SMME01000513.1:429-1144 GCF_009711465.1 Parendozoicomonas verongulae | reverse complement strand
CACAGACAAAGGGCCTCTCCCTTGTGTGGACTGTTAGCGTGTACATACCATAGGAATCCGCAGGCCTATCATTATCAGTTCGAACCTGAAGCTCTCTGCAATGCTCACGTACCCAGGTATCCAAATGCAGAAACCGGGAAGGAAACAGATCCCCCGAAGGAAGGGGGGAGCAGTGGATGTGAGGGGGAGCGTCCTCATCCGAAGATACCTGACACATGCTTGCCTTATCCCGGATCCATGTGTGGCACCTGTTTCAACGGCCAGATGTTGTGCAGGAATTGCGGAGGTGAGAGTTAATCCGGTTTTTTGTTGTTTTTCCCCCCGACAATGCACGAAGTGGTGTTCGCTGTTCTGTCTATGACGCAGGATGTTGTTTTATAGGGATGAATATTTGTGCTGTCCGTAGTTTGTAGAGCAATAGTGCCCGTAGAAATAACATCAAGTGGTTGTGATTGAATAGAGCGGATTGGCTGACTTTTGACTTTTACTGCAAAGGCGCCAGATACAGACAAGCCGGTCGCCATGCAAAGACTGGTGACAATAAAGTTCAGCCTGAAGATTATTCCCATCCTTCTCATCCTTCCCATAAAAGATCACAGAAGATAGCAACGTAACTGGCGGCTTCTTATGATGTCGGTGTTTATGGCACTGGTCGCTTGTCGCTTGTCGCTTGTCGCTGGATAAGTTGAGCATCTCCTGACTTGTTACACCGTAC
>NZ_SMME01000513.1:0-81 GCF_009711465.1 Parendozoicomonas verongulae | reverse complement strand
GATGTGGTAAAAGACTTGTTGCACCCGTCAACGTCACAGAGATAAGGCTTGTCTCCTGTGTGAATGCGTTTGTGCTTGGTG
>NZ_SMME01000424.1 GCF_009711465.1 Parendozoicomonas verongulae | reverse complement strand
ACAAGCGTTTTTCCCAATCCAGTAATCTCATCAAGCACAAACACACCCACCCACACAGAAGGCAGTCATCTCACCAAACACAAACGTACCCGGCACAATAGAAAAGATGAGTGACCCGGCCTGCCCCTGTCACAATCATACTTTGATAGCGCACGGACTGTGTGGTGTAGCAACGGATGACCAGCGCCGCAAACACCAATAAAACAAGAAGCCGCCAGTTACGTTGCTATTTTCTTTATTCTTTATATGGGAAGGATGGGAATGGTTTTCATGCTGAACCTTATTGTCACCAGTCTCTGTCTAGTGATCGGGCTGTTTTCATCTGACACCTTTGCAGTAAAAGTCAAAAGTAAACCAATCCGCTCTATTCAACCACAGACACTTGATGCGATATCGACAGGCAATATTGCTATACAAAATGCGGACAGCACACATATCCATCCCCATAAAACAACATCCTGCGTCATAGGCAGGACAGCAGAACACCACCTCGTACATTGCCAGGGGAAGCAACAAAAAACCGCATTAACTCTCACGGCTTCAACGCCAGTAAACATCTGGCTGTTGAAACGGGTGCCACAACATGGATCCGGGGTAAGGCAAACATTTGTCATGTATCTCCGGGTGAGGAAGCCCCCCCTAACATCCACTGTACCCCCCTTCCTTCGACAGACCGCTTTCCACATTTTAATACTTGGGTACGTGAGCATAATAGAGAGCTTCAGGTTCAAATTGGCGATGATATGCCTACGGATTTCTATGGTATGTACACGCTGAGAGTCCACACAGAGGACAGGCCCTTTATCTGTGACTTTGACGG
>NZ_SMME01000241.1 GCF_009711465.1 Parendozoicomonas verongulae | reverse complement strand
TCACAGACAAAGGGCCTGTCTCTTGTGTGGACTCTTAGCGTGTTCATCCCGGAGATACTTGTGGGCAGCTGGTCACTGTCAGGCTGAATCTGACTTACTTCAGTATGAGTGTCATCTGTATCGAGTGCGCACTCACCTGCATTGTCGCAATGAACACTTTGAAAGACACCATCCTGTAACAAATAAGATAGCTCTGAAAGTAGAGTGTCATTCTGCCTCAAGCCCGACAACTCTGGGAATAGAGTGTCCAGAAGGGGAGGTGAAGAAGGAGGAGTACACAAGATGTCAGGAGCATTATTATTACTGGAAATACGGCAAATGGTAGATGGATCCCTAATCCATGTTGTGGCATCTGTTTCAACTGCCAGATGCTGTACAGGCGTTGATTCCGTGAGTGTTAATTGGGTTCT
>NZ_SMME01000395.1:451-733 GCF_009711465.1 Parendozoicomonas verongulae | reverse complement strand
TAGAGTGTCCAGAAGGGAAGGTGAAGAAGGAGGAGGAGTGCATAAGATGTCAGGAGCTCTATCGTGACTGGAAATGCAGTATACGGTCGATGAATCTCCGATCCATGTTGTGGTATCCGGTTTCAACGGCCAGATGTTGTACAGCTGTTGATTCCGTGAGTGTTAACTGGGTTCTTTGTTTTTTCCCACGGCAATGCACAAAGTGGTGCCCGGCAGACCTGTTGACGATGCAAGATGTGCTTTCATCGGGGAGGATATGTGTGCTGTCCGAAGGGGCTATGT
>NZ_SMME01000395.1:0-218 GCF_009711465.1 Parendozoicomonas verongulae | reverse complement strand
TGCATAGGTGGCAGATGCAGACAGGCCGATTACTATGCAGAGACTGCCAAGAACAAAGTTCAGCCTGAAGGCCATTTTCTTCCTTCCCACAACGAGAACAAAGAAGATAGCAACGTAGCTGGCGGCCTCTTGTGATATTGGTGTTTACGGCAATGAATCTTGTTCTGCCAGTGACGTTGTGGATATTTATGACCATATTGTTACACCATGTAGTCCGT
>NZ_SMME01000869.1:81472-81868 GCF_009711465.1 Parendozoicomonas verongulae | reverse complement strand
CGTTTGCAGAGTCAGTAAAACATCCTGATCGGAAGCAACAAACTTCAGGTCGAATGCAGGGGCTGGTTTAAAGGCAGGATTTAAAACGGAAGAATGGCTGACCTGTTTGTTATGAATCGGGGAAGAGGAAGCTTTCTTCTTATCCGTACTTAAGTGAGAGAGAGTATGGCTGAGTTTCGAGACTGAGACCGAATCCGAATCCGAGCTACATATTCTTTTTTCAGTGCTAAATGCTGGTTCACAGTCTGGAGATCTTTTCCCTGAAATAGAACGAAATGGCTGCATTTCTGATAACCCTTGTGCTGTCTTCCCTGAATCACTGACAATATTGACAGCACAAGCCATTTTTGGTTCCACGCCTCAGACGCAGACAGATGCGGTATTCTGAGAGTCGTT